>JAFSRQ010000040.1 GCA_017446055.1 Synergistaceae bacterium | reverse complement strand
CGGAGTTTGTTGACGCGGCAATCTCTCAGGCAAAATCCTTCGGCATAAAACGCGCCGTGAAGCTCTCTGTCAGCGCGCCCTTCCACAGCCAGTACATGAAGCCCGCCGCCGAGAAGTTACGCTCCGAGTTCGCAAAAATCATGTGGCATGACGCAAATTATGACATCATCGCCAACGTTGACGCAAAGCCCGTGAGGTCAGCAGGCGAAATTCAGGCCAGACTCTACGCACAGACGTTCAGCCCGGTTTTGTGGGAGGACTCCGTCGCGTTCATGGCTGATTCTGGGGTTGAGGCGTTCTACGAGATAGGGCCGGGTGAAGTATTGTCCGGGCTCGTGAAGAAATGCCGCAAGGGACTAGGACTCATGTCAGCAGGAACTCTCGAAAAGCTCGAAACCCTGCGCGAAAAGTTAGGAGGCTGACCCATGCTCGCGCTTATCACAGGAGCCGCAAAAGGCATAGGACGCGCAATCACCCTTCAGCTTGCTCATGACGGTTTCGACGTTGCCATCAATTACGCGCACAGCGAGGAGGCCGCAAAGTCTCTCAGGGATGAGGTTACAGCTCTCGGAGTGAAGGCTGAAATCTTCCGGGCTGATGTCAGCGTCCAGGAGGAAGCCGCGAAAATGTTTGCTGACGTTAAGGCATCGTTCGGCGAAAATGTCTCTGTCCTCGTCAACAACGCCGGAATCACCCGTGATACCCTCCTCATGAGGATGAAGGCTGAAGACTGGCTCGCGGTCATCAACACGAATCTCAACGCCGCCTTCTACTGCTCACAGCTCGCGGTGAAGGACATGGCAAAAGCCCGCTACGGTCGCATAATATCAATCTCATCCGTTGTTGGTCTCGTGGGAAATGCCGGGCAGTGCAACTATTCCGCGTCAAAAGCTGGTATAATCGGCCTCACGAAATCCATAGCAAGAGAATACGCCGCAAGAGGAATAACCGCCAACGCGATAGCTCCGGGCTTTATCGATACGGGGATGACTGGTATACTGAAGCCCGAAGTCAAAGAAGGCATCCTCAAGTCCATACCAGTTGGCAGGATTGGAGAGCCTGAAGAAGTCGCAAGAGCCGTGTCATTCTTCGCTTCAGAGAAGAGCGCGTACATCACAGGACAGACCCTCGCAGTTGACGGGGGAATGACAATGATTTAGTATCATGCACAATGAAATTATCCCTTGAAGGAGGTGAAGTAACATGACGAAAGAAGAAGCAGTAGCGAAGCTCAAAGCAATAGTATCAGACCGCCTTGACGTTGAGGCCGACCAGGTTACGCCGGAAAAGAATTTCGTTGAGGACCTGGGGGCGGACTCGCTTGACATCGTGGAGCTCATCATGGGAATCGAGGAAGAGTTCGACATCGAGATTCCTGACGAGGACGCGGAGAAGCTGACATCAGTAGGCGAGGCGATGAACTACACGCTCGGCAAAATCGGCGTGGAAGACTAAGCAGGCGTTATTCAGAGAATGCCGTTGACGGGAGATAGAGTCGGTTTGCTGATTCTGTCTCCCTTTTTCGTACAGTGAGGGAGGTATTATCGTGGAAGGGGAAAACTTCAAGTATTACGCGTTCACCAGTTACAGCCACAAGGACAAGAAGGTTGCCCGGCATCTGCACAAGAAATTTCGCAGCTATCATCTTCCGTCCAAGCTGATACAGTCCCACCCGGAACTCCCAAAGAAGTTAGGCTCTGTGTTCATGGACGAGGCCAATCTTGTAGCAAAAGAAGGAAGCCTCACTGAGTCCCTCCGCAAATACCTTGACGAGTCTACTGATATGCTCACCTGACAGCACGAGGTCGCCGTACGTGAATGATGAGGTCAGGCACTTCATGAGTCTCGGCAGGAGGAAGCCATATTGCCCCGCGCAAAAGATACGAACGCTGAATGTTTTGCGCCAACGATAACCACTGAAACCTAGTGTATAATTCTTCACGAGAGTTTTCACCCATCACAAGAAAACCATCATCCATAATCACAGGTAACTCACAGAGGAGTATGAACACAATTTGACGCAAAATAAACGCAGAGTAGTGGTAACAGGATTAGGCCCGGTGAGTCCTATTGCGACCGGGAAAAATGATTACTGGCAGGCACTCCGTGAAGGCAGGAACGGCATCCACAGCATAACAACGTTCGACCTCGGCGACTGCCCCGTAACATTCGGCGCGGAAATCAGAGACTTTGACCCCTCCGTGTACATGCCGGGAAAAGAGGCGAAGCGTTCAGACCGGGCAATACAGTTCGCAGTAGCCGCTGCAAAACTCGCGGTTGAGGACTCCGGGCTGGACGTGAAGACAGTTGACCCGTACAGATTAGGCGTGTACATCGGCACAGGGCAGGGAGGAATTGAGACCTCGTTCAACAATTTCCGCACAATGCTGGAGAAAGGTTCGAGACGAGTCAGCCCTTACTTTATCCCGATGATGATAAGCAACATGTCAACCGCTTACGTGGCAATCGTTCTCGGCGCAAAAGGCCCGAATCTTTGTGTCGTTACGGCATGCGCGACTTCCCTTCACAGCATGGGCGAGGCATATCACACGATAATCCGTGACGATGCTGACGTGATTATAGCGGGCGGTACTGAGGCGGCATTACGCACAATAGCAATTGCAGGCTTCGCGTCAATGAAGGCGTTATCCACCCGGAATGATGACCCGGAACACGCAAGCAGGCCGTTCGACCTCAACCGGGATGGCTTCGTCATGGGCGAGGGAGCCGGGGTTGTCGTCCTTGAGGAGCTTGAACACGCACTTGCACGGGGAGCGCACATCTACGCGGAGTTCACCGGCTACGGGACTTCCTGCGATGCTGGCCACATCACCGCCCCTGACCCTGAAGCGAAGGGTGCCGCCTACGCAACAGAGCGCGCAATCACGATGTCAGGCTGGGACAAGTCTCAGGTCGACTACATCAACGCTCACGGCACATCAACCGGCCTCAACGACAAGATGGAGGCAGGGATGATCAACCGCGTTTTTGCTGACGGCGCAAAGAACATCACAGTAACGTCAACAAAGTCCATGATCGGCCACTGTCTTGGCGCGGCTGGAGGGCTTGAGGTCATCGCGTCAATGCAGGCCATCGAGGAAGGCTACATTCACCCCACGCTCAACTACGAGAATCCTGACCCTGAGTGTGATATTACTCTGTCGACTGGCGCAGGCGTGAACAGGAAGGTTGACAGGCTGCTTGTGAACAGCTTCGGTTTCGGCGGACATAACGGAGTCCTTGCGTTCGAGAGATATGGCATCAATGATTGACCTTGAGGCGTTAATCAGCAAGCAGAGGCTTGACGAACACGAGATAAAGTTTCTGGAAGAAGGTATTGGCTACACGTTCGAGGACAAGATGCTTCTTGAGGAGGCACTCTGTCATTCCTCATTCGCGAAGGAATACGGCCTCAGCTACAACAATGAACGGCTGGAATTTCTCGGCGATTCTGTGCTGGAGTTCATCGTAACACGCACGCTCTTCCGCAATTATCCTGACGCTAACGAGGGAGAATTGACACAAATGCGGGCGGGACTCGTGAAGACCGACTCACTGTTCAGGAAGGCCGACTCACTCAGAATACCGTACATAGTCCTTCACGGCCACACAATGAAGACCGGCGACCTCCCGAAATCCGTAACAGCAGACGCTCTAGAGGCCGTAATCGGGGCTGTGTGCCTTGACGGGGGAATGAGCGCGGCTGAACGTGTCGTGAAGAAACTTTTTCTCAGCAACGCCGAAGAACTCCTGACTGAACGCGACCCCAAGACTGCCCTCCAGCTTTGGCTTCAGGCAAGGGCAATGCCGCTCCCGAAGTATGAGCTGCTCAAGACAGAAGGCCCGTCCCATGCACCTACATTCACCGTAAGGCTGTACATGAACGGCTTTGAGCATGTAGAGACAGGAAAGTCCCGGAAAAAGGCTGAGGCAAAAGTGGCGGCTCTGATACTGGAAGACTTGAAGGCTAAATTTGGCGCGTAAGATTCTCACAGTAACAATCATAATCTTTCTGCTGACTGGGGCAGGCATTTCTGCGGCTGACGACAAGCTCAACGTAGCTGTTACTCATCCGTGGCTTGCCCTCCTTGCCTCGTTCATAGGCGGCCCGGAAGTCAACGTTACTCCCCTCCGTGTCTGGAACGCTAACGGTGATTTGGTCATGGCCGAACGCGGAAGAGTCCTCCGTGAGCTTCCTGAAGGCTCGAAGATTATTGCTCTCGATGAGAACGATGCTCAGTCAGCAGGCATAAAGTCCCCCGGAAAATTCACCGTCAAGCACCTTTACTCCCCCTTCCCCGCAAACACAAGCTCCCTATATGACCCGTCAGTGATTCCGTTCGTGGCGCAGAGAGTCCTCACGGCGTTGTCGGAATGGGACGCGCAGAATTACCCGTACTACCAGCGGAGGCTTGCCGAGTTCCAGGCGAGATTGTCCAGCTCGATACTGGTCGGGCAGGTCTTGAAGGACACGAACATAGCGGACTTCAGCGGGTCATCGGGGATACTGCTTCAGGCGGCGGGGTGCAGGGTTGAGCGTCCTGACGGGCTGGAGAGGTGGCAGAAGGGGAACTTTTCCGGGCTCCGCGAGTATCTTGACGAGGCAAGGGGAAGAGGGGCGGCAATCCTGATTGATGACGACACCCCGGCGGTATTGAGGCGTTACCTGAACGGAAGGGCTGACGTGTACAAGTGGGAGCGTCCGAGCCTTGAGACGGATTACCCTTCGTTCCTTCACGAGCAGTACATATCGCTGTGGCAGAAGATAATCGCCCGCCCATTGCCCGGACGCAAACGCTAGCTGTCGAGGCTTATTGCCACCGTCTCAACTGGCCTCCTCTGAGCACAGGCAACACTCACTTCATCTTCCAGCTCGCCAATCCCTACACAGCACACGATAACCTCACTCTGGCTGATGCCAAATGCCCGGCGTATTCTGTCCTGTTTCACCATACTTGACCGCAGGCACTGGAACAGGCACGACCCCAGTCCGTGAGCGTGAATCGACATGACGAGGTAGCCGAGAAAGATTCCGCCGTTGACGTACTCCTGATCGTCAAGCTCTGCCGGGTTCTGCAATGCCCTGTCGCACGTTACTATGAGGCAGTCATGAACTCCCGCCGCAATAAATCCATCCGCGCCCAACTTGATGATTTCGGCGATTTTCCCCCTGTCCTCCGAGTAGTACACTCTGAAGGGCTGGCGGTTGCAGGCTGAAGGGCAGTACAGCGCATCCCTCACGATTTCGCGGATGACCGGGCTAGGTATGACCTTGTCGCGGAACTTCCTGACAGAATGACGGGATGACACGAAGGCGTGAAAGTCGAAGTTTGTGTGCTTGAGGATTTCTGCTGACGGGACAACCTCCGCCCCTCCCCTGAAATTCTGCGCTGGTATCTTGCGGTCTGACACGAGGGCTTCGAGCTGTGATTTCTCGTCCTCATGGCCGTGTATTGCGGCAAGTGCTGACCTGATTATTGCCGCGCTTACTGCGACTGTGTAGTCATCCGGCGGGAGTCCCATATCGATTAGGCGGGATATGTTGCTGATGAGTTCGGGGTATTTCACAGCGGAAAGGTACTTCATGTTGCCGACTGCTAGGGCTTTCTCCAGCATGTGGACGGAGATTAGCTGCCTGACGTTGAGGCTGTCCCGCGGATTCTGGGGGGTGCTGAGGGTGTGCCATGTGGATTTTGCGGCGTTGATGGAGGACTTGAGGCGGCGGACTCTTGCAGTGTTCTTCTCGCCGAGCAATGACTTGATGAGTTCTTTCACCATTGCCCGGCCTCCGTCAAGTCAGCCAGAAAAAGGGAACAATTCAGGCGATGTGCGATGTGCGATGTGCGATGTGCGATGTGCGATTATACACGGCCATGATTCTTGTGTCAAGCTCCTTTCTTGGGATTATGCCGAGAAATTTCACTGATGCCGCAAATGATACCGCAATCTCATCCGGCGGTAAAGTCTCATCATGATCCCTGTATACCCCGGTGAAATCGGCCATGTACCACGCATCACCGTAGCACAGCGCGTGAAAATATATCTCGCTGTCATCGGTGAACATTTCCCGGCGGGATGATTACGGACAATAGTGGACTGGACTGGGCATTATAGCGTTCATGTTATATCGTGTTCTCCAGAATCTCAACGGCATTCCTCACGCAGTCATCGCACGAGCATAGCACCTTCCCCGTCCCAACTCCCTTAATCTCGCGGCATATTGACCCGCCGCACATCCGGGTGAACTTGGCGTGAAGCTCCTTCGCATCGTTCCGTATGGGGCTGCCCTTGTACTTCGTGAGACCCAGTATCATCTCAGCACCGCACAATGCCCCGCATGTACCCTCCATTCCTCCCATGCCCAAGCCGAAGCCCGCACCTATTCTGCGCAGCACGTCCTCGCTTACTCCTGCCTCGTCAGCAAACACGCAAGCTACTGCCTGACAGCAATTGTAGTGCGCATCACCCGTGCGATTCTTGAGTTCCACCGCACGCTCCTGTTTGGCCGTCATAAATTGTTATCCCCCTTTTTGTGATTGCACGTAATTGTATCATGTACCTGTGCTAGAATACCTGATATTCCCGCAAAGGAGGCTCGCATAATGTCAAACTATGATTACACTGACGCTCTGGAATCCCTCGCACATATTCGGAAACTCATTCCCTTCACGCCAGTAACAGCTATAGTATGCGGCTCAGGACTGGGAGATATTGCCGCTCTTGCTGACGAGCCAGTAACATTAAGCGCAGAGGACATCCCTCACTGGCCATGCTCGACAGCTCCGGGTCATGCCGGGAAAATCATAGCCGGCAGGATTCACGGTCGTCCGTCAATAATCCTTCAGGGCCGGGTGCATTACTACGAGGGCTGCGGAATGAAGGCAGTAACATTCCCTGTAAGAGTACTCGCAATGATGGGAGTGAAAGAGTACATAGTAACGAACGCTTCCGGGGCGGTGAACACGTCATACAGTCCCGGCGAAATCATAGCGGTGAAAGACCACATAAACATGACGGGTGCAAATCCTCTTTCCGGGCCGAATGATTCACGCTGGAACGAGCGTTTTCCCGACATGACCAACGCATATGACCCGGCCATGCTGAATATTTTGGCTGACTTAGGGCTGAAGACAGGAGTATATGCCGCCATGCCCGGACCGTCATTCGAGACCCCTGCGGAAATCAGGATGCTCCGTCTGCTTGGTGCTGATGTTGTCGGAATGTCTACAGTCCCGGAAGTAATCACGGCTCACGCAATGGGTATGAGGGTCGCTGTGCTGTCGTGTGCCTCTAACATGGCCGCCGGGGTTGAGCCTTGCCACAAACTTACAGGGCAGGAAGTGCTTGACGCGATGAAGGACTATTCTCACAGGGTAGCGGAAGTAATTGCGGAACTGGTTGACAGGATATAAATCACGGAAGGAGAGATAAATAACATGTGCGGTATATTAGGCTATTCAGGAGGAAGGCAGGCCAGCGGTATATTGCTTGCGGGGCTTGCCAGACTCGAATACAGGGGCTATGACTCGGCGGGAATTGCTGTTCTTGCTGACGGGGAAATCAAGGTCGCCAAGAACAAAGGCCGCCTCAAAGTTCTGGAGGACAGAATCAACGCGGGCGAGGAAGTTTCCGGGACATGCGGAATCGGTCATACACGCTGGGCAACACATGGTGAACCCTCAGACGTGAACGCCCATCCGTTATGGAGTGATGACAAGGCGGTTGTAGCTGTCCACAACGGAATCGTCGAGAATTACCGGGAGATCCGTGAAATGCTGGGCAAACATGGCTACACCTTCTACTCACAGACCGACACGGAAGCTGCCGTGAAGCTCATCGATTACTACTACAAACAGGAGAAATCCCCCCTCAAGGCCATAACACGCGCCATCAAGGACATAGAAGGCTCATACTGCTTCGTGATACTGTTCCGCGACTGTCCCGGTGAAGTCTGGGGTGCGAGAAAGGATCTGCCGTTAATCGCAGGACAGGGGAAGGGCGAGTCGTTCCTCGCGTCGGACGTGTCAGCAATCCTCCATGACACAAGAGAAGTCTACTACCTCGACAACATGGAAATAGTAAGGCTTAAGGACGGCGATGTGAGGTTCTTTGACGGGGAAGGTTACGCCACCTACAAGGAAGTCAGCACAGTAACATGGGACGCAAACGCGGCGGAAAAAGGCGGCTTCGAGCACTTCATGATGAAAGAGATTCATGAGCAGTCGCGGGCAGTCAAGGACACATTCGGCTCTGTCTATCATTCGGGGAAAATCGACCTCTCCGAAAAGGGACTCACGGATGAGGCGATAAGGTCAGTCTCACAGATATACATCGTGGCCTGCGGGAGCGCGTATCATGCCGGGGCTGTGGCTCAGTACGTCATAGAAGACCTCGCGAAAATCCCGGTACGCATAGAGATGGCTTCGGAGTTCCGTTACCGTGCTATGCCTATGGACAGTAACGCGCTGGCAATAATCATCTCGCAGTCAGGTGAGACGGCAGACACCCTAGCGGCCATGAGGCGGGCAAAAGAGAACGGCATAAAGACTCTCGGCATCGTCAACGTAGTCGGAAGCACAATCGCCCGTGAAGCTGACTCAGTCTTCTACACTATGGCCGGGCCGGAAATTGCAGTAGCAACAACGAAGGCATACAGCGCGCAGTTAATCGCATGTTACGCATTGGCGGTGAAGTTCGCTCACGTCAGAGGCACAATTGATGACGCGGAATGTGAGAGGCTCATTGCGGAAATACAGACATTGCCCGAAAAGATTGACGAGATACTTGACAGCAAGGACAGAATCGCGCTCCTTGCCGGAAGATTCGTGAACGCCCGCAACGCCTTCTACTTGGGACGCAACATAGATTACGCGGTTGCTATGGAGGGAAGCCTCAAGATGAAGGAAATAAGCTACCTACACAGCGAGGCCATAGCGGCAGGAGAGATGAAGCACGGACCTATAAGCCTAATCGAGCGCGGTATGTTAGTCGCCGGAATCATGACGCAGAAGGATTTGTACCTCAAGACTGCCAGCAATATGCTTGAGGCAAAGAGCAGGGGAGGATTCCTGTTTGTTGTGTCGACTAGGGACTGTGATGCACTGAAGGATGAAGCCGATTTCGTGTTCCATGTTCCTGAGACTGACGGACATTTTGCGGCGAGCCTGAGCGTTATACCGCTGCAGCTGATGGGGTACTATGTTGCTGTGGCGAGGAAGCTGGATGTCGACAAGCCTAGGAATTTGGCGAAAAGTGTTACGGTTGAATGAGAAATTCTACCCCCTGTCGTGAATTTGGCGGGGGGACTTTTTCCCTCAAGTTATCAATCTACGGAAGGAAGGTGCAAATCTCTTGCAGGATAATCATCACTCCTGCAACGGGACAAATCATGTTTACCGCTCTAATACTAATGCTTTCACTTGCATTCACCCCTGCATATGCCCTCGACATCAAGGACAACTACGACATCATCATAGCCGGAGCAGGCACGGGGGGAATATCCGCAGCAATTCAGGCGGCCTCAATGGGTGCTGAAGTCCTCGTAGTCGAACCGTCCGGCATGATCGGAGGCCAGGCAATTGCAGCAGGAGTCGCGAACATGGACGACCTCAGCGCGCAGACCAGCGGAATATACGCCGACTTCATTTCGCGTGTTGAGGAATATTACTCGGCGCGGGGAAAATCCATCGGCACAAGCTACTGGGATCCCAGGAATCTCGCCTTTGAGCCTCACATAGGCCGCAGGATTCTTCAGGACATGGCACGCGGCGAAGATGCTCCCGACATAATCTATAACTCTGAGATTGTCGGCGTGGGAAAAGAGGAAGTAATCTCCGTAAACAGCAGCGAGGTAACAGACTCCCCACGCATAAACAGCGTAATCATACGCACACCTGACGGCATGAGGAATATCACCTGCAAGATTCTGATTGACGCTACAGAATACGGCGACATTCTCCCGCTGGCAGGCGCGGACTACAGAGCAGGAAATTCCGCAACTCCCAGCATCAACCCTGACGCTATGATTCAGGACATCACATGGACAGCAGTAATCCGCAAATATCCCGGCGGAGTCCCTGAACACCTGCGTCCCAAGAATCCCCTCCCCGGCTATGACATGGCCAGGGAAAACTACTCTCACTATGTGGCCAAAGACGGCTTCACCTTCAAGGGACAGTACCCCGTGAAGCTCCCGGTGGATTTCATCACTCACAATGTCTACAGGGGACTCCCGGACTCTTTCACGCCCGGAAACTTCGACGCTACCCCCGAAAACTGGCAGAACATCACTAAATGCTCGGTCAACTGGGGCAATGATTTTCCCGGTCAGCAGAAAATCGGAAGCAAGTACGGCCTCCCTGTGTCATACCTTGAGGACAGGAATTTACGCGCAAGGCTCGAACGGGACGCTCTCATCAAGACGCTGCACTTCATCTACTACATGCAGAATGAGTTAGGCGAGTCATGGTCTGTTGACGAGAACGAATACGGCACTCTTCAGGAGGCGGCCAAAGATCTCCCGGACGAGTGGAAGGTTATTGCCCGGCATTTGCCCCCGGTGCCTTACGTCAGGGAATCGCGCAGGGGAATCGGTGAGCGTACTCTGACTTCACGCGAGCTTTTCGGGAACTCACTGAGCTACAAGGACGGCGGCGGTAACAGCGAGTTTCAGGACGCAATAGCAATCGGCTGCTATCACCTTGACCTTCACCACACAGATATTGAGGCTGACATGGAGTCAGACTTGGGCGAGAAGCAGGTACACATTGAGCAGCACAGGCCGCACGGAAATTTTCAGGTGCCGATGAACATACTGATTTCCCGGAATGTTGACGGACTCATTTTCGCGGAAAAGAACCTGAGTATGTCCCGGCTTGTCGCAGGCGCATTGAGGTTACAGCCAATCACCATGATGACAGGGCAGGCAGCCGGGGCATTGGCGGCAGTCGCAGTATCACGGAATATCCAGCCCCGCAGCGTGAAGGCAATACATGTACAGTCAGCACTCCTCAAGGCAGGCGTGAATCTCTCTCTGTGCATGTACTCGGACGTTCAGCCCGGAAGCAAGCACTACGGGAATATTCAGCTCGCGAACCTGTACAGACTTCTTCCTCCGAAAGGTTATCCCGATATGGTGTCTTATGATGTCGGCTACGATATAACGTTCTTCCTCGACAACCCGGAGGCCGCGAAAAGAGTCGCAGAGGGAAAAGACAAGGGCCGCTTCGGAGTCGATGACTTGATGAACGCTGAAGACAGGAAGATTATCACTGAGCGTGTGAGGGAGCTTACCGGGAAAGACTTTGCTCTTCCTGAAGGTGATATTAAGAGGGGAGATGCTGTAGATATGGCGGTCAAGGCTCTAATGTAATGCGGATTGGGCTATAATAATCGTCAAAATTTCCACAGGAAGGATTGTTCACACAATGAAAAAGTTTCTTGCGTTATTGTTCGTTCTCGCGTTATGTTCTTGCGCATTTGCCGAGGGTGAAAAGCTGAGGGACACAGACCAGCTCAAGACGGAAAGACTCGCTGCCCAGCGCGGCACTGTCGGCCAGTTCGTGGCGGAAGACCTTCTCGGCGACAATAAAGCGACTCTCCTGACCACCTACGAGAAATACGTTGACGCTGTAGCGGCTCTCAGGCAGGGGAAAATCCGCGCGGTGATTATGGACGAGATGCCCGCGAAGAGATTCGTGAATGAGGTTGACGGACTCGCAATCATGGACAAGGCACTGACCGAAGAAAGCTACGCAATCGGCTTCAGGAAGGGCAATGATGACTTGGTCGTGTCAGTCAACAACATACTCACCGAGATGAAAGCGGAAGGAGTCCTTGATGCGATTCTGGAGAAGTATTACGGCACGTTCCTTGCGGGGGACTCATCCAGCATCAAGCCGGAGGATATTGACTTCAACAAAGGTGCGGAGGGCGGCAAGCTCTACGTCGGGACAGAGGCGGGCTTCGCACCCTATGAGCTGAAGGTCGGCAACGGCTTTATCGGAATCGATGTTGAGATGTGCGCCTATATCGCCAAAAAGCTCGGCAGGGAACTCGTCATCATCAACATGAACTTTGACGCTCTCCCCACAGCGGTATCAACCGGGAAAGTTGACATGATTTGCGCGGGAATCACCGTAACAGAAGAACGCAAAGAGAACATGGACTTCTCGCAGAATTATGTTACGGGCGTGAAGCAGGTTGCGCTTGTCCGGGCGGATGACTATGAGAAGTAAGAGCTATCCCGGCGCGGGCAGGGGAGATATACTGCTGGGCTTTGTCGGGGCGTTCCTAGTATATGCGCTGTGGGAGTCGGGCTTCTTCACGGCTGATGCTTGGGCGGACTTCAACAGGAGGTTCTACCAGAATTTCGTGAAGGATGACCGCTACATGATGCTTGTTGACGGACTCAAGTCGACTCTCTTCATGACGGCAGGAGCAACGGTAATCGGCGTTATCGTGGGCTTGATACTAAGCGTTATACGTGTCGCGCACAAGGGCGGGCTTCACATTCCCGTCCTCAACAAACTGGCCGAGACCTACATCACAGTCCTGCGCGGGACTCCTGCAATGGTTCAGCTTCTCATCTGGAACTTCACGATATTCGCCAGCGCACGGGATCTCAACACACAGTACATAGCGATATTAGCGTTCGGGCTGAACTCCGGGGCATATGTGGCGGAAATCTTCAGGGGAGGAATCGAGTCCATTGACCCCGGCCAGATGGAGGCGGCAAGGTCTCTCGGTCTCACGTACTGGTCATCGATGAAGTTCGTGATACTCCCGCAGGCTTTGCGCAACGTTGTGCCGATGCTCTTCAACGAGTTCATAGCCCTCCTCAAGGAGACATCAATAGCCGGGTATATCGGGATTGACGACCTTACACGCGCCGGGCAAAACATACAGGCACTGACGCTCGAACACTCACAGCCGTTAGTGATGGTAGCAATAATCTACCTGATTATGGTGATGCTTCTGTCCAATCTCGTGAAGAGGCTCGAACAGTGGCTCAGTCGCGGCAGAAGGGGGTAATCCGGCCATGAATGAAGATATGATTTTGACGGTGGAAGACCTGCACAAGACATTCACGCTTCAGGACGGGCGGACTCTGAGTGTCCTCAACGGAATCACGACAGGCATACGCAGGGGCGAGAAGATCGCGGTGATAGGGCCTTCAGGTTCGGGCAAGTCTACATTCCTCCGCTGCCTTAACCGAATGGAGGAGCCTACATCAGGGACTATAACCTTCAAGGGAGAAGACATAACGAGTCCTAAGTGCGACATAAACCTTGTGCGGCGGAAAATGGGCATGGTGTTTCAGCACTTCTACCTTTTCCCGCATCTCACTGTGAGGAAGAACCTGACCCTTGCCCCTGTCGACCAGAAAATCATGACGCAGGAAGAAGCTGACGTTAAAGCGCAGGAACTTCTTGCGAGGGTAGGACTTGCGGACAAGATTGACGAGTGGCCTGACAGATTGTCGGGAGGGCAGAAACAGAGAGTGGCTATTGCGCGGGCTATGGCGATGAGTCCTGACGTGCTGCTTTTCGATGAGCCTACGAGCGCGCTTGACCCTGAAATGATCGGCGAGGTTCTCGATGTCATGAAGGAGCTTGCTGACTCAGGTATGACTATGTATCTTGTTACGCACGAGATGGGATTCGCACACAAGATTGCTGACAGGGTGCTATTCATCGACAAGGGGATAATCAGCGAGGAAGGTACACCTGATGAAGTCTTCGACCGTCCCAAACAGCCGCGGACGATAGAGTTCCTCTCAAAAGTTCTCAGACGGTAACAGTAACAGTAACAGAAAGAATCCCCCCGGCCATGTGTCAGGGGGAAATTTTTATCTCAGCTCAAAGTAGAAATTAGTGCAGGTGAATATCTCGAGGCGTTCATCGTACTTCCTGATTTCAGCAAGGCCGTCCTTCATGATTCTGTACATCCTGAAGCGTTCATGAAGCAAGTTCCAGAAGTCCCGAATAAACGTCCGGGAGTCTATGTTGCAGCCGCCGAACTCAATCTGTATTGCCTTTATCCGCCCGTCAGCAAGAGCCTTCCCCGCGCCGTGAAGAACGTCAAGCTCGCTTCCCTCAACATCAATCTTCAGCAGGTCTATTGCCGCAATATTTTTCCCGTCAATGTAGCTGTCCAGTGTGTCAAGTTTCACGGCCTCACTCTGCTCAAAGTCTATGCCGAACTGTTCAAGCTGGCGTTTGTAGAGGCTGGCCAGCCCTGAACCAGTCTTGTCGTACCAGAGCCTCCCTTCCGATTTCTTGCTGCTCAGTCCGAAATTGTTCAGCGTTACTTTCTCCCTTCCGCCAAGCGATGATGACAGCTCCCTGAACGTCTCGTGTCCCGGCTCGAAGCAGTGAATCTCAGTCTCAATGCCATTCAGCACACGCAGTATGTTGGCGGAATACTGGCCCTTGTTCGCTCCAACGTCAAATATTGTTACGGGGTGAGTCCCTGAAGCCCTGTCCCTGACACGCAAAAGCACATTGTCTTCACCGCTTGCTTTCACGTCGCCGCCCATGCCTACATTCATTCCCAGAAGAGCGAGCTTGTACAGCCTCCAGTAGAACCAGCAAAGGCTCTTCCTTCCCAGCAGAGGACGCAATAACTTTTCCAGCAAAATATTATTCCTCCATTCACACGAAAAATGCCCCGCCGTAATTTTCTCACAGCAGGGCAGATTCCAGCAGATTATGTTTACCTGTCATTCACCACGACACGCCCGGGGTCAACCGAATGAGTCAGCCAGACATTTCCGCCTATCACGCAGTTGTCCCCGATTACAGTATTGCCGCCCAAAATCGTAGCACCCGCGTAAATCACAACGTTATTGCCGATGTCAGGATGACGCTTGATGCCTTTCACCAGAGAGCCATCCGGGTAAACGTCAAAGCTCTTCGCGCCTATCGTAACGTTCTGGTAGATTTTGACCCTCCTGCCGATTGTGGATGTCTCGCCGATTACGACTCCCGTACCGTGATCGATGAAGAAATATTCGCCGATTGACGCGCCGGGATGAATGTCGATTCCTGTGAGCCTGTGAGCATACTCGGTTATGATTCTTGGGACTAGGGGAACGTTCACCTTGTACAGCTCGTGAGCCGTCCTGTATGCGCTAATGGCCGTGAATGCAGGGTAGGCAAGTATAATCTCGTCCGGGCTCTTCGCGGCAGGGTCTCCCTGGTAGGCAGCAATAATATCCGTCCACAAAACCCGCCTGATTTCCGGCAGACGTGATATGAGCATGGCCGTGAAGCGTTCAGCCTTCTCACCGTCAGCAAGCCTGGTTACAGCCTCCCTCAGACCGTCAGCAGAAAGCCTCAGATTCTCAGCGATGCTACGTCCTTCCTGGTTGACGTGGGAAGGGAACATTGCCGCCTGTAGATGACGGAATGCGCCTTCCACGCTCTCACGGATTCCGTTGTAGTCGGTCTCGTCCTTGTCCGCAAAAACTTTCAGCCCTTCTTCTGCCGACAGCAGAGCCTCCTCAAGATTCATGGCCTAGTCAGCGAATAAATCTGTCGACAAATATTTTTCGCCCGAATCCGGGAGTATCACAGCAATATTCTTCCCGTCATTTTCCGGGCGTTTGGCGGTTTCAATCGCGGCAAAAAGCGCGGCACCAGATGAGATTCCCGACAGGAAGCCCTCAAGTTTGCCCGTGAGTTTCGCGGTGTTGATTGCGTCCGAGTCAGAAACCGTAATAATCTCGTTGTACAGCTTGGTGTTCAGGACTTCAGGAACAAAGCCCGCGCCTATTCCCTGAATCTTGTGCGAGCCTTTACGCCCCGATGACAGCACTGGAGACCCGGAAGGCTCAACGGCGATAATCTTCACATTAGGGTTGACGGAGCGAAGGTACTCGCCTGTTCCTGTGAGAGTGCCGCCCGTGCCGACCCCGGCAATGAATATGTCGACATGGCCGCCTGTGTCCTGCCAGATTTCCGGGCCTGTAGTCTCGCGGTGTATCTTGGGGTTCGAGGGGTTGACGAACTGTCCTGCGATGAATGAGTTCGGGATTCCTGCCGCTATCTCTGAGGCTTTCTGAATCGCGCCCATCATCCCGGCTTTGCCTTCCGTCAGCACTAACTCCGCCCCGTAACCCTTCATGATCTTGCGGCGTTCGACCGACATAGTTTCAGGCATGACGATAATGATTCGGTAGCCTCTTGTAGCTGCGACCGATGAGAGGCCGATACCTGTATTTCCGCTCGTGGGCTCGATGATGACACTTCCGGGCTTGAGGCGGCCGTCTGCTTCTGCGTCATCGAGGATGGCCTTTGCGATTCTGTCCTTGACGCTTCCGGCGGGGTTGAAGTATTCGAGTTTGGCGAGGACTTTTGCGTGAAGGCCGAAGTTCCTCTCAATCCTCGTGAGTTCAAGAAGGGGTGTGCGTCCTATAAGCTGGTCAACCGAAGTATAGACTCCTGACATGATACAATGACTCTCCTTTGTGATAATGTGATGATGTACAGCCCGGGTAATTCTCAGGCATTAACGGAAAACTTTGTGTGTGTGAAAACTGGACAGCTTGCGCGAAGTCAGAATGTGGAGGGACAACAACAGCATACGGCCTCAAGGATGGCTGTGAATATCTCACTGTTACGCATACTGTTTCACCTCTTGTGGAATTTGTTGCGGGTAATTATGCCACGAATAGCACACCAAATCAATATGTGAATTTCCCGGCGGCTTGAAGTTTTTGGTGGAGGCTGATACATTCTCCGAAAATTTCCGTGTGAAGGAGGCTTGCTATTATGCTTGATGTAATCCTGTCATACTTGCCTTACGCATTAATCACAACGTTCACGCCGGGACCGAATAATTTGATGTCGCTGTACTCTGTCAGTTCTTACGGCTGGAGGAAGGGAGGAAGGGTGATTCTGGGTATAGCATTGGGCTTCACTGTCGTGATGGTGATGGTGATACTGTTCTGTCATGAGCTGGCAAAATATATTCCCGGCCTTGTAGGGTGGCTGAAGTATTTCGGCGCGGCATATATCCTGTGGCTGGCATGGCACATAGCGGTTAGTGTCCCGTCAGACTCCGGGAATGCTTCTGCGGGCTTCAGGAACGGGCTTCTTCTCGCGCTGTCAAACGTCAAGGTCATACTCTACCTCATCACGATATTCACGGCCTACGTGATTCCATCAGGGGCAGAGCTCGCTGACATGTTCATTCACAGAGGGCTGATTATCGCGGTTAGTGCTGTGAGCTGGTGTACATGGGGCGCGGCGGGGGGAATGATGCAACGTTTCTTGTCGGAACATTACCGGGCGTTCAGCATTGCGATGGGTATTGCGCTGTTGTGGTGCGCGGCGAATGTTGTCATGTAGCTTCTGGCACTGAGACCGGGCATGAGGTGTCATTGCCCCGTTCCCGGCCATGATACGCGGAGATCACTTCATGTGCCTGTGGACTTTCGCGATGTGGTGGATTGTCGGCTTCATTGTGTCATGAAAGGCAGCAGGCACGAACGCTTCCGGGCTATGCTTTCTGCTTGTCGGCCATAGAGTTAAAGCTCCCGCTCCCGCCGGGAATGAACACCATTTCCGTTATGCCGTTATTCACCTTCTCAGTAACATCATCGCCATTGAGTGCCTTGTTCCACCTCTCAATCTCCGACATCATGAACCCGTCAAGCAGAGGACGGACGAGCAGCTCTAATTCCTCCGGGACACCGTAGAAGCCCTCAGCGATTCCCCCTGTTATTGCCGCTAATGTGTCAGCATCCCCGCCGAGTGATATTGCGTTTCGTATTGCGTCCTCGAAGCTCTCACTCTCCAGGAACGCCGTTATTGCCTCCGGGACGCTCCCGGCGCATGACGTGTCAAACTTGTAGCCCGGCCGAATCTCGTCAAGCGTCCGGGACAGATCATAGCCGTAACGTGTTGTGATGTAGCTCCGTATGTCGTCCTTGCTCTTTCCTGTCCGTGCGAGGAAGACTGCCGCCGCTGTTGACTGCGCTCCCTTGATGCCTTCGGGGTGATTGTAGCTGACTCCTGCTGTGAGTTCCGCGAATCTCTCAACGGTCTGGAGGTCGTCAAACCACCACGCTACAGGAGATACCTTCATGGCCGCCCCGTTGGTGAATGCGTTATAGGGCTTGGGGTCGTCGGAGAACAGCCACGCCTTGAACGCCCTGCTGCACCCGACAGCCGCATAGCCCCTGCCGAAATCCTGCAATGACTCTATGACTGCTGACTCGTATTCGGACTCGGTGATGGACTCGCCCTTCTTCCGCTTCATGAGGGCATGAGCTACGGCCATAGTCATAACAGTATCATCGGTGAAGCGTGAAAACTGTGATATTAGCGGGAAATCTTTTGACTTGACCCTTCGCACCTTGGACTCGTAAGCACTGCCGATAATGTCTCCGATTAATGCTCCTGGTATCATGGCAATCAATCTCCGTTCAAGCATAATTGTTGACGAATAAATTTATGGTAGCATATGTACACCCAATTTTCATGAGGAGGAATTGCAGTGAAGCATATTAGGCTTGTTGCCGCCGTCATGCTTTGTGTTATTCTGCTGTCAAACATCGCAGAGGCAAGATATTATTTCTCGGAATCACACAAGGATACCCCGCAGGATTTCACCGATTTCCTGTCAGACTGCACAGACGAAGAGCGTGTGCAACTGTTGCAGGCACTGAAGGAGCTTCCGGCTCTCAAGGATAATTATTTCGGCAAACTCAAAGGGCTTCCCGAAATTTCACACTTCGCGAAAAACAGAAAGTCCGCGACAGTGGAGAGGCCGCCCAAACCCGCAACATTCAATGAAGTCCTGCCTGTTACGGTTATTGACGCATCGGACAAAGGACTGATGACAGTTCCGATAACACCCGCGCAAATACGGCGGGGCTTGGTTTACCGTGCCTACAACAAGCTGACATATCCGGGGCGCGGAACTCAGGACGTGGATTATCACGAGATAGTGCAGTGGGCCGCCGAGAAGGCCGGAGTCAGCAAAGAGCAGGTGAAAAGCCTTCCGACATTCGCGCTTGAGACAAAGATAGCGGAGAAATACTTTGAGTCCATATGGGACAACCTGACACATGAACAGCGCGTAGAGTTCCTGAAGGGCATCGAGAAAGAGTCGGGTGCGAAAATTGACGCGGAAACTATATCGCGCATGGGAGGAATTGCGGCACTGGCGGCAATACAGACAGCAATCACAGTGTGGGGGCTTCCGACAATATTGGCGACATCTTTCGCTGTGCTTGCGGATCTGCTCTCGAACAGCGTGATACTGATAGCCACAGCTAAATTTCTCGGTACTGCTCTGGGGACTGTGTTCTCTCCTCTAGGGTGGTTTCTCACGAGTCCTATAGGCTGGGGGGTTACTGTGATTCTTGCCGGGAGCGGCCTCTACCAGTTGGGTAGCGCGGAAAAAGAAACGGTCAGCGCGTTCATTCTGACGGTGAACATGATAAAAGCAAGAAAGTACGTGAAGTGATACGGTTACTGTTTGCTCCCTGACTGACAGCGGGGGCAAATTTTTTTACGGTCAACAAAATTTCTTCAATACCAGTAAAATTATGTTTGCATTCTGGATTTCCTGTGAATAAAATTATCACCGTTCCATAACAAAACTTTCACCAAAAATTTCATATGTCAGGAGCGTTAATAGTATGCAGATTGATATTAACAGCAGACTTATCGCACTTATTGGTACGCCGCTCGGCCAGTCGTTTGCCGCGAGAATGCAGAACTCAGCGTACCAGGCAGCAGGCTTCAACATGGTCTACTGCTACTGTGAGGCAGACAGCACCCACCTCAAGGAAATCATCGACGGCATCCGCTACATGCCCACGTTCCTCGGCTGCGCTGTAACCAAGCCCAACAAGGAAAACGTCATGCAGTACCTCGACGACCTCGACCCCCTCTGCAAGAAAATCGGCAGCTCCAACACAGTCGTGAAGACCGAAGCAGGAAAGCTCATCGGCTACAACACTGACGGCTACGGGGCACTGCGCGACATCAAAGAGCACGGCTGCGTCATCAAGGACAAAGTCATGTTCTCATTCGGCGCGGGCGGCACTGGCAGGTCAGTATGTCTTGAGCTGGCCAACGAAGGCGCGAAGAAAATCTACATCTCCTCACGCTCAGAGAAATGCGAGACTCTCAGCGAGGAAATCAACAAGTTCTACCCCGGCGTTTGCGTACCCGTAAGAGCGGCAGACGAGGCCGGAATCAAGGCAGCACTTGATGAGACAGATATTATCCTCAACCTTTCGGGACTCGGCATGAGGGGCAAAGAGGAGTATACCTGCGTCGACAAGAAATTCCTCAAGCCGGAGCACATTTGCTTCGATGCCACGTACAACCCCGCAATCACACGTTTCCTCAAGGAAGCCGCTGAAGTAGGCTGCACAACAATCAACGGACTCGGAATGTCGCTGTATCAGGGTCTCCGCCAGATTCAGCTGTGGACAGGCGGAAAAGCTGTGCCGCTGGATGTCATGCGCCAGACCCTTGAGACAATCATGGCCGAGAAAGCCGCAGGAAAGTAGCGCACTCAGGAATCATGCCGCCGCTAGCACATGGGCGGTTTGTTCATTTTCACGACACGAAAGGAGAACAGTATCACAATGGCACGCAAATTTTCGTTAGCTTACCTCACAATCCCCGGAACCAACCCGATGGATCAGATCAAGATCGCGAAAGAGGCCGGATATGATTTCGTCAGCCTCCGCACGATTCCTATGCACCTTCCCGGCGAGCCTGAGTTCCTGCCCCAGAAAGACCCCGCGCTTTTCGCCGCAATCCAAGCAGCACTCAAGGAGTACGATATGCCCCTGATGGACATTGAGCTTGCCCGTATCCGCAAAGACCTCGACATCAACGAGTACAAGCCCGCGTTCGAGGCCGCGAAGAAGCTCGGTGCTACTGACGTTCTCGGCTCAGTCTGGACGCGCGATGTAGCATGGTACACGGAGACCGCCGGAAAAGTCGCAGACATGGCAAAAGAGTTCGGACTCAAGTTCAACATTGAGTTCCTTCCTTGGGCGGGTGTCAGAAACCTTCAGGAGGACATCACCCTTGTTGACGCTCTCGGACGCGATAACGTTTTCGTCATGGTTGACACACTCCACGCAGGCAGGGCAGGCGTAACAGGCGCAGAGCTGGCACGCACACCCCGCAAGTACTTCAACTTCATTCACCTTTGCGACGGCCCAGCACCAGAAGGCGCAGAGTGCAAAGATACCGTACTCGACAACATCAAGGATGACCTTATGCTGTACACGGCTCGTGAGGCAAGGTTCTATCCCGGCGACGGCGATGTGAAGATTGCTGACATGGTAAAGGCCATGCCGAATATCCCGCTGTCAATCGAGCTTCCCAACCTGAAAGAAATCAAGGCCCGCGGTGTTGCAGGACATGCCAAGCAGTGCCTTGAAGCAGCGAAGAAGTACTTTGCCGCAAACGGTGTAGACTAAGCGATGAAGAACATACCCAGCTTTTACGCAACGAAGGTAACAATGTGCGAGGTCGGACTGAGGGACGGCATACAGAACGAGAAAGTCTACCCCAACACCGACCAGAAGGTAGAGATTCTGCGCGGCTTCATCGATGCGGGCTACAAGGTCATCGAGGTTGGCTCGTTCATGCACCCCGTGAGAGTCCCACAGATGGCGGACACTGATGAAGTCTTCAAGAGAATCGGCGAGGTCCCGGAGGATGTACAGCTCAGGGCGTTAATCCCCAACACGCGCGGCGTTCAGCGGGCTATCGACTGCGGATGCAAGAAGGTCAAGCTCAACGTCTCAGCAAGCCGTATGCACAACCTCAAGAACCTCAACAGGACTCCAGAGGAGAGCGTTGCGGGCTTCGCGGACTGCGTGAAGATGGCCAACGAGAACGGAATCGAAATCTCCGGCTCAATCTCAATGCCGTTTGCCTCACCGTGGGAGGGAAGGACTCCAGTTGAGGATGTTGACGCGATAATCGAGGCTTACCTGAAGGTCGGCATCAACGAAATATCACTGTCAGACGCTTCCGGGCAGGCAGTCCCCAACCAAGTATTCGAGCTCTGCAAGCACGTGCGCGGGAAGTACCCCCAGGCTTCATGGTGGCTTCACTTCCACAACACGAGAGGCGCGGCTATGGCGAATATCCTCGCGGCAATGCAGGCAGGAATGACGAGGTTCGATGCTTCATTCGGAGGACTCGGCGGCTGTCCGTTCGTTCCGGGCGCGGCTGGCAACATCTCATCCGAGGACGTAATCAACATGCTTGACGAGATGGGAATTGAGACGGGTGTTGACGTGCTGAAGGTTATGGAGATGTCCCGCAAGGTTCGCGAGATTGTCGGCCATGACTTGGACAGCTACGTTCTCAGGGCAGGACGCTCAAAGGATCTCATTGCGTCTCAGGCAGAGTAACAAAGGCAGCAACCCCCCGGCGCGACATCCGGGGGCAATAATATTTTCACAGTCAGGAGGAGTTTGTTTCATGTTCAAATGGCTTGACGAGCATTTCGAGGAGTGCTTACTTGTCATATTCCTGATACTGAT
>JAFSRQ010000039.1 GCA_017446055.1 Synergistaceae bacterium | reverse complement strand
GCCTTGCCCGTGAGTATAGCCTTGCCTGTGAATGTGGCTGTTACCTGTGAGAGTAGCTGTAGCCTGTGTGAGAGTAGCTGTAGCCTGTGTGAGAGTAGCTGTAGCCTGTGTGAGAGTAGCCGTTGCCTGTGAGAGTGGCCTTGCCCGTGAGTATAGCCTTGCCTGTGAGTGTGGCCGTTGCCGTGAGTATAGCCGTTGCCTGTGAGTATGGTCTTGCCTGTGAGTATAGCCTTGCCTGTGTGAATGTGGCCGTTGCATGTGTGAGACTGTAGCCGTTGCCTGTGAGTGTGGCCGTTGCTGTGTGTGGCCGTTGCCTGTGAGTGTGGCCGTTGCCTGTGAGCGTGGCTGTTGCCTGTGAGTGTGGCCGTTGCCTGTGAGTGTGGCCGTTGCCGTGAGTATAGCCGTTGCCTGTGAGAGTGGCCTTGCCCGTGAGTATAGCCGTTGCCTGTGAGAGTGGCCTTGCCCGTGAGTATAGCCTTGCCTGTGAGTGTGGCCGTTGCCGTGAGTATAGCCGTTGCCTGTGAGTATAGCCTTGCCTGTGAGTATAGCCTTGCCTGTGAGTGTGGCTGTTGCCTGTGAGTGTGGCCGTTGCTGTGTGTGGCCGTTGCCTGTGAGCGTGGCTGTGCTGTGAGTGTAGCCGTTGCCTGTGATTAGCCGTTGCCATGTGTCCGCAAAAAAAATTCCGCCCCCCGTCAAAGAGAGCGGAAATTTTCTCCGTGTTACCTGCTGGCCTCGACTAGCCTCTTCATAGCGTCATAGGCGAACTGCACCCTTGTCCCTATTACTACCTGTACGTTTGTTGTGGTGAGTCTTGTTACTCCGGGTATGCCCGCTGATTTTATCTTCTTCTCGTCAACCTGCGAGCCGTCATTCACCGTTACCCTGATTCTTGTCGCGCAGTAGTCAAACTCCTTCAGGTTCTCAGCTCCTCCAAGACCCTCAAGAATCACCGCGGCCATGTGGGTATAGTCCTTCTTCGCGTCCTTGTTGGGTTCATCCTGCGCTGGGGGTGTCATAGCATCGTAATCATCATCCTCGCGTCCCGGCGTCTTCAGGTCGAACGTCCTTATCGCCCACGTGAAGACAACGTAATATATCGCCGCTACAACAATACCGATGGGGATAATCATCCACGGGTTGACCGCCATAGGAGCCCGGAAGCTCAGTATCCAGTCGACCATTCCCGCGCTGAAGTTGAAGCCGCACCTAACTGGCATATACGCGCAGACCGTCATGCAAAGCCCCGTCAAGACCGCGTGAATCAGGTACAGCCCCGGCGCGAGGAACATGAACGAGAACTCAAGAGGCTCTGTGATTCCCGTGAAGAAAGCCGCGAATGACCCGGCAAGCAGCAGGCTCTTGGCTACTTTCTTGCGCTCAGGCTTCGCTTCCTTGTACATAGCGTAAGCACCTGCCACCAGCCCGAACATCATAACCGGGAAGAAGCCCGTCATGTATTCGCCAGTTACGCCAAGTTCCCCGGTGCCTGACCAGAATTTGCCCAGGTCATTAATCCCGATAGTGTCGAACCAGAATACAGCGTTAAGCGCGTGATGAAGTCCCAGCGGTATCAATGCCCTGTTGAACATTCCGTAGATGCCCGCGCCTACAGGACCGAGGTTGGCGATTGATATTCCGAATCTCTCAAGCGCACCGTAAACCACAGGCCACACATAATAGAGTATCCCTGCTGTTACCGCAGACACAAAAGCCGTAACGACAGCCACGCACCTTTTCCCGCTGAAGAAAGCGAGCCATTCAGGAGCTACGTAGTCCTTGAACCTGTTGAAGCACGTTGCTCCGATGAGTCCGGCAAGGATTCCGATAAATGCGTTCTGTATTCTCCCGAAAGCGGAAGAAACCTGTGATGCCTCCGTACCCATGTACATTGCCACAGCGTTTGTTGACAGGAGAGTCGTAATCATCAGCCACGATACCAGACCCGCAAGAGCCGGAGTGCCGTCCTGCTCGTCTGACATCCCGATTGACGTACCTATAGCGAACAGAAGGGGTATCTGGTCAATTATCGCGCTGGCGGCCTTTATGCAGAACGCGGCAATGATACTGTTGCTTCCCCAGCCTGCCGGGTCAATCCAGTAGCCTATGCCGTAAAGAATGCCTGCCGCAGGAAGACATGCTACAGGGAGCATCAACGAGCGGCCTATCTTCTGAAGATACTTCACCATGATGAAGAAAATTTCCTCCTTGATTGTGTGGATTTTCGCTGACTATTATAGAATATTCCGGGACATAATGCTTAAGCCACAAAATAGCAAATCACTGTATAATTATTCCCGTTCACAAAATTTTCATATAAAGGAGACATCCACCTTGGAGGACAAAAAGAAGATGAAGAACATCGGCATAATCACTTCAGGAGGAGACTGCGGCGGACTCAATGCCGTAATCAGAGGCGCGGCACGTACTGCCTTAATGCGCGGAATGAGGACGTACACAATCCCCAACGGTTACGCTGGACTGTACAACCTCGTGAACTTTGACCACCTTGTAGAGCTCGACGAGGAACGCACCGACCATATCACCTCACAGTTTGCGGGAAGCGACGCGGGACACAGCCGGGTCAAAATCTCGAAGATCAACGACCCCGACAAGTACGACAGAATCATGATGGGACTGCGCAAGCACAACATTGACGGCCTCGTGATTTCCGGCGGCGATGACACTGGAAGCGTTGTTGTTGACTTGGCCGAGCACGGGATACCTTGCGTACATGCTCCCAAGACGATGGACCTTGACCTTCAGACCTACTCAGTCGGAGGAGACTCAGCCATCAACAAAATCGCCAGCATAGTGGACGACCTCAAGACCACCGGCACGACCCACAACCGCATAATGGTGATTGAGGTATTCGGGCGTTACGCGGGACATACGGCTTTCAGGGGCGGAATTGCGGCTGATGCTGACTGCATACTCATTCCCGAAGTCCCGGTAGACTTCAACGCTGTCTACGCTCACCTGAAGCACTACTACATTCGCCGTATCCTGAACTCTGACGTTCACGCGGGGACATACACGATTGTTGTCGCTGAGGGCGTGAGGGGCGAGGACGGCAACCTCTTCTCTGACGGCGGCGGCGCGAAGACTGACTCATTCGGCCATCCTAGGCTTGCGGGCGCGGGGCGTTTCGTGAAGGAGACTCTTGAGGACATGATGAGGCAGGACCCGGAAATCAAGCAGTTCATGAAGACCTCCGAAATGTACGTGCCGGGAGTGTTTGAGATTCCTGAGATCCGCGAGGTTATCCCCAGCCATATCGTGAGGAGCGGCTCAACGTCAGCCTATGATGTGAACTTCGGCAAGCAGATAGGCGCGGCGGCGGTCATCCTCCTTGAGCAGGGAGTGAGCGGTGTTACGGTCGTGAAGATGTTTGACGGCGAGATACGATACATGCCCACAAGCGAGGCCATAGCGCAGAGGTTCGTGGGACTGGAAAGCGTTTCCTTCTACGAGCAGATGGACGTGTGCTTCGGTCGTTACAGGCAGCAGTATGAGCCTAAGCTGAAGGAAGTACACGGTGCTGTTGAGCGTCAGTACAGCTAGAGAGAGTGAGAATGAGTCCCCCGGTTTGCTGCATGGCCGGGGGATTTTCTTTTTGTTGACAAGAAAGCGGGACGGGCATAAAATACTTTCCGTTGCTCAATTGGGGCTGTAGCGCAGTTGGGAGCGCGCGACATTCGCATTGTCGAGGCCGGGAGTTCGAATCTCCTCAGCTCCATTCATGAAGGAAGACCTGCTGAATGAGGCAGGTTTTTTTGTGTCCATTGCCCGCGCGGAAGAAGCACTGCTGTAGTACTGCCTGACTGTGTATGTTTACGTTGCCCCCTGCCATTGTTACGCGCCCTGCTCCTGAAACATATTCCAGTCAGCACAATACAAATACTCTCACCTTCACCTTAAAGCCTGAAGTCTGCCCCTCTTCTTGGTGCTTCACGTAACTTGCCGGGACGCGGCTTTTCCGGCAAGCCCTAACACTTCTGTCCTGCCATCGGGAAAACATCAGTCATATGCGCCGTCATAATTTCTCTCGTAGGCGACATATTTCCCGAACACCCAGCCGCTGATTTCTGCTTCATACTCTTCATCATTCTCATTCAGCATGGGTACAACTGCGCGGATGCTGTACCAAGTTCCGCCTGAACCTTTAGAGCTTCCTGTTACAATGAGTGCTTCGGGGTCTGTCTCGAACTGGTACACAACTTCTGCGTTTGTAGACGGACGTGCTCGGACATTGACATTGACACCAATAATCCGGCCATAGAAGGGAAATTTACGGCTAGCAGCAAATGACTGCCGGGCGGCCAGAAAGATTATCACTGACAGCAATACAACTGTATTCAGCCTGGAATGATTCATGTTTGCTCATCTCCTCTTAGTGAATCTGACTTTGCGGGCGGTTGCATGTTTCACTATCACTGCAAGCGTATTCAGGTACATTCAGGATAGCGGAACAGGAGAGATTACTTTACGCCCTTCATCATATGGATTCTACCTTGACGCAATATCTTCATGACAGAAGAAATCATACACAAAGAAAGCTAATGACGGCAAAATTCCCACACTCAATAATGCTGCTCAACATACTTGTACACCCTGTCGAAAATATCATCATCCTTTATGCCGTATTTCACCCACATCACTGTACGCAATGCCGCCTTCACATTGTTTTGACCTGTTACTGTGTTCTGCCAGTTGTCGAACCTCGCTGTATTTACTCTGTCGTCAATATCACGGATTATATGCTCCGACACACCAAGATTACCGAAAACTTCCGTCAAGCTGTCGAGCCTCTCAGCCTCCCGCAGAATCTCGCTCATGCCCCGCAGAAATTCCGCGCTCGTAATCAGTCCCAGCTCTAACTGTTGCTTCAGGCGTTCAACCTTCTCGCCCAGCTGCTGATACATCGAGTCGCCCTTGTGAGCGTTTATCCTCGCGGTTAGGTCAGTCTCTATTTTGTGTGCTGACGTTGCCGAGTCCCCCGCAAGATTCCCGTCAAGCGTCATGATTTCGCCGTCAGTCTGAATTTCCCCGACATCAATATTGCTGTGTATGAGCGCAAGAGTCTTCGCGCCGAGTTCCGCCCACACAAGCGCGCCGCTACCGTCAGAAGGTCTCAGCGAGTCATAGACACGACTCAGCCAGCAGTAATCATCCCTGTACGGCAGAAGAATCCTGTCGGGTGAAACGTAATCCCACGCACGGTTAAGCACACGGTAGTCCGCGCCAAATGAGTCCCTCATGTTGTCCGTCGGCAGAAATTCCTGCGCAAGTTTCAGCCCCCTCCAGCCCGGAATATTCCTGTCAGCACCGGGAAAATAGTCCAGGCACTTTTTCACCAGACCCGGAATTTTGCTCTTCACTTCCTCGATATTTCTCACAACGTCCTTCATCGCGCCCTCGTCAAACCTCAGGGACTCCGCGGCGTTGTCGAACACACCGACATAGTCCACAACAAGCCCATGCGTTTTCCCGTCGTCATACGTTCGGTTAGTCCTGCACACCGCCTGTATCAGTCCGTGATCCCTCATAGGCTTGTCGAGGTACATCGCCTGCAATATAGGCGCGTCAAACCCGGTCAGCAATTTCGACGTTACTATAAGGAGCTTCAGACTGCTTGAACGTTCTCGGAATGTATCCAGGACTTTCTTTTCCTCATCCCTGTTGCGGTAATATTCTCTGTAGAGTCCGGCTTTGTCGTCGTGAGTGTCAATGACTACTGTCGAGACTCCCGGCGGAACAAGCTGGTCCAGCTCACGCTTGTACATCAGGCAGCATTCACGGTCATAGGCGACAATCATACCCTTGTACCCGTTAGGCTCGATTCTTTCGCGGAAATGGCTCACGATATGCCCGCAGATTTTCCTCATCGCCGTTGGACTCCGCCGGACAGCCCCAGATGTTGCGCCCGAAAGTGTCAGAGCTGAATACATCCGCGCCCCAGTTCCTTAACGCGAAAGGAGGATTTGCCACGACACAGTCAAAAGTCATCAGCCGCCCGCCCTCTGAAAATTTCGGGTAACGGAGCGTATCACCCTGCGCAATGTGGAAGTCGTCTGCCCCATGAAGGAAGAGATTCATCCGTGCTATTGCTGACGTTGCGAGATTGTTTTCCTGGCCGTAGATTCTCCCGTAAGCTGATGTTATGTTCCTGATGTGGTGAATTGCCTCGATGAGCATTCCTCCTGTGCCGCAAGCAGGATCGTAGACGGTCTCGCCTTCTTTGGGTGACAGTAACATTATGAGGAGCTTCACGATTTCGCGGGGGGTGTAAAATTCTCCGGCGTTGCGCTTCGAGAGGTCAGCAAATTTCTTGATGAGGTACTCGTAGCTGTCGCCCATAACATCAGAGGAATAATTCTTGTTGCCGACTTTGAGCTTTGACATGTGCTCGATTAAGTCCTTGAGGCGTTCGTCTGTGAGCTTGGTCTTGTCCTGCCACTTTGCGTCGTCGAAGCTGCTGAAGATTCCGCGCAGGGTCTTGGGGTTAGCGGTCTCGATTCCCAGCATGGCATCTGCTATAGATTTGCCGATGTCAGTTGTCGCGTTTCGGATGTCGTTCCAGTGGCAGCCGTCCGGGATGATGAACCTGTGCTGCTCCGGGTTGGCGGCAAATTCCCTGTCTCCCCTACTGATTTCGAGAAGGCTTTGTGTTTCCTCGTCGTATACATCGCATATTCTCTTGAAGAACAATATCGGGGTCAGGTAGCTTTTGTACTCGTCCTGATTGATCGGCCCGCGGAGAATGTTGCAGGCTTCGTAAAGGTGTGAGAATAACTGCTGGCTTGTCGTCTCCTGGTCTGTGAATAGCTGTATCGTTCTGTCTTGGTCATACATGGCTGACTCCTAGCATTGATTTGTACCCAAGAATATAGCACAGTTGCGGCGGTTTACGTGCAGACAACAAAAAAACCAGCCTTGTGAGCTGGCTTCCTGTTTTGATGGAGATAAGGGGATTCGAACCCCTGACCTCTTGAATGCCATTCAAGCGCTCTCCCAACTGAGCTATATCCCCAAGTGAACAACAGCGAGAATTATACGCAATCCCCCCTCCAAATGTCAAGCACAAACACAGACAATCATCTTGCACAATAATTAGGTAATATTACTGATGAAAAAAAAAAGTTAATTCCACCTACAATTTTTATCACACAATAGTTATGGAGGGAAATATCATGAATATAGCCGCATTAATCCTCGCGCTTGCAGGAGTCGGGTTGAGCCTGTTCCAGCCAGTGATACCGATATTCGGATTCAGCTTCTCGGACCTGCTTCTGTCGTCAAAGTCAGAGTACTTCGCTTCAGCCGCTGTTGTTCTGGTTATAGCTGCCGTTGCTGTAGCCTGCGGAATATCTGCGTCCATGAGGAAGGCAAGAATTTATTGCGTCTCAGGTCTGAGCATTTGCGCCGGGCTGTTCTTTCTCTCGTTCTTCACGATGTCCGGCAATGCACCTCAGAGGCAGAATCTCCCGTTTGACGCTGAGGATATAGCGTTGTCATTGTGGCTTAAGACCGTGTTCGTCTGGGCATGCTGCTACACTTCCGCCGCCGTATGTGCGTTCCTCGACAAAGTCCCGGACTATCACGCGCCGTCCCAGCAGGCGGACACAGCCCCCGCATTCACGCCGGACACTGCCCCGTCTCCGTCAGCACAAGCCAGAACCTTTGAGCCTGTACTCGGAGCTGAGACACCTGCACTCATCAAGCGGGGAAAAATATTCCTCAGCGATAACGATTTTGCGGAGGCTGAACGATACTTTGAGCAGGCATTGAGGCAAGACCCGGAAAACTCGCAGGCATATCTGGGTAAGCTCATGGCAGAACTGAGAGTGCATGACCTTGACGGACTCAGCAGTATACGGTCTCCGATTGGCGAGCAGAAATTGTTCCGGCGGGCTGTTGAGTTTGCTGACGATGAGGAGAAGCTCGCTCTGGAGAAATGCCTTGAGGCCAACACCGCACACATTGAGGCCATGAAGCAGAAGACGCGTGAAGAGTTACAGAAGCAACAAGAAGCTGAAGCCCTCGAGAAGAAATATGACGAGGCGACTTACGATAAGCAATACGGTGAGGATAACCGCAACACTGATTACCTGAAACGCGCCGCAGAATTATTCGCTGAACTCGGCGACTACAAGGACAGCAGGATACTTGCAAGGGACGCATATAGACAGCATGACGCATTGCAGCAGCGCAGGGAGAAAGCAGCGAGATTAGCCCCGAAAATAGCTCTAGCGGCCGGGATTCTGGTTGCGGCGGTCTGTATACTGGTCTGCGGGAAGCCGGACGGTTATTTGTCGGCACGAATGGGTGATACTTGGTCTCAGCTCAGGGTAGGCGCATCGTATCACAGAATGGCAGGGGGCAATGAACACAGCGATGTTGAGAGGGCAAAGTTTCATGATGAGGCTGTCTACTGGTACGAGAAAGCCGCAAAGGACTCAGCAGCCGCTAAATTCTGGCTTGCGGTCGCACTCACTGACGGTAAAGGGAGCGCAAAGAAAGACTACGAACGCGCATTCAGGTTACTCGGTGAAGTCGCGCAGGAAAACCTGGCAAGGAATGACTACAAGGTCAGCAATAACAGTCCATACTACACATACTACAAGGACGAGAACAGAAATTATGTCTGCGATGCACAGCTCATGTTAGCGGCCATGTACAGCGAAGGACTAGGTGTAGCAGCAAGTAACAACAAGCGCGCTGAAGAATGGCGTGATGAAGTCCCATTCAGGTACAGACTTGAACGTAATAACGGAATAGATGCCTATGCAATACGAAGATATGAAAGCTACCTTTCTCTGCCGCCAGAATTTCCCGCAGCAACCCCAAGGTAGCACACACAAAAAAATTCCCCCCGCCCAGTTTCCCGGACAGGGGGATTCTTTCTTCCTCTTGTTACTGAGCCTCGGTGAACTTCCTGCGCTCTTTGATTCTTGCCGCCTTCCCGCTGAGTTTCCGCAGGTAATACAGCTTCGCCCGTCTGACTTTGCCCTTGCGCTGAACTTCAACATGGTCAATGCTGGGGCAGTGAACCGGGAATATCCTCTCCACGCCAACGCCGTTTGAGATCTTCCTCACCGTGAACGTCTCATCAAGTCCTCCGTGCTGCTTGGCGATAACGATTCCCTCGAAGACCTGTATACGTTCGCGCGTACCTTCCTTGATTTTCACGTGAACCCTCAGAGTGTCGCCCGGCCTGAAATCCGGCAGTGCCTCCGCTCTGTAGTACTTCTTCTGCACTAAATCTACTGCGTTCAACTCTTTATTTCCTGCTACGTAAAAAGTGTATTCTTGTGTTCTGCACACTCTTTCGAGATTTCCTCGTTCTTTCCCGTTTGTTACGGACATTTCCTGCCCACATTCGGCAGTCCAGAGGCTTTAACTTTCCGTGTTAGCCCACGGTAGCCGAGTTTCCCCGGATTTGATGTTACATGTTCAGCACACCGACATTGCGTAGCAGTCTCTTTCCTCCTTTAGTCTTGTGTCAAGCGTGCCTTCCATAACACTATTTTGCTGTCTAGCTCTGCCTCCTGTATTCAACGCTTCCCCAAAAGCCTGTCCAACGCTGTTCCGACTCTCACGTCAAGCGGCAGCCCGGCACTCTCAGCGAAAAGATACCCCGTAATCCCGTCAAGGCCGTCAAGCACTTCATCATCCTGCGCGAAAACGAACAGTATATTTCCGCCATGCTCAAGGCACATTCTCTTCACCTCAAGGCTGTGGACTGCATTAATCCGCGCCGCCTCCGAAACTTTCACCGTCAATGTTTCTTCGCGTATAAGTTTCCTGACGCTGCCAATGATTTTCGCTCCGGGATACTCTCTCTTCATGGCCTCGCGGAGTTCACGGTGTTCCGCGACAATGTACGGCCTTCCTGCGCCATAAGCCCGGCAGATTTCCGCCAGCCCCGAAAGATTCACCGCCTCATTCACGGCTATAACTGCCACGTTCACGCCTGAGACATACTCCCTAGCCGATGCCCGCGAGACCAGATCCGGCCTTCTCGTGAGCGTCCTCCTGACCGCCTCGCGCCTGCGCCACCGTGAGATTTCCTGCGCGTTTCCTCCCGTCAATACTTCAGGGACTTTCACGCCTTCCCACATGGCCGGACGGGTGTAGTTCGGGTTGTCCAGCATTCCGCGGTAGAACGAGTCCTCGATTACTGCCCTGCTCTTGCCCACAACGCCGGGTACTAGCCTCGACATAGCGTCAAGTATCAGCATCGCGGGAATCTCTCCGCCCGTCAGGACACAGTCGCCTATGCTTACCTCAAGGTCAACGTACTTCTGCACAAAACGCTCGTCTATTCCCTCGTAATGTCCGCAGATTATCGCTACGTTCTCCTGAAGCGCAAGAGTCTCAATCATTTCCTGACTGACTAATGCCCCCTGCGGCGACGGGTACACTACATACGGCTTTGCTCCCGCTTCTTTTGTTACGGAGTCTAATGCGTCCTTCAGCTGTGGAGCTGCCAGAACCATACCGCCCGAACCGAAAGCGTAATCGTCAAGCTGCCTGTAATTGCCCCTGCCGAAATCACGCAGGTTAACCAGCCTCACGCCGACAAGCCCTCCTGATACAGCACGGCCCGGAATGCTTGTATGCAGAAATTCCGCGAATAATTCCGGGAATGCCGTCAGTATCCTTACGTTAATGGTTAATCCTCGATGATGTCAACATCAACCCGCTCCCCGGCCTTCACTGCTGCCGCTTTGGCCAACAGCCGGATAGCGTTGATCGTTGCTCCCCTTTTCCCGATTACACGCCCAACATCCTCATGGGCAACACGAATCAGAACCTTGCTTCCGCCGTCTTCCTCGCCATTCTCAACTTCAACAGAGTCGGGCTGAGTAACGAGGTGTTTGACGATAAACTCTACTAGCTCTTTGTAATTGACCATTAAAGTGACACCTGCTACCAAATAATTGTTAGTTATTCGGATTTTTCCTCGTTCTTTCCCCAATCATATCGAGGCATTTCCTGCCCTGTTTCGCGGTATGTCTGCTGCTTGTGTTTGTGTGAGGGCAGTCCAGAGGCTTTTACATCCCATGTAACACACGGTAGCCGGGTTTCCCCGGAAGCGTTATCGTCATATTTTGCGTCTTGTCACTGTTCCCACTCCCGACACTGGTAGCAGATTTACCCTCCTTTGTTTGTCTGTCAAGAATGCTTTCAGTCTCACGAAATATCACGATATATAACTCTCCTAGAAGCTAGATACATATCCTGTTTTCGCGGTTTACGATGAAAGTTTTGCTGCTTCTTGTGTTAAGGATGCCTGTTGCTATGCTTCCTTTGTCTTGAACTTCTCCCAGATTCCCTGCTTCTTCAAAAGCCCGCGCGCCGTGTCTGAAGGGATCGCTCCGTTCTTCAGCCAGTGGATAGCACGCTCCTCGTTGATGCTCACTGTTGCCGGGTCCGTCATCGGGTTATACGTTCCTATGAGTTCGATGAATTTCCCGTCCCTAGGTGAACGTTCATCCGCTACTACCAGCCTGTAGAAAGGAGCTTTCTTCCTGCCCTGACGCGACAAACGAATCTTTACCGCCATTCTTGAGTCTGCACCTCCTGTTAGTATTTGCGCTGTTACCTTCCGAAACCGAAAAGCGATTTCAGCCTTCTGCTTCCCCCTGAACCGGTGAACGACTTGAACATTTTCCTCATCTGTTCGTACTGGGCAAGCAGCTGGTTAACACTCTGGACTGAAGTCCCGGAACCCTCCGCAATTCTCCGCCGCCTTGAGCCTTTGATTATTCTCGGATTGCGTCTCTCTTCGCGGGTCATTGACTGGATTATTGCCTTGCTGCGCTTCAATGCTGATTCGTCAGCGTCCTCAGCCCGTAAACCTTTTATCTTGTCCATTCCCGGAATCATGCTCATCACTTTTCCCAGCGGCCCCATCTTTTCGAGTGCCTCAAACTGTTTCAGGAGCATCTCTAGGTCAAATGACTTCGCTATTTTCCCGGGAGACTTGATTTCTGTATCAGTGATTCCTGCCGCCTTTACCTTTTCCGCGAGTCCCTGAATGTCGCCCATCCCCATAATGCGCCCGGCCATTCGTTCAGGGCTGAATGCTTCGAGAGCGTCTGTGTTCTCGCCGACTCCAGCGAACTTCACCGGGATTCCTGTTACCGCCCGGACAGACAGCGCGCTTCCTCCTCGTGCATCGCCGTCAAGTTTTGTGAGGATTAACCCCGTCAGACTCAGCAGTTCGTGGAATGCCTTTGCCGCGTTCACAGCCTCTTGGCCGGTCATGGAGTCGACAACAAGAATCTTCTCGTGAGGCGGGAGAACGTCAGCAATATTCTTCAGCTCCGACATCAGTTCATCGTCAATGTGAAGACGTCCGGCAGTGTCGAGGATTATCACGTCGTTCATGTGGCCTTCAGCGTACTTCACCGCGCCCCGAACCACCGCGATAACATCAGGTGAAGCATTACCCCCCTGTCTCACTGCGCTCAACATCCCCCCTAGCTTAGGGGAGACACGACTTGCCGAGAGGGGTAATTCCTCCGCAAGCATATCCGGGCCGAAGAACGCTACTTTTGCCCCGTCAGCAAGAACTCTCAGCTGATCGACCGCCGCGGGTCTCCTCAAGTCGCAGGCAACAACAAGAGGATTGTGCGAACCCTTCAGGAGACGCGCGAGTTTCACGGTTGTCGTGGTCTTGCCTGAACCCTGAAGTCCGGCCATGAGTATGACTGTGGGGGGCTTGGGGGAAATTACGAGGGGGGCGGGTTTCCCCATGAGAGAGACTAATTCCTCGTAGACTATCGCCGAGATTCTCTCACTGGGCGTGATTGACTGGAGGACTTCCGCGCCTGATGCCCTCTCTCGGACGCGGGCGATGAAGTCTTTTGCCGTCCTGAAGTCAACATCAGCCTCAAGCAATGACCGCCGCAATTCCCTCATGGCAGAGTCTATGTCTTCCGGAGACAGTTTGCCCTTGCCGCCAAGTTTCGAGAATACAGCCGATAATTTCTCCTTCAGTGCGTCAAACATGCTTCTTCCTCCTTCGCCCGTAACTTTTCGCGCAGTAACTCATTCTCCGACTCAAGACCCCGTATCCTTTCCTCAAGCCGCCGTGTGCTGACCGCAAAATTGAGGTCGTTCTCCAAGCCTTCAAGTTTGACCATGACATTCCGCGCAAGATTGTACACACCCTGCCTGCTGATTCCGAGAACGTCAGCCGCCTCCGATAACGTCAAGTCCGAGAAGCATAATGTCTCATAAACTTTGCGCTGTCTCTCTGTCAGTAACGGTGAATAAAAATCGTACAGAAAGTTGAAGTATACCCTGCGTTTCAGTATGTCATTGTCGTCCTTTGCGCCGTCAGTCATGATTTGGATTATATCAACCCGTTTCAGGGTGTCAAGTGTTTTCGCTTTACATTACATTCTGGGACATAGAATCTTCTTCATTCTCCGTATAAGTCAGGGCGTTCAATCCCCCCCCCCCCAGGTACACCTAATTACGTAGAAGAGTATCCCTATAATTATCCACAAGAACAGCAGGGTGTATGACTCATATCCCAGAGCGTCAAGAAGCAGGAACGCTATCACGAGGGACAGCAGGAATCCCAGCACGCCGAATATCATTATGTCCATGCGTTTTTCCTTCCACGCATATTTTGCCGCCGACAATGACGTGTACGCGAAGCCTGTCGCCGCTCCTATCGATGCCATGTCGAAAACCCAGCCCATCACAGCGCGCCCGAATAGGCATATCACACCCGCGACTATTCCGCAGAAGAGCCCGGCGTGTGAGGGTACTCCGTTCCTGTTCAAGTAGCTGAACCACTGAGGAAGCATCCCGTCTCTTGACATCGCGTAAAGAAGGCGGCTTGTCGCTGTGTAGAAGCCTATAATCCCCGTCAGCATGGCCGCTATCACTGAGGCGGTTATCACAATGAGTCCCTTTTTCCCCATCACTATGCTTGCGGCGTTGAGCGTGGCTATCCCTGCTGTGCCGTCCTGGTTCGTAAGATCGGCAATGTACGCAGGCCATGAATGATGGTACACGTAAGGCACGACTGAGCAGGCTAGAATAGTCAGGCCGACATAGACGAAAGTACCGCAGACTATGCTTGTGTCCATCACTACCTTCACCTTGTCGGACGAGAAATTTGACTCCTCCATGAACTGAGGCACTGTGTCAAACCCTACGAATGACTGGGGGCCGATCATTACTATTGCGACTATCTGTGCTATAACTCCTTTGGTGAAGCTCGGCGTTACAGGGTGGAACATGGGATGAAGGCTCACTGACGAGGCATCCGGGCTGACGAAGGCCGCGCCCATGATTACGAGTATTCCGCCGATGAGTATCATGACTAGGTATGTCTGTAGCTTGCCCGTGAATATTACGCCCAAGAAGCTGACCGCCATTAATACAGCAATAGCTCCGAGCGCAAGAAGCATTTCACCGAACCACACATCATAGCCTGATACAGTGTAGTGAAATCCGAACTGGAAAGCATCGCCGAAGACCGCCCGCATGATGAGATTCAGAGCGGTTGCATTCAGAGGAATCACGGACAAGTACGAGAGCGACAAGAACCACGCGCCCAGGAAGCCGTGTATACCGCCGAACGCCATTTTTGCGTAGATGAACTCGCCGCCAGTCAGCGGGAATTTCTTTATCATGTAGCTGTAATTGTATGAGATTATGAGCATCACTAAGGCTGAAAGCTCCATGCCTATCAATGTCCCCATAGGCCCGGCGTTGGGAAGGAACACCGTACCCGGCATAACATACGCGCTCCAGCCTATAACGCAGCCGAAAGCAAGAGACCATACATTAAGAGGGGTAAGCTCGCGTTTAAGGTGTCTGTCTGTGTCAATCATGAATAGCATTGTAGGGTCTGTCCTTTATTGGGATATGTTAGGGCATTATATCACGCGCCAAAATCCTGCGAGGTGCTATACTTCAACAATCATTCACACAAAAAGGGGCTTTGCTTTTCGTCATGACTGCTGTAAATATCAGTGAGGCTTTTCTTGAGATTACTGTGCTTCCATTCCTGTTTGTGCTTTCTGCCTTTCTGGGCGGGAGGATGGCGACAAAATCAGAGATAAACAGGCGTTTCCGTCTTCTTGTGGCATCAACATTGGCTGCGGCTTGCTGTGAAGTGGTCATTGAGTTTTTGACGGACATGAAGAGCGTGATAGTCTGGAGAAAAATATTCTACGCTTCAATCAACGTGAACGGTTACTGCCTGATGTGCTACTTAGCTGCTTATACCCGGAGAATCACCAAGAGATTCGCTGAGGCACATTTCTTCATTCTGGTGATGAGCATAATAATTCCGTTCGTCTTCCATCATCACGGCGATATGTTCATGATATTCTCGCCGGGAATCGGAGTCCTCTTTGTGCTTGAAGGCTTTGTACTTCAGCTCTTGTATCAGGAATATTACGGCAACGGGCAGTTTATCGTAATGAATACGCTGTTTATCCTCCTGATAGACTCGTTCATCACTCAGTATCTCTTCAAGCAAAATCTTCCGCTGGTCTACACTGTGGCAACAATAATGCTTGTCTTCACGTTCTTCTACCTTGAGGCACCGACATACAGGCAGCTTCTCTCGGCACAGAACGAAATCGAAGAAGCCCGGCTCATGGCAGAAGACTCAATGCGCAAGGCAGGAGCGGCGAACAAGGCGAAAAGCAACTTCCTCGCAAGCACATCACACGAAATCCGCACGCCCATGAACGCGATACTCGGTATCAACGAGATGATATACAGCGAGGCAAAAGACTACGAGACACGCAAAGCCTCCAATGACATCAAAGTAGCAGGGGAGCATCTCTTGAACATCGTCAACAATATACTCGACATCTCAAAGATTGAGGCCGGGAAAATGGAGCTGTACGAGTCAGACTATCACCTGTGGGAAATCCTCAAGGACTGCGAGGGCTATATCACCGGGCTTATAGGGAAAAAGGCGGGGATAAAGTTCATCCTCAATGCAGAAGGCTCAATGCCGGAACACCTTCACGGGGACTCTCTCAGGCTCAAGCAGGTATTGACGAACCTACTCAGCAATTCCGCGAAATATACGGAGAAGGGCAGCATCAGCCTCAATGTCTCATGTGATTCTGCTGACAGGAGGAATCCTGCTGTAATCCTGAAATTTGTTGTCGAGGATACCGGGATAGGAATGCGGGAGAATGAGAGCGTCAACGTATTCGAGCCTTTCGAGAGAGCCAACATTGTCGAAACCAGGCACATACCCGGCGCAGGATTGGGGCTTGCGCTGGTGAAGAACATCATAAACATCATGAGCGGACGTATAAGCCTTGAGAGTGAATACGGGAAGGGTACACGCATAACGTTCGAGGTTCCGCAGAGGGTAGTGCACGGGGACAACATCACGATACGCGAGTATGAAGACATGATGCACAACGCTGTTCCTGTCGAGGCTGTGAGCGATGAAGAGCCTTCGGTGTGGCCTGGGGCGAAAATTCTTGTGGTTGACGATACCCCGGTCAATCTCGTTGTCGCTAAGGGTATGCTGAAGGAGTCGATGGCTGATATTGAGACGGCAGAGTCAGGTGAGGAGGCTCTCGACAAGATCAAGGCGGGGCATTACGACATGGTATTTCTCGACCACAAGATGCCCGGTATGGACGGTGTAGAGACTCTCGGCCATGCGAAGAAGTACGCTCCTGATACGGCGTTCATTGCCCTCACCGCTAATGCCGGGGGAAATGCGAGGGCTGAATATATAGCGATGGGGTTTGACGACTACCTTCCCAAACCGTTTAAGAGCCTCGAAATGATGAAGCTGTTGCGGGAATTCCTGAACAAGAAAAAGTGATTGGGGCAAACAAAACGGGGGCATTGTCATTTCTGCCGACTTGGTGCTCCCGTTAATATTCTGCGTGTAAAGCGTGCTGTAGTTATGCCTGGGGGTTGGTGTACTTGCTGGCGTGAACCTGAATCTCATCGCGGACGGCCTGGGGATCGGGGATATTGGGTGCTTGTATTTCCTCCATGCCTGTGCCTGAGGATGTTATGATGACATTGCCGATGTTCAGAATCGTCTGCATCATTGACTGCTTTATCTCAATGTGGACGATGTTCGAGAGCCCTATCTCGATTGACTTCCTGAAGTCCTGGCTGAACGGCTTTAACGGGTTGCACTCGATGAAGGCTATTTCCTGGTCTTCAGCCTTTTCCGGGTTGTCGCGCAGGATCAGGGACATTGTCCAGCGTTTTGCGCAGATGTAGAGCAGAATGATAACGTCAACCACAGCGGCGGCAATCCACATCCATTTGAGCCAAGGCTCACCGGGCTTGAAGTAGTTTGCGACTCCGGCGAGGATGAGAATCAGAACTGCGAGGAAAAAGAGCTTGTAGAAACTTTTCCACGCGGGCTTGTAGGTTTTGTAGAGCGGTTCCATGATGATAATATTTCCTCCCTTGTTGCGTAAAAATTTCAGTGAGTAATTGACATTATAGCATTAAATTTTTTGCCCTCCTTAAGAAATACAACATGACGCGGTAATCTATAATTGCACAAAAACTTTTCACAGGACGGTGATTTGCCCGGATGGAAATCATAAGGACAGCGTTACGTTCCCTTCTCAGCAACCGTACACGCTCACTTCTTACAATGCTGGGAATAATTATCGGTGTCGGAGCGGTTATCACTATGGTAGCAATAGGACGAGGCGCGGCACAGCAGGTAGAGAGCGCATTAGCCGGGTTCGGGTCAAACATGCTTATAGTCATGCCTTCTCCGCCAAACTCAACTGGTGCAAGAGGCGCGGCAGGTTCAGGTGAGAGTCTTACGCTCGATGACTCATACGCCCTGGCCGAACAGACATTCAGCATAGCCCGGACAGCTCCCGAAGTCAGCACGTCAGCACAAGTGATTTACGGCAACTCGAACTGGAACACCAGCATCACAGGCTCAACCCCGGACATCTTGCAGGTGCGCAACTGGACTATGGCGAGCGGCGCAATGTTCACGGAGCAGGACGTGAGGAGTGGCGCAAAAGTCTGCGTGATAGGTCAGACAGTCGCAAAGGAATTATTCGGCTACTCTGACCCTATCGACATGACCATACGCATAAAGAGCATACCCTTCCGCATTGTAGGAATGACAACGAAGAAGGGCGCGAACTCATGGGGGCAGGATCAGGACGACTTCATACTAGTCCCGGTAACAACAGCACAGAGAAGACTCGTGAGGATGGGTACGAGGGTGGACAGCGTGAGGCGTATAAACATTCAGGCGAAGGACAAAGACTCGGTGTCAACAGCAGAGACCGAAGCAATATCCCTCCTGCGTCAAAGGCACAGGCTCACGGAAGGAGTCGCGAATGACTTCGACATACGCAACCTCACAGAGATTCAGGAGAGCATGGCCAGCACCGCAAACGTTATGAGTATGCTGCTCGGTGCAGTAGCGTCAATCTCTCTTCTTGTCGGGGGAATAGGCATCATGAATATAATGCTGGTCTCAGTCAGCGAGCGCACAAGGGAAATCGGCATACGCATGGCTGTGGGTGCGAGGCCGTCAAACGTGAGGGTGCAGTTCTTGACGGAGGCGGTTGTGTTATCACTTCTCGGCGGGGCTATAGGTATCTCTCTGGGCGTGGGAATATCGCAGGGAGTTACGGCGTTTCTTGGGTGGGCAACGATAATTTCCGGGCAGTCGATAGTACTTGCGGCGGGTTTCTCGGCGTTCATCGGGATAATGTTCGGGTTCTGGCCGGCGTGGAAAGCATCCAACCTTGACCCGATTGACGCGCTCCGAACGGAATAATCACGGTGAGTAGTGAGCAGTGGTTAGTCTGACTGACCACTACCCACTATCCACTAGCCATTAACGCACTTCCTCGCCGAAATTCACGAACCTTGTGTACTCCCGCATGAATGTCAGGTGAAATACTCCCGTGCTGCCGTTCCTGTTCTTTGCGACTCTGATGTCGGCTTTGCTGTCCTGGAGGTCATTGTTCTCGTTCTCGGTGTAATAGTCCTCCCTGAACATGAGAAGCACTAAATCCGCGTCCTGCTCAATAGCTCCTGAGTCACGCAAGTCTGAGAGCTGCGGCTTCTTCTCGTTCCTGGACTCGACAGCCCTCGACAGCTGCGACAAGGCTATTACCGGGCATCTCATCTCCCTTGCAGAGGCCTTAAGCATACGTGAGATGTCTGATACTTCCTGCTGCCTGCCGTCCGCGAGCCTCTTTTCGCCCGAACTCATGAGCTGCAGGTAGTCCACAATGACCAGCGCAAGATCCGGGTAACGTGTCTTGAAGCGTCTGCATCTTGTGCGGAAATCCACGGCGGTCAAGTTCGAGTCGTCATTGATGAAGATATTTTGACGGGCGAGAATGTCGCAGGCTTCCCTTATGCGCTGGAAGTCGTCAGTGTCAAATATACCTTTGGCCAGAGCGGAGAGATTCACCTTCGCTTCGGCTGAAAGCATACGCATAACGAGCTGTTCCGCGGGCATCTCTAGGCTGAATATCAGTACGGGACGGTTCGCGCTTCCTCCTCCGAACTGGGCTATGTTCACCGCAAACGCTGTCTTACCCATCGAGGGACGCGCCGCAATAATGTTGAGGCTTCCGGGCTGAAGTCCTCCCGTGTAAGCGTCAAGGTCAGCAAATCCTGTAGGGTATCCTGAAGTCTTGTCGTCATTCTGCCTGTACCTCTCTTCAACGTCAACAAAAACAGGGCCGATGATGTCTTTGACGTGCCGGAAGTCTGACGCGCTTTTGTTCTCTGCCGCCTCAAAGATGAGTTTCTCTGCGTGTTCTACAATTTCAGCGATTGACAGGGAATTATTCATGACCATTCCCCGAAGGGCATCTCCGACAAAAAACAGCTTGCGTCTGACGGCGTTATCCCGGACAATCTGGGCATGATAGACGGCGTTCGAGGTTGTTGTTACGTTAGCGGCAAGTTCAGCGAGGAAAGCCTGACCGCCGAGTGTCTCAAGTATTCCCTGCGAGTCAAGCTCTATCTGTGCTGTAACGAAATCAACGGGCTTGTCTGCTGTATACATGGCCGATAAGACCTCAAACATTTTCCTGTTGTCGGGGCTGTAGAAATCTTCCGGCTTGAGTATCTCTATTGCGGTGCCTAATGCTTCCCTGGAGAAGAGGCAGGAGCCTAACACGGCGCGTTCTGCTTCGGGGCTGTTGGGCAGCGAGGAGTAATCCGGGGTCATGATACCTTCACGGTGAGTGTCATATCAGCCTGTATGCCGGGATATAGCTTGAGTGAGACGGGGAAATTGCCGGGCTGCTTGATGGTGTCGTCGAGCTTGATATTGCGTTTGTCGAAGTCTTTGAGGCCGTGCTGTGAGGCGAGTGCTTCTGCGACCTGCGCGGCTGTGATGCTGCCGAAGAGTTTTCCGTTCTCGCCTGCTTTGCCCTCGACTGTTACGGATTTTCCCTGAAGCGTTTTCTGGAGGGCTAATGCTTCTGCGCGGAGCTTTTCGTCTTTTGCCTTGAGGCGAGCCTGCTCATTCTTCCACTCATTGAGCTTGCCGGGGGTGGCTTCGATTGCGAGTCCTTTGGGGATGAGGAAGTTTCTTGCGTGGCCGTCGCTTACGTCAACGAGTGAGCCAGCCTTGCCGAGTTTGCTTACGTCTGACTTGAGGATAACCTTCATGTGTGAATATCTCCTTTCGTGGAATTGACCCGCAAATAATATCACGTTCTCACATGGCAGGGGTGGCGGCATTCGTTACAGTTGTGGTTACAGTGGCGTTCGCGGTGAATGTACTTCAGGGCGAAATACATTCCGGCGATGATGAGCATACCGAATATTGCATCAGCCATAATAATCCCTCCTCATATTTCACGGCACTAATTTTCCCCGTCAATACGCTCAAGTATCCTCCTGAGTTTGCCGTTCACGGAGTCAAGATTGTACGCAAGACGAAGGCACGTCAGCATCAATAAATCTTCCTGCTTTGCGCCCTTGACGACTTCACCGCAGGCCTCATCGATTAGTGCCTTTACCCGGTCAATCTCGTCATTCTCAAGCGGAGTGTGTATAGTGTATGTACCCTTGCCTATAGTGAGAAATACATCACGTGAAGTTCTCATAGCCTCATCACCTTATCAGCAGCATATGTTCAAGCCGGGCTATTTTCTCGGAGGCAGCTGCGTTGTCGATAACATTGTTCTGATACGCCCGCACAAACGCTCTGTCATGCTCAAGAGTTCCGTCAGACTTGCGGTCAAGCTCGCGGCGCAGAATATCACGCTCATTCAGCAGTTGTTCAACCCGGCTCATTATAGTGTCAGCAAAATATTCCGCGTCATTGAGATTCACGGCCATAAAAAAAATCACCTCTCCGCTAATTGTAACAGAGGGGTGATAATTTCAGCGTACTTAATCCCTAGCGTATCACGTAGCCTTTGCGCTTCAGGCTCTCACGGACTCCATTATGGAGCGACTCGACTTCCTCGACTGTGAGAGTCTTTGTGTGAGAACGGTAGCTCAGTGTGTACGCAAGACTTCTGAAACCGTCCGGGATTCCTTTGCCCGCGTAAACGTCAAAGAGCCTCAATCCCTCAAGCGTAATCTCACTGCCTGACTCCCTCACGCACTCCCGGATGTCGCGCATAACGTCATCGTTGCTCTTGGTGTCGGCGACCAGAAGCGATATGTCCCTGAACGACGCGGGGAATGAACTTGCGGGTGTGAACTCAGGCTTGCGGCTCTCAGTCAGACTCGTAACATCAATCTCGAACATGTACACTCCCGAAACATCAAGCTCCTGTTCGATTGCTGGCTTCAAGCGTCCAACGTAACCGATTTTCACGCCGTCAGCAAGAATATCCGCTGTCTGTCCCGCGTGCGCGAATGTCTCATGGCCGGACACAAATTCCGCGCTGTACCCTCTGGCCATAATGAGAGACTCAACATCTGCCTTGACATCGTAGAAGTCCTCACTGCGATTCCCTGAAGGCGAGCGTGTATCAAGACCGTTGAAGATTAACCCGGCGACATGCTCAGGCTCAGTGTGATTGTCTCCGTCCCTCAAGAAGACCCGTCCCTGCTCGAACATTCTTACGGGTTCGCGCCATCCTGAAGCGATGCTGACCTTGAGTCCCGCCAATAATCCGGGCAGGAGAGTCGTGCGCATGGCCATCTGTTCGCGGCTTATTGGGTTGGCTATGGTGATGGGTTTTGCGCGTATGTCGTCGGGATTGAGTCTCAGCTTTTCGGGGAAATCCTCCGGGAGGAAGCTGTATGTCAAGACTTCTGTGTACCCTCTGGGAATGAGAGTATTCCTCACGAACCCCGCGAGCCTCATGGACGGCCCAATATCCGCGCGCCTCGGCATTTCACCGGGCAGTCTCTCTTCCGTCTCATTGTATCCCCTGTAACGCCCGATTTCCTCTATGAGGTCTTCCTCAATTGTGATGTCCGGGCGGAATGACGGCGGCATGAATACCCTCGCTTCACCCTCGTCCTTGACCTGCGCGATTCCGAAACCGTCAAGAATCTTAGCGGCCTCATTCATGTTGTCCCACGAGAGATAGACTGACAGCTTACGGCGCGTGAGTGTTACGGGCTTGGGGGTGTGTGTCTCGTTCTCCGCTGATAACGGCTTGTAGTCGACAGAAGCCCCGCACCATTCGCGCATGAGTGCAGACGCGGCCATGAGCGCTGACTTGCTAAGTGCCGGGTCGACAGTCCGCGAGAACCTGAAGGCGGCCTCCGAGTTTATGCCGAGCCTGCGTGAAGTGTGGCCGACACGGACGGGGGAGAAACTTGCGCTCTCTATGACGATTGTCGTTGTGTCAGGATTGATTCCCGTCTGCTCGCCGCCCATCACACCAGCGAGAGCGATTGCCTCACCGCCCGACGTTATGAGCATGTCGCGTTCGGTAAGCTCCCTGTCCTTGCCGTCAAGTGTCATCATATGCTCGCCCTCGTGCGCCTGCCTCACTGTGATTTCGCGGGCTGGAAGCGTGTTGAGGTCGAAAGCGTGAAGGGGCTGGCCTAACATGAGCATGATGTAGTTCGTTACGTCTACGGCGTTGTTTATGGGACGCATTCCGAGATGAGCGAGGTCTACTTTTGCGGTCAATGGAGAGCCGCCAATAGTCGCACCTGTCGCAAGCCCCAGCCTGTAAGCGTAACATCCTTTGTCCGGCAACGAAATTTTCCCGAAGTCCTCCGTCCATTCCTTGTCCTGTTTCAGCGGGCGTAACCATTCGGGAGTCCTGAGCGTTGATTTCGGGTACAGGCCCTTGATTTCCCGCGCCATTCCCAGAAGGCTCAACAAGTCGCCGCGGTTGGGAGTGATTGACACGTCAAGAATCACGTCGCCCAAATGGTACAGGCTTCCGGCCATGTCTCCCGGCCTCGCATCATCCGTGAGTATCCACAAGCCATGAGGGTCGTCAACGTCATGAAGTCCCAGCTCCTCAGCTGACAGCATCATTCCGTAACTGTCCACGCCGTGAAAGTCCCTCGTCCCCATCACAGTACCGTCCGTGAGAGTCGAGCCTTCACCCGCGTAGAAGACCATATCCCCGGCCTTCATGTTATGCGCGCTGGTTACGCAGACTTTGCGCCCGTTCCCTGTGTCGAGATGGGCGACTGAATATTTCGGGTCTGACGGGTGGGTTTCGAGAGCGTCAATTTTTGCGGCGACTACCCCGGACATTTTCCCGGCGGTGTAAGTTATGCCCTCGACTTCCGAGCCTGAGAATGTGAGTCTTTCGGCGAGTTCTTCAGGTGTGAGAGTGAGCGGCTCAATGTCGACAAAGCTCTTCAGCAGTTCCCATGACACTAGCATTTTTCCGCACCCCCGAATCCTGACATGAAGTAAGACACGTTGCCGTCAAACAGAAGCCTCAAGTCCCCTATGCCGTATTTGAGCATGGCCATCCTGTCGAGGCCGATCCCGAAAGCGAAGCCGTTGTACTCGTCCGGGTCAATTTTCCCTGCGCGTATGACGTTGGGGTGAACCATGCCCATACCCGCGACTTCAAGCCAGCCCGTCCCATGACACACACGGCAATGCTCATCATGGCCGCCGCATTCCACGCACTCAATATCAAGCTCCATGCTAGGCTCTGTGAACGGGAAATAGCTCGCCCTGAAACGGTAGCCCAGGCTCTTGCCGAAAAACGCGTTCATCATCTCGGACATTGTGCCTTTCATTACGCTGAAGGGTACATCCTTGTCGATGAGGAGTCCTTCCATCTGGTTGAACATTGGCGAGTGTGTAACGTCATTGTCGCGGCGGTAGACTTTTCCCGGGCAGACGATTCTCAGGGGCGCGCCGTATTCCAGCATTGCGCGTATCTGGACGGGCGACGTGTGAGTCCGCAATAATTTCCCGTCAGGAAGGTAGAAGGTATCCTGCATGTCTCTTGCCGGGTGCCAGGCCGGTACGTTGAGGCACTCGAAGTTGTAGTAGTCCTCCTCAATCTCAGGCCCTGACGCGACAGAGTACCCCAGCCCCTGCATGATGTCCGCTATTTCGTGCATTGTCTGAAGCACCGGGTGGAATGCTCCTGACTTCCGGCCATGTGAGGGGAGTGTTACGTCAATTCGCTGTGAGATTTCCTGCTTCTCGTTCTCAGCGTCGCGGATTTTCCGGCCTGCCCGGTCTAATGCGTTCTCGATTTCGTCCCGCAACGTATTGAGTTCCTGACCTGCCTGTTTGCGCAATTCTGGGGGTAATTTTCCGAGTGAGCGGAGTAACTGTGTGAGTGAGCCTCTCTTGCCTGTGAAACTTACGCGGATTTCGTCTAATTCCTGGAGGGTTGATGCCCCTGCGAGGGACTCACGGAAGGAATCCCTCACAGTCGTAACATTAATATCTTCCGGCATATTACTTTGCTGCCTTTGCCTTTGCTACAAGCTCACTGAAGGCTTTTGCGTCATGTATGGCCATCTCGGAGAGCATCTTCCTGTTGAGGGTGATTCCTGCTTTCTTGAGGCCGTTCATGAACACGCTGTAGCTCATGCCTTCCGCCCTGACTGCCGCGCTGATTCTGGTGATCCACAGCCTGCGGTAATCCCTCTTCTTGCGCTTGCGGTCATTGTACGCACGGGACAACGCCGCGAGGTACGCTTCTCTTGCACGGCGGTAAACGTTCTTGCGCTGACCCCAGTAACCTTTTGTGATGCTGAATAGCTTTTTGCGCTTGTTG
>JAFSRQ010000038.1 GCA_017446055.1 Synergistaceae bacterium | reverse complement strand
GGCGGTTTTGCTAGTTTACGTTCACTCGCCTTCCCTCACTCGCAGAGACATACGCCGCATAAATCACCTGCACAGTTTCATACGCAATGTCGAAGCCTGACTCCGCTTCTCTGTCATACGCAACGGCCTCCAAGAAATCGCACAATTCCCCCGAATAGCCTCGTATGACTTCATCGCTCACAAAGGCTTTGTTCCAGCCAAGTTTTGACGGGAGCATCTCGGATATATACACGTCATCGAGTCCGTCCTCATCAAGGAAGTACGTGCTGAGTATGTCTGTAGGCGTGATGTTGCAGGTGAGTGCGGCATCATTCGCGTAGACCTCAATATAGTTTTTCGTGCCACCGAGTACAGTATCACTTGCAATCGTGAGACATTTCGTGCCGTCCGTGAATGTTACGGTTACAGCCGCGTAATCTTCAACATCTTCAGGCCGTGTGGAAATATGGCGGTGTTCATAGTCGCTGAGTCCTGCTGTAGTCGTTCCAACATCAGCAACAACGCTCGCAATCCTTATGTCCTCGCCTCGTGCTTGAGCCTCTTGGTGTTTGAGCCAGAGCATTCCGCTTAGAGGGTGAGTTCCTGTGCGAATGAGTGTGCCTCCTCCTGTCTTGTTCCATTTCCCTGCAACTGGTGAGCTTGAACCTTTGAGGCTTTCTTCTCCCTTCATGAAGAGAATCTTTGAGCGTTTAGCACGGATTATCTCGGCGGCTTTTTGGACGGGAGGAGCGTAGACGAAATTCTCAGCGTACATAAATTTTTGCCCGGTCTCACGCAGGACATCACGAAGCTCATTCATCGCGGCCATGACGGACTCATACATTACACTACGCGGGGTAACATGGCCAATATCCTCTTCACCCTTACGCCCGAAATACCCGGTGAGGGGTTTCTCGCAGATTACATTCTTGCCTGCCCTGAGAGCTTTGACCGCCATAGGTACGTGAAGGAATGGGGGCGTAACGATGTCGATAACGTTGATTTCCGGGTCAGCAAGCATTGAGTCGTAGTCAGACGTAAGAGACTCATAGCCGAAATCACGCATGACACCTTCAGCAAGCTCTGTGTTGAGGTCGCATATAGTCTTGAGCCTGAAGGGTATTCCTGTTACAGCCTTGTAGCCGTTGCCATGAAGACGAGCGGCATAACCTGCTCCAGCTGTGCCAATAATTACGGGTTGCATGATGCTTCCTCCTGTGTCATATCCTGACAATGAGATTATTCGTGCCTAATGTGTTAGTGTACTGGACATCCTTCGACATTTCCATAATGATGGACAATCCCGCTTCATGTTCCCGGCTTTCAGTGAGTGCCTTGTAGTATTCAGTGAGGTTGAACGGCTTGCAGTCATCCCGCATTCGTATAATAAGCTCATCACCTTTTGCCACGAGTCTGGCGTTGATGCTGTGAGTCTTGCCGTCATTGAAGCCATGTTCCGCGAGAAATATCGCAAGCTCCTCCGTAACAAGCCCATAAGTCCTCGCCCTCTTCATGTCAGCACCGTGTTCCAGAGCGAACGCAACAGCAACATGCGACAGCTCGTAAACCTCATCCGTTGCCCCGGCAATCACAGCGGCCTCGTCTTCAGGCTTTACCCCGAAATTTTCAGGCAGAAGAAGCATTTTGTCCCGGAAAGTTGCGCCCTCACCGTTCCTGTACACGTAGACCATAGCAATCGCGGTGAGCAGGAACATGCTGACTACCCTTGAGACCCACGCCCCCCGGTAGCCCATGACATTAAGCAGGAAGAACATAATCGGCACAATATTTCCGCACTCAATGAGGAAGCTGTAGACGTTGGAGAAACGAAGCCTCTTCACCGCCATCAAATAATTGTTGAAGCAGTAGACTATTGCGTGGAACGGAATCGAGAAACATGCGACGCGTATACATTCAGCAGCCATCCTCAAGGCTTCTGGGTCATCAGACTTTAGGAACACCCCCGCGAGTTGAGGCGCAAAGACAAATAGCATGGCCGTAACAGCAGATGTGTATATAAGCGCGTGAATGAGTGCGAGCTTCTGAGCTTCCTTGAGGGAGGCCCTGTTCTCCTCACCGATGAAGACTCCCGAAAATGCAACGAGAGTATCCGCCGAAGCCATCCATGATTGAGACACGCAGCTACTAATCCCCGAAAATACACCGTAAGCCGCGACAAGATAGCGTATGTTCAAGGCAGTCAGCATGTTGTTGATTAGCATTCCGCCTGCTGCCCTGCTTCCACAGATGAATCCCAACGGAGTGCCAAGACGTAGTATTTCGCCGCAAGTCTTGAGGGTGATTCCCTTCATGGAGAGACGAAAGACTGAGGTATTTTTCCGCCTGATAAAGGAGGCCACCAGCATGAAGAACGGAATTATATAGCCGAGCGAAGTCGCAAGAGCAATTCCGAACATTCCGCCGTGAAGCGCGAATATCACGAGAGCGTCCAGAGCTATATCAAGCGCAGTGGTAATAACCGAGTTTGTAGCCAGAAACCTGTACTGCCCCTCCATCTGGAGAAATGGCGTGAGAATACGAATCATTGTGAGGAAAGGATACCCGATGAGGTAGCCCCATATGTAGAGCTTAGTCATCTCGAAGATTTCAGGTTCTCTTGCGCCAAGAATGAATGACACTTCCGAGCAGAATACCCCGACAGCTACAGCAGAAATCACAGACAGCCCCGCCCCCATAATGATTGAGGCCGAGAATACGCTATTGGCTTTGTCAATGTGCCTTCTCCGAGAAGCACTGAAACTTTGTTGCGCGCACCGTTGCTTATGCACAAGCCCACAAGAGCGAACAGCATAAACATGGGGCTGACGTAGCACATGACTGTTACGCCTGACGCACCAATGAAGAGGCTAACGAACAGGAGATCCACGAGAGGAGCTATAGCTTTCGAGACATCCGAGACAGCATAAGACGCTTCACCCTTCCTGAATAGACGGTGAAGTATCTTGTCGCCAGATTGAGTCATAAATTACACCAACCTTCTTAGTGATTACGGCAGATTATATAGCTTGCATAAAAATTTCTATCAAAACGCGCAAGAAGCCTCCCGCATCTCTAAGCTGTGGATGAATTGCGCTAATTAAGTTGTGTGTGATATAATTCCGTGCGTTGAATAGCTGGAATTAAGAGAAATTCCGACAACAAAATGTAATTTAACGTGGTACCTATGGTGCGTAGGAAACCTGAGCTTAAAGCTCTAAACGCCTTTGGAGAGGACGTAAGACGGGAACAGAAATGTTGCAACGCAGACCTCGTTGAATTAGGAAGTCGCTATAACCGTGAGGGGCGGTAGTTCATCGTGGTAATATTCCTCGCGTTGTAAAGAAATGGCCTCATCGACTAGTGGTCTAGGTCGTAGCCCTCTCAAGGCTAAAACACGAGTTCGAACCTCGTTGAGGCTACTAGAATGAAAGAGCTTCCGTGTTAAAGCGGAGGCTTTTTTTATGGGAATGATGATTTATAATTAGGCGTTAAAGCGGATTTACGGAGGATAGACGGCACAAAGATGAGTGAGAAGACAGCGGAAGAGAAACTGCGTGAAATGCTTGAAGGCGGGAATGACAGCGAGACATCGCGTGAGAAGCCAAGGGTAAAGCCCTCACGAACGAGGCCGAAGCGTAATGATAAGGCACAAAGGGCAGACACGTTAGATGATTTAGGGCGGAGGATAGAAGAGAGTCTCAGTGCCGCGAATATTCAGCCTGGTCATCAAGAGAAGCCACGTTCCCCGAAAAGAGCCTCACCGCGTAAACCTGAAGCAGTGGGTCGCAAAGGGAGTCAACATTCCGCCTCACGTGATGTGTTGGGGATAATGCCTAGTGAGCCGGAAATCCCGCAAGCTGTTGTGCCGTCAAAGCCGAAAATCTCACAGCATGTTGCGCAGGAAGCCGTCCCGGAGATTGAACCCTCACACCCCGTTGCGCCTGAGATTGCCCAGGAGGTTACGCCTTCACAACCCGTTGCGCCTGAAATCGTCCCAGAGGTTACGCCCTCACAGCACGTTGCGCCGAAAGCCGTCCCGGAGATTACGCCTTCACAGCATGTTGCGCCCGAAATTGTCCCGGAGATTACGCCCTCACAACCCGTTGCGCCTG
>JAFSRQ010000037.1 GCA_017446055.1 Synergistaceae bacterium | reverse complement strand
CGCCAGCCCTGAAGCCATAGAGATTCTGCTTAACTCAAACTTTAACATCAATCATAGGAACAGTAACGGCATGACACCATTAATGCAAGCCTGCTATTATGGGAACGGTGAAGCGGCAAAGACTCTCATTAAAGCTGGTGCTGATTTTTGCTGTGGGGGATTCAGCGTAGACGACAAGAACAGGACAGCTCTCATGTTTGCCTGCTCGCCATACTCAGGCCATCCCGATATTGAGACTGTGCAAGCCCTGATCAATGCCAAGTTTTACGTGAACGCTAAAGACGATGAAGGCAGGACAGTTCTGATGTATGCTGTGAGCTGCGGCAGCGACCCTGAAGTAGTCAAAGCTCTAATCCGCGCAGGCGCGAACGTCAACGCAAAAGACTCCCGTCTCGGCAAAACCATCCTCATGGAAGCCGCAATGAGAGCCAGATACCCGGAAGCCATAAAGATTCTCATCCGTGCAGGAGCAGACATTGACGCAAAAGACAAAATCGGTAGCACCGCCAAAGATTACGCCGACCTGAATCCTGATTCCGAGATAGCAGGCATCCTTGACGGACTGGACGCAAACACTGGGGGAAATCATCATGCCTGACGGGGTACAGACAAAGCGCGGCGCGAAGAACACGGTATTTCTCGACCTCTTCAGCATCCCCAAGTACAGGCTTGAGATGGTCAGGACTCTTCACCCTGAAATGACAGACCTTGAGGAGGACGACATCAAGACTGTAACGCTGAACCCTGTAATCCTTAACGGCCAGTATAATGATTTGGCATTGCTGGTGAGGGACAAGCTGATAATCTTTGCTGAGGCTCAGTCTACGTGGAGCATAAATATTCTGGTGAGGATACTGCTTTACCTGGCCGGGACGTATCAGGAATATATCACGGGGAAAGACTTGAACGTTTACAGTTCCAAGAAGCTGGAGAGATTCCAGAGCCGGAATTTTACGTGATATATACGGGCAATCGCAAAGCCGTGAAGGACATAATATCGCTGAAGGAAGATTTCTGGGACAACGCGAACCTTCCGCTTGATTTGCGTGTTAAGGTGATACGTTCGGAGGACAGGGGCGACATAATAGGGCAGTACATAATATTCGCTCATGTTCTCGACAGCCAGATAAATATTCATGGCCGCACGAAGTTAGCCGCGGAGAATGCTATTCGTATATGTCAGGATAATGGAGTCCTGAAGGAATACCTTGACGGCCGCAGGAAGGAGGTAGTTGACATAATGGTAATGCTGTTCGACCAAGATTATGCTATGGGAGTCTATGGCCGGGAACGTGAAAGAGTAGGCGAAAAGCGCGGGAAAAAGTGTGGGAAAATAGAAGGTGTTGTAGAGACATGCCGCAAACTTGGCGCAACGATTGATGACGCTGTACGCATGATTATGGAGGATTTCGGCCTCTCTCAGGAAGCAGCGTTGAAGCAGATCAGGGAGCTTTGGTGATGTTCATACTGTTCGACCAGGATTATGCTATGGGAGTTTATGGCCTAGAACGTGAAAGAAGAGGCGAAAAGCGCGGCATGGTCATAGGTCTGGTAAAGGTATGTCGCAAACAGGGCTTCACGATCGATGAAATAGTACGCATAGTTATTGAGAAAGTCGGCCTCAAAGAAAAAGCAGCGTTAAAGCAAGTACATAAAATCTTGAGAAAAATTGCTGACAAAGAAGATTGATTTGCCCGTCCAGTTTTACACGACAAAGCACGAAAGGAGCGAAGTAACCATAGACAACAAGAACGTAATGAAGATCAACGGCGGTATCCCCCTCAGCGGAACGGTAAAGACCCAAGGCGCAAAGAACGCTGCTCTCCCGGTCATGGCCGTATGTCTGTTGCTGCGCGGAGAGACTCTCACTCTCGATAACGTCCCGGACTTGTACGACATTCACACCATGATTGAGACTCTCGAATCACTCGGCGTTGAGGCAGAAATCAGGCGCGACTCGAAAGTCTCACAGGTCATATTCCGCACACCTGACGAACTCAAGTACGAAGTCTCCGAAGCATTAGCCCGGAAAATGCGCGCGTCCTCTCTCGTGTTAGGGCCTCTGCTCGCCAATTGCGGACGAGTCTCACTCCCCCTGCCCGGAGGATGCTCAATCGGAAGCCGTCCTATAGATTTACACTTGAAGGGACTCAAGCAGATGGGCGCGGACATAGACATTCAGAACGGTGTAGTCCACGCCAGCGTCAAAGGCAGACTCAGAGGCAGGCGGATATATCTCGATTTCCCGTCAGTAGGAGCAACAGAGAACCTCATGATGGCCGCTTCTCTCGCTCAGGGTGAGACTATCATCGAGAACGTAGCAAGAGAACCCGAAATCGACAACCTTGCGGCTGTACTGCGCTGTGTCGGTGTTACTGTTGAGACTGAAGGCGCAGGGGGCGTGAGAATCATCGGCATCGACAAGGCTCACTCAGGCCATGAACGAGTCATCCCGGACAGAATCGAGGCTTGCACGTACATACTTGCGGGAGTCATGACGAACGGACACATCAAGGTTGAGGATCTAGTTCCGTCCCACATTGATGCTATTCTGGCCAAACTTGAGGAGGCTGGCGCGAAGTTCTCCGTCAAGAAAAGCACAGTCGAAATTTTCCCGTCCAAGAAACGCCTTCACCCCATAAACGTAAAGACTATGCCCTATCCCGGTTTCCCGACAGACTCACAGCCCCAGATGGCCGCGGCTCTCTCAGTGGCAAGAGGAGTCAGCACTATCGAGGAGAGCGTCTTTCAGGCAAGGTTTCTTTACGCTCAGGAGCTTAACCGAATGGGCGCGGACATTCAGATTTCACGGGACGTTGCGATTATACGGGGGGTTGACGGCCTACAGGGGGCAAGCGTCAAGGCTACTGACCTGCGGGCGGGTGCTGCACTGATTATCGCGGGTCTTGCGGCGAAGGGTGAGACAAGAGTCGACGACATGATTCACGTTTGGCGCGGCTATGAGGCTATAGACCAGAAATTGCGGGGGCTTGGCGCAAAAGTTGAGCTTGTCTGACGTAGAGGTTACAGCTTTCGTAGGCCCGGCGGGTACAGGAAAGAGCCATCGCGCTACAATGGTCGCCAGGCAGAACGGAATCGACGTTATCATTGATGACGGTCTGGTGATTTCACGCGGAAGAATACTCGCAGGAAGAAGCGCAAAGTCCGAGATAAACCGTTTACGTGCCATCAAACGCGCAATCTTCGAGTACCCTGAACACAGAGATGAAGTAGCAAGTTACCTGATGAAGAATACTCCCGCAAAGATTATGATACTGGCTACGTCTGAAGGCATGGCCGGGAAAATCACAGGCAGGCTCGGACTCAATCCCCCGTCAAGAATAATACACATATCGGACGTTTCCACACCTGAGGAAATCGAGTCAGCCCTGCGTGAAAGGCGCGAGAAGAAACAGCACGTTGTACCGGCGGCAAAAGCTCAGATTCAGCAGAACTTTGCAGGAAAGCTCGTCAGCCAGATTCGAGGCTTCTTCAAGGGCAGGAGCAGGGAAGAAGCCAGCAATACCATCGTCAAGCCCCTGTTCAGCTTCAACGGTAAAGTTGTCATAGCCACTGAAGCACTGCTTGAGATGTGCAGGAAATTGCTCGAGCTCAGAGACCACGTGAGGAAAATCAGAGATATTGACATTGATACGGATGATGACAGAATTTCTCTCAGCGTTGAGATTGACCTTAATCTTTCGGGAAGGAGTGCCCTTTCTATTGCCAAGACATTGCAGAGGAAACTGCGTATGGGACTCAGCTACTTTACTGGAATGGAAATCAGGCAGGTTAATATAAGGGTAAACGAAATATTCTTATGACTATGGACATTAATACAGCATGGGATGAACTAAGGCTCAAAGTATCAGAGTGCCGGAAATGCGGCTTGTGTGAGAAGAGGCACAATACAGTTTTCGGCGAAGGGCCAACGGAAAATTGCAGGGTCATGCTTATAGGTGAAGCTCCCGGTGCTGACGAGGACGCTTTCGGGAGACCGTTTGTCGGCAAGGCAGGACAGCTCCTCACAAGCATACTGGAGAACGGTGGCAAAATTCCCCGCGAGAGTCTCTACATCACCAACACAGTGAAGTGCAGACCGCCGGAGAACAGGAATCCTAACGATGACGAGATCAGAGCGTGCAGTGAGTTTCTTGAGGCTCAATTGCTGCTGCTTCACCCGGATATTGTTGTTACTCTGGGCAATGTTCCGACACAGTTTCTCCTCAAGACTAAGCAGGGCATCACTAATCTTCGCGGAAAGTGGCTGACTTGGCGGGGAATTCTGCTTCTGCCTATGTTCCACCCAAGTTTTTTGTTGCGCAACGAGTCCCGCGCTAAGGGCAGTCCCAAAGACTTAACGTGGCAGGACGTGAAATCACTGAAGGCGAAAATAGACGAACTCACACAATCAGGCGCATGATGTAAAGTCGTTGCTCAATCCAGGCTTGGCACATTCACAAAGGAGGGTAAATCTGCTGCGTAATGTCGGGTTCTGGACAGGCATCAATCCCCCGTGAAAACTCGGCTGCCTGAGAACGAGTGCAGGCAAGCTCCGTAGCAAACAGGAAAGAACGAGAAATATTCACAGGGGTATACACAGCATAGCATTACACTTTTTACGCAGCAGCTGACGTACAATGACGGACACACGAATCCCCAGGCATCTGGCAATAATTCTTGACGGCAACGGACGATGGGCAAAACGCAGAAACCTTCCCAGGCTCATGGGACACAGGGCAGGCTTGCGCAAACTTGAGGACATGGTGAGGCTCGTGAAGCGCGAGGGAATACGCTATTTCTCGGTCTACGCTTTCTCTACGGAGAACTGGAACAGGCCAATCATGGAGGTTACCGGGCTGATGAGACTCTTCGGCTACTATCTCCGGCGCAAGGTCGATGAGGTCAAAGCAGAAGGCGCAAGGATACGTTTCTGCGGGCGCAAGGACAGAATCCCCGATGAGCTTCGAGAACAAATGCAGTGGGCGGAAGACTACACGAAGGACGAGAAGATACTGGACTTCATCCTCTGCATAAATTACGGCGGGCGGGCTGAAATCCTCGATGCTGTGAACTCGCTCATATCGTCAGGCGCAAAATCCCCGGTAACAGAAGAAGACCTCCGCAATCACTTCTACCTACCCGATGTACCAGACCCCGACCTTATCATCAGGACTAGCGGAGAGTTACGCCTAAGCAACTTCTGGCTTTGGGAGAGCGCGTACAGCGAGTACTACTTCACCGATATACACTGGCCTGATTTCGGCTATGACGAACTGCGCAAGGCACTCGACAGCTATGCGGGAAGGGAGCGGCGTTATGGCGGGCTTAAGGGCTGACACGGAATTACGACTCCGAACGTTAAGCGGCATAGGGATTGTAGCCGTCATACTCTGGGGGATAAACACGGGCGGACTCGTCTGGGCTGTCATCGCAGGGATTATTGCTCTGGTCTCACTGGGGGAATATTACAGGCTGGCGGGCAAAATCAGGGGCGCGAGAATTTCTCCGGGCATGGGGTATATATTCTCGCTGGTATTCCTTCTTGTCGCCACCGGCAATAACCCTCAGCCTGTCGTCCTAGGCATGATACTTTCCCTGTGCGTCCTCTGCGTGATGTCCGTTGAGGTGTTCAGGCGGCAGATGTCAGCAGGAAACAGCAGGGCAGTCATGAACTCTGGCGCGGTAATTTCGGGCGTGCTGTATATCACTGTGCCTTGGACATGCATGGTCATGCTGAGGGATTACGCTTTCGGAAGGCAGGTGCTTGATACTCTGTTCTTCTGCACATGGGGCTGTGATGTCGGAGCGTATATAGGCGGGAAGATGTTCGGCACAACAAAGCTCTGCGAACACGTCAGCCCGGGAAAAACCTTGCAGGGCTTCATCGCCGGGATTATCGGAAGCCTTCTCGCAAACGCCGGAGCAATATACTTCTTCAGCCTCCCTTCTTACCCCTTAATCCTAATCGGCTTCATATGCGGCATCTTCGGCCAGCTCGGAGACTTGGCAGAGTCCCTCATCAAGCGCGAGGCAGGAGAGAAAGACTCAGGCCATGTTATTCCGGGGCACGGGGGAATGCTTGACCGTTTCGACAGTATATTATTCAGCGGATTGCTGACATATCTTGTACTGAGGGTGATACTGTGATTAACGTCGGTGTGATAGGCGCAACCGGGAGCGTTGGAAGTGCTGTGATGTCTGTGTGTGAAGCATGGCCGGACAAGATTCGTGTCATGGCTCTGGCGGCTAATCATCGTTCGGGGAAACTGGCGGGGCTTGCGGAGAAGTTTCACGTCAGCAAAGTCTACACTTACGATGAATGCGGCGATGAAGGACTCGAAGCTGTAGCACTTGACCCGGAGATTCAGCACGTAGTCTTCACGTCATCAGGAACGGCGGCGATAAAGGCTCTGTGTTCAGCCCTCAAAGCAGGCAAGACAGTATCACTCGCCAACAAGGAAAGTATAGTTGTCGCGGGAAAATGGGTGATGCCCCTCGTCAGCAGACCAGACCAGCTGAGACCGCTGGACAGTGAACACAATGCTATATGGCAATGCCTGCACGGTGAGGATAAATCGTTCGTGAGGAAAATATATCTTACAGCATCGGGCGGGCCGTTCAGAAATTTTTCCCCGGAAGAATTGCAGACTGTTACGCCGGAAATGGCCTTGCGTCATCCTGTGTGGAACATGGGCGCGAAGATAACGGTAGACTCTGCTACCCTCATGAACAAGGGCATTGAGCTTATCGAGGCAATGTATCTATTCGGGCTGGACGAATCGAAGGTTGACGCTGTGATTTCGCCGGGGTCATTCGTTCACGGCCTGGTTGAGTTTGAGGACGGCAGCGTGAAGATGCTTGCGGCAGAACCTGACATGATGCTTCCTGCGGGGTCGTGCCTGTTCTGGCCTGATAGGTTCTTCCCGTCTGAGGGCTTCAGGAGACCGTCATACAGCGTACATGATGTGAGGTTCGAGCCTCCTGACAGTGTGAGATTCCCGGCCATGAGGATAGCCCGCGAATGTATGAGGCTGAAGGGGGGGTATCCTGCGGTGCTTGTGGGTGCGGATGAGGCTGCTGTGAACATGTTCCTTGAGGGGAGGATAGGCTTCACACAGATTGCCGGGCTTGTCGAGACAGTGCTTGAGTCGCGGAATTGGGGTGAGCCTGCGAGTCTTGATGAGGCTGTAGCTCTGGTTGACGATGGCAGGAGGGAGGCTCTGAGGCTTGCGGGGAGTTAGGGCTTCTCTCATGGCCTGCTGTTACAGCGTTTGTGTACCGCCTTCTTGCTCTCAGCGTAAAGTCTATCAGAAATCCCAATGTCTAAGCTGTGTACCATCTGCCGCAAAAGTCTTCTTCCTGTTGCCGGGCTGGTTGAGACAGTGCTTGAGTCGCGGAATTGGAGTGAGCCGGGGAGTCTTGATGAAGCTATAGCGTTGGTTGACGAGGGCAGGAGGGAGGCTCTGAGGCTTGCGGGGAGTTAGGGCTTCTCTCATGGCCTGTTG
>JAFSRQ010000036.1 GCA_017446055.1 Synergistaceae bacterium | reverse complement strand
GTTTCCTGCTGAAGTCTCGCGCTCTCAGAAATTTTCGCCGCCACCCACCACAGAAGATAATACATAAGCAGCACTGTAGACGGTATCAGCGGCAGAAGCACCAGCATAAACACACGCGCACGGCCCATCAGCAATATCTTCGGCCATATCGGAGTCAGCCACCATATCAGTACAGTCGCGGCAAACGGCAGAAGGAACAAGAAATCCCACATTCCGCTGATTAGTTCTTCCTTCAGCAGCATGGGCAAATCCTCAGCCAGTATCCTTGAGAACGCAATACCGATTAGTGCTGACAGTCCAAGCGAGGCCAAGCCGGACTCTATGCTGAGAAGGCGTGTTGATTCCCAGAGGTCATTTGCCGCCTCAAAGCCTGCCATTATCGATATAGAGTAAAGAAGGCAGAACGCCCCCAGCATTATCGAGGTGAAGAAGCAGAAGAGCTTGCGCCCCAAGGTGATTTTGACAGAGAAGAAGAAGACTAGAAACAGGAATGTTACGCTCACGACAAGAACGGGGATTACTGGCAGCATATTCACCGAGCTGACCCACGCAGCAATTATCACGAAGACCGAGAGCAGTACACCCGATATGCCGCAGGTCATCCAGTTTCCCCAGCGCAAATCATCAATCAGCGGCAAGTATAAGAACACTGCATCAGGTATTATTATCGCAAGTTCGAGCGCGTAACGTGCAAAGATTTTCACTCCTTACCCCCCGGCAGGTAACTTTGCTGACCTCATGCTGCTTATGAGATACTGTGAGAATGCCGCTGTTACCTTTGACTGTCCATGTACCCGGATAGGGTAGCGTGTACCGTCCTTCATCACAAACACTCCCTTTTCCTGCGCTGATATTTGGGACATGTTCAGTATAATTCCGCGGTTGCATGACAGGAAGCGTGAGTCTCCCGCAAAAAGTTTCTCGGCTTCAGTGAATGTCATGGCACTTAATATACATCTGCCATCCGATAAATTTATCTCTACGTTATGGTTTCTTGAGACTACTGAGCTTATCATGCGCGTTGGAATCGTGTACTCGGAGTGAGATGCTTTTATCGTTACTGTGGGATCGTCTGCTGTCAGCGCGCGGACTGCCTCATCAAGCACCTTCCCGACATCCTTCTTGCTGTATGGCTTCAGGACGTAATCGAACGGGTGAATAGGGAAGGCATCAAACGCATATTCCCGCGAGGCAGTCATGAACACTATCAGCAGCCCGGCATCTTCTGCCCTAAGCTGTCTGGCGGTCTGGATTCCGTTAATGCTCTCCATTATGATGTCCATGAAGACAATCTGAAACATTCCCGGCTCAAAGCCCTTCAGCATTTCCTCACCGTTAGCATATGAGGCTATCCCGGCTAGTTTGTGTTCGCGGCCATAGAACCAGCTCCGCACAAAATTTTCCAGTCTCACAATGTCCGGCAAAGTATCATCGACTACCGCAATGTTCAAGTCCAACGCTGCAATCCCTCACTATTTCCCGTAATGCCTCTTGTACGTTCCGCTTGGGTCAACACTGAAATTCCGGCGGAGAGCATCGTTTGCCCTCACGTTCACTGTGTCAGCGTCCTTGAAGGTCAGGACAGCTCTCATCTCTCCGTCATACGCTGTCATGGTCTTGCTGTCGTAATCATAAGTGCCGTCAAGCTCAATTTTCGTTTCATGCCTGCTGAGTGAGACCGTGAACGTCATATCCGAATAGCTGTACAGCGACAGGTAAAGGTATAAGTCCTTCCCGTTGTCGAAGTACGCTTCATCAATATCACGGACATCAATCAGTCCTTGTTCAATCACCTCAATCCGAGCACGTATGCCTTCTGCGCGTTCAAGTGTCGCCATAGTGTATGCCTCGACTCTTGAGTAACCGTCCTCCATGAAAGTTTCAGCGCGGACATCACGGTCTCTTGCAATCCAATCACGCTGATCCTTCTTGAACGCCTCGAAATCTGACCTGCTCATGACACTTTTGGCTTCGTTGTAGGCTTTGGTGAGTTCGCGGTCTGCCCGGGCAAAATCGGAGTTCTTCTTCATCCTCAGATATTCCGAGTCGCTCAGGGCAAACGCAGGAACACACAACACCATCATTACCGCTAATACTGAAATCAAACGCTTCATGATACTTTCACTCCTTGCTATATTTTCTTCGCCGTCTTCACGATTGACCAATAAGTCCGGCTGACTCTACTGTCCTCAATGGTGAGTCTGCGCATTCATCTACCCCACCATCATAACCGCAAAGCTCCCGCAAGATACCGCATCCCGGCAGAAATTGCCACTGAGAGCCTTGCGCCTTTGCTGCACTGGGATTCCTGGCTACAGGCCGGAGCGATATATTTCCCGGAAACATATGTTTCCCCCTCACCTTGATTTGCACGCTCCGAGCTTATCGTCATTACATAATTTTTGGGGGGACAAAGGCAATGTCTGCACTGTAGATTTTGGTTACTGTTCTCTTCCTCATTGAGGCTATTACTGACAATAGAATTATTCCCAAATTCCCGGCAAGATTACAGCCTCCGCCGGATGAACTGAGTGAACCGGGATTCTGTACTGAGCTTCTGTCCTGCTCCAGCCAAGAGTCGAGGAGTGAAAGTATTTCGTCTCTCTTTTCCTGGGACATTGAGTTTATGCTCACAAGGTGAGAGTGTTCTGACGTGAATATGTGTACATTGGGATTGTCTGCAACATCAGGAAGCCTCACGAAATACCAAGGGTCAGAGTTTCCGTAAATCATGATGACGTTGGACTCTGTTGTGTGAGACCAGGCAATAATCTCATCGCGCATATACGGGTCAAACTCAAACAGCCTCATCTGCTCCTCGGTGAAGGAAATCTTGTTCCAGATGTACGACTCTTCGTCCCCGCCTATCTCAAGGTGCAGACCTTCACGTTCAGCAGCCTCGCGAAGATACTTCACACAGGGGCGGTAATTCCCGTTCTCTTTTGCCGCTTGGACAGTGTAAGCGAAACTCGAATACACAGGGCCTTCCTCAGTAATCATTCCAGCAACAGTATCAAGATACTTTTTCTTGTCTGCAATATTTTCACGGGGCATATTCAGCACAGCTTTTATTCCGTCAAAATTCTGGTAGTACTGCCATACAGTTACAGGGAAATCAATCACTGAAAGCTCGAAGTATACTGCGGCTTTATGCTCGTCTGTAACATAGCCCCGCGGGTCGTTCGCTGTGATTAGGGGCTGGAGGTATTCACGGTTTCTTACTGCTTCAAGCTGGAACGAAAGCAGCAAGTCCCGGTACTCTTGTGCTTTTTCCGGGCCGTAACGCTCATTGCCTATCACTGTGTACACAGCCTCGCTCATTCTTGGGTCATCCGCGCCGTCGCAGAAAGGAGCAACGTATGACACATAAGCGTCCGCGTCATTCGGGTAATAGTACGCGAAAATATTTGCCGCCTGCCCTCCCTTGCTTGACCCGGTAAACACCCACGCGCCCGGCAGAATTGTCCTGAGTTGCTCCATAATATTGTGGAAATCCGATGAGGCGTTAGTGTTGCTGAGATGTTCCCATAACGCGGTGCTTTTGTCCGAGAGGCCATCAGGGACTGACTTCCCGAAGTACCTGTATTCTATCCTGATGTAGTTTCCGTTATAGATTTTCGCAATCTCGTTCCTGTCATCATACGGCCATGTGGACTCGCTTAGGTCATAGCCGCTGAGATATACGACATTGAGATTCTCCCAACCGCTGAAACCTATTTCCACACGCTGAAGGAATGTTCCTGCGTCCGGGCTGCTCCAGTCTAACGGCTGCTCGAACCATGCTATATATTTGCCGCTGAAGACGGGAGTCTCCTGTGCAATAACATCAACAGACACCACACCTTCAAGGCTCAGGAGTTCCTCCATGAATGAAGAGGCTTCAGATTTTACGCTGGCGAGAAGAAGAAGAAGCGCGAGAAAAAACTTTTTGGCTCTCATGTTATCCCTTCCACAAAAATAGACATGGGAGCAATTATACTCTGCCGCTCACAAGATACTTCTGCTGACACAATAGCTAGATACACATTCTTTGCAATATAATATAGCGCATCTCAGTCCCAAAAAAAGAAAGGGGTAATTTGTTCATGCGTAAAATTTTTGCGGCACTGGCTCTCGTCTGCATCATTTCGGGAGTGTCATTCGCTGATCCTGTCGATGACCTGCTAGGCTATTACGCTAGGAAATTCGGAGTCGAGAGGGGAGAAATCATCGTTGATGCTCTTCCTGATGAGACCGGGAGATTCAACGATATATACATGGCCTTGACCGGGCTTGTAGTCGAGAATCTCAGGATAGACAACGTTACTGTAAGGATGAAGGGTGTACAGTTCAACGAGCCGTCAAACTGGAAAAACGGAAATGTGGAGTGCAAAGAGGCTATCTCAGTTCTTGCGAGGGCGGAAATTTTCGAGACAGACATCAACCGTGCTATAGCCGCGAAAACTTTCGGCGAGGGAAATGATGCCTGGCATGATTTGTCGCTGAAGATAAATCCGTCGGGCTTGTCCGGAAGAGGCTACTACAAGTACGGCTTCCTCGACATTCTGATAGAGATAACGAGCAACCTCCGTATCGTGAAGGGAAAAGAGTTATGGCTCAAGGATCCCCAGGTCAAAATCAACAAGATGAATCTTCCCGACTACGTAACAAGGCAGGCACTCGGAAAAATTCAGCCCCTGGTCAACCTGAATGAATTTCCCATGCCTCTGACCCTCCACAAAGTCGAGCTGAAGAACGGAAGCGCGGTGCTGACATCCCGCAGTCTCCCGAAAAGCCCGGCGGACGGCCTGAAATATTCATACACGAAATAGCAGGCTGAAACCATGAACAGAACAGACAGGAACCGCTATATATGCGTGGCACTCTCCGCACTGGTTCAGGGGCTTCTTCTGGGGATATACGCCGTAGTAACATCAGGCCATCCTGCATTGGCGCGGCTAAGGATAATGCCTCCGAGACTGCTGGCGTTCATGCCCCTGCCCGCGATATTCCTCGTGCCTCTGGTGTTCTGGCTCTCTCAGGAGCATTGGGGGCGGCGGCTGTGGAATCTTCTGGGGGGACTGGCGGCGGTGCTTCTTGCGCTTTGGGCTTACCGTCTCTGGTCTTACGGGGGATTTGACGTTATCCCGTCCCAGAAAGCAGACCTCACACGCATATCGCTGGCAGTCTTCATGATTGTACCTTTCTTCCAGTGCCGTATAGCCTCGTGGAGCTGGAAATTCCCCTACAGCGAGATGTTCTTCCAGATGTGCAGAAACTTGTTCCTCCTATTTCAGGCTTCAATAGTGATTGCTGTCTTCTGGGGACTTCTCATCACGGCCGGGCTTCTGTTTGACATTGTGGGGCTTCATTTCGTGCCGCTGATGCTGTTCAACCCTGTCTGCGCTGTTCCTTTGTCGACAATAATTATTGCTGTCTCAATCTCAGTAGCCATAAAGCACCCGGGAATAGACTCGTTAGGCCGCTGGCTGCTTGCTGTTCTTGCGTGGCTTCTGCCGTTCTTCTCGGTATTGTCGCTGGCGTTCCTTGTGTGCCTTCTGTGGGGAGGGTCATCGGGACTCAATGCTTTGTGGAACACCGGCCAGGCTTCAACGCTGATGCTTCTTCTTCAGGCGGGGACTCTGATTCTCGCTAATGCGGCGTGGCTTGACGGGTCAAAGTCAGCATTCAGGACACGGAGCATTGACATACTCGCGCAGGTGTCGTTATTGTGCCTCCCGCTGTACTCGGTTCTGTGCCTGTACGCAATCAGCCTGAGAATATCGCAGTACGGACTCACCGCTGACAGGGTGCAGGCGTTGTTCCTCGCTGTAACCGCAGGGATGTGGGGAGTTGCTTACGCCGGGACTGTGATTGCGCGCAACTGGCCTGTGTCAATCGGCCGGGTGAATATAGCGTGCGTTCTGTTCGCTGCACTTCTGGTGATTCTGATGAACTCGCCCGTTCTTGACCCCTTGAGGCTGTCTGCTGAGGATCAGATTTCTCGTCTCAGGTCAGGTGAGATTCAGCCGGAAGATTTCGACTACAAATATCTCGCGTCATTAGGGCGTTACGGCCGGGAGAAGCTCGACATGCTCAACAGCGGGAATGACCCGGCCAAGTCCGACCCGCCGTCAGAAATCGTGCATGGCAATGTGATTATGGTGTTCAGCCCGTCAAAGGTAGAGCTTCTGAGTCAGGACCGCTCATTGATTGGGACTATTTACGGGTACTTTCCGCCCACTGAGAGCCGCTCCGTTAAGGCCGTTCCAGTTCCGCCGGATTACGAGATTGACGGGAATATCTACCGCCCCGATTACGTCAGGTGATTACCGTGTGAACATGTCCGGGACTGTGTGAGGCTGGCACTGTGTACACCGCAGGCATCGACTCCCCCGGCAGTGAGTGATTGTGTGAGCATGACCGCGACTGTGTGAGGCTGGCACTATGTACACCGCAAGCACCGACTCCCCGGCAGTGAGGATTACCGTGTGGGCATGGCCTCGACTGTGTGAGGCTGGCACTAGCTACACCCAAAGCACCGACTCCCCGGCAGTGAGTGATTACCGTGTGAACATGTCAGGGTACAGGGGAATCCACGCCCGCGACTGTATGAGTCCCGCGTCAAGATACACCGCAAGCATTGACCTTCCAGGGTAGCCTGATGACGACAATTCTTCAGGGAGGGGAATCTGTATCTGCAAGTGAGTCCGCTGAACAGGAATATCCAGCGTATCACCCAGAGCGTAAAGAGTTTTCCCCCCGGTGAATGAGCTTGCACGGACCAGTCCCAATGACGGAATATCACGCGCGTATATGTCCAGCTCCAAGCCGTTGAGTATGCAGAACTTCAGCAGCATCAGCATATCCTCATCGGTGAATGGGATTGAAGCGTCAACGATAACATTCGTCAGGCTCTCACGGTGAAGAAGCCACACTGACGCAAGCACAGAAGGAACATCACGCCCCGAAGAAACCTGAGACGGCCTCACGTTCAGCGGGAATAACGTCCCCCTAGGCACTGGCATGTGGAAAAGCACAGCGTCAAAGGCCCTCGGTCTCTGCCAGATGACGTTGCAGCGCATGTTTCTGTCATTCCAGACTGACTGGGCGACTATCCTGGCGTTGTTGGCGTAATGCATGAAGGGCGACATCAAAGCCGCGTCAATGATGAAGCTTTCTCTGTTCTCCGTATCAGAAGCTATTGATGGGTTGTATATGCTGAGGAAACCGGGCACTTCATCCCTTGCCGGCATCATGATTGACTTGTAGATTCGTGATACGCTCATATCCAGCCACGATATATCTCCTTCTGCTGACTTGAAGAATGTCCATGCGTTGCGCAGCCCTTCACGCCATGCACCTTGGTTTCTGTTGGCGTAAGTCCGTGTCCCGAAATCTATGATGTAGTCGTAAATATTCCCCTCGTCCGTAAGCACAAAAAGTTCACCTGTCCCTGACCATATAAGATCGCGGGGCTTCCTTATGTTGCGTATGTAGAAATATTCATGGCTTATTACGTTCAGGAGATATACCCTGTCGTTCATTCTGTCAGCAACCGCAAGCCAGTCCGCATAGCTCTCAACCGCTACAGGCTCGAAGAGAAAATCACCGTCCCTCAGCTCTGGCCGCCAGTACCTTACCCGTATATCACCCCTGGCAGTGCTGTAGAAGGCGATATTCCGTTCGGCAGGGTCTGAGACAGCGAAGAGATTTTCCGCAATCATCTCCGCATCGCTCACCACAACAGAAGGAAGTGTAGCGTCATAATCGGCTGATACGTTCTGCTCACTAAGCCGCGAGGAGTTCAGCGTGTACATATCACCGTCAGCGTTGAAGATTCTGAACGTCCCGTCTCCCATAGGAATAGCTGTAACTGGTGAAGGGACTCCTACCTCATGCATTGACCCCGCACCGCCCAGAAAGCTGCGCCCGGCCTGGCGGATATATATCTTGTCGCCGAATTGGTCCGGGATGCATATCGTTGTGCCTAGCGAGCGCACTTTTCCGAGTCCCCTTATGCTGAACGGCCGGGTATATCCCGTACTCCATTCCGATTGTACGTTGGACTCAGAGTATCTCCACGAGACTGGAATCGGAGCAGTGCCCAGAACTGAGCGCAATACCCTGTCCTGCTCGTCAAAGTTCCTGTATATCCTCGGTGCTGAGACATCAAGAGGACGGACTTCAAGGTAGCCGTTGAGGGCGGTCATAGCCTCGTCAGTGTAGCCCATGCGGTTAAGGTTGAGGGCAGCAAGAAGATAGTAGTCGACCATGTACGTGTTCTGCCTGATAGCCTGGTCAAGGTATACCTGAGCATCCCTGTAATCCCGCCTCATGAAGTGTATATATGCGTTGTGGAAATATCGTTCTGCCTCGTCAATGTCAGCTCTTGGGACTTCAGCGGCATGCGAGGACGTAACAATCACACACAGTAAAAGGGCGGTGAAAAATTTTCGCATTCACAAAAAACTCCTTACGTTTATGGGTATCTGGGAGTATTATAGACGCTGCTACAAGAAAGGAAGTAATTGCTATGAGCGTTGAGAGCATACAGAGCGTTTCACAGTCAGAGGAAATGTACAAGATCCGCGCCAAGCGTCAGGAGCAGACAGCCAAGCAGGTACAGGAGGCTTCACAGGCACAGCAGACCCAGCAGGCGGGGCAGGTTCAGGCGGAACAGAAAGCGGCGGAAGTCGACACATACGACAGGGATAACCCGGTTGGAGTTCAGGCTGAGGGAGTCTACAGCGTATCACATGACGAGTCCGGGAATCTGAAGGTGAGTTACGTACAGCCCGCCGGGAAATCTGACAGCACGGAAGAGTCCCAGTCAGCAGAAAGCTCACAGTCAGCCGGGAAATCACAGCCAGCTTCAGCAGGAGCAGCAACCGGGGGAGTCTCTCAGGCTTCAAGCAGTAGCAGTGATGACGAACTCGAAGAATTGCAGCGTCAGAAGAACGAAATACAGCAGCAGCTTAACCGCGAGCAGGACGAGAACGTGAAAGCCCAGCTCAGAGTCCAGCTACAGAATATAGAGGCGCAGATCATACAGCTTAAGGCGAACTAGTCCCCGTAAATTTCCCGTATAATCCTGAATATCACAGAGGCGAGTTTTCTGGAATCATGACGGAGAACCCGCTTCTCTTTTGCGCTGTCCCAGACCGACATAATATCTGCCTCTACATATTCACAGCCCATATCACGAATCACTTTCCTCTGCTCATCATCAAGGTACAGGGGACTCGCTCCGTCCTGCGCGTAACGTTCAACAATATCTTCCGGGATTGCCTCAGAGTTTGTGATGATGTAGTCCGGGCATTTCCCCAAGGCCGCGCTCACCCATTCCAGATGGCGCACTATGCTGAAGCCCTGTGTTTCTTCCGGCTGTGTCATAAGGTTGCATATGTATATTGACGGAACGCTTGAGTCCCTCAGCTTGTCGGCAAAATCCTTCATGAGTATGTTAGGTATGACGCTCGTGAAGAGGCTGCCCGGCCCCAGCAGTATCACATCAGCGTCATCTACGGCGGAAAGCACATCAGGCAGGGGCTTTGCGTCCTGTGGTTCAAGCCATATCTCGGACAAGTCCCGGCCATGCTCCGAGATACTCAGCTCACCCTTCACAGTGAGGCCGTCATGAGTTTTCCCCATCAGCGTAATGCCCTCTGTTGTTACAGGGAGGACCCGCCCGCGAATAGACAGCAGGTGATTCATCTTCTCGACCGCCCGGGAAAAGTCCCCGCTCATCTCAGTAACAGCAAGAAGCAGCAAGTTCCCCAGACTATGACCCTTAAGCTCCCCCCTGTCGAACCTGTAATCCAGTATGCGCCGTAACTCCGAGTCATTCTCAGCGAGAGCCGCTATACAGTTCCTCACGTCCCCAGGAGGCAGCATACCCCATTCGTTGCGTATTCTCCCGGAAGAGCCGCCTTCATCCGTAACAGCTACTACTGCGGTGATATTTCTGGTGAATGACTTTATGCCCCGAAGTAGAGTCGAGAGTCCCGTCCCGCCTCCTACAGCGACAATGTACGGCCCTGCTGACAGTTTGCGGTTTATCGCCCGTTCGATTGCCGGCCTGCCTGATGAGAGCTTGAGCCGTCCGAACATGAACAGTATCACGAGAGTCGTAATGACTCCGAGTATGAACAGTGTCATTGCCTGCCGTGCCCCTTGTCCCTGTGGACTACGCAGACTCCCTCATACATTGACGAACAATAATCACCGAGCCATTCAGCTACAGCTACGGAACGATGACGGCCTCCCGTGCAGCCCACAGCAACGTGAAGCTGGCCTCGTACATTGCTGAGGAACTGAGGAACGGCGAAATCGAGAAATTTCTTCACCAAGTCCAGAAACTCGCGGGTCTCGTCAAACTGCAAAAGGTAATCCTTCACGGCCTGGTCTTTCCCGGTCAAGTCCTTCAAGCTGTCGACATAGTAAGGGTTGGGAAGGCATCTGACATCGAAGACGTAGCTGGCATCCTGTGGGACTCCGTACTTGTAGCCGAATGATGATATGATGATTGAGACTCCTCCGTCGTTGCCGAAAAACTCACGCAGGAGTCTTTCACGGTGCTGGTGAAGATCCATCATAGACGTATCAATCACAATGTCAGCACGGTCAAGAACGGGAGCAAGCATCTCACGTTCAGCATGTATGCTCTCCCTCATGGATAATCCCCTGCTGAGAGGGTGTACTCTTCTGGTTCTCTCGTAACGCCGCAGTAATTCCTCGTCCGATGCTGTGAGGAATAATACTTTGACCGTTCCACCCCAGGCGTGTGAGACCTCATCGATGACCTTCACGAAATCGCCGTTGACGTTGCGGACATCAACAGTAACAACAACACCCTTTGCGTCAGACTTCTCCAGGAGCGTGAAAAGCTGGGGCAGTAATTTTGGCGGAAGATTGTCGACTGTGATGAAGCCGAAATCCTCAAGCACCTTAAGCGTCATGGTCTTTCCCGCCCCGCTCATGCCTGTAACGATGATGAACTGTTTCAACGTGTTAATACCCCCTTGAATGCCGTCATTGTACACTAAATTTTGACTATGCTATAATTCAGCCAATCATTTCACAGAAGGAGTATCCAGTTCATGAAGAAGGGAACATTTCAGCCCCACAAGTTACCCAGAAAACGCAAGATAGGCTTCCTCGCCCGCAGTGAGACACCGTCAGGGCGCAAAATCCTCCGCAACAGAAGGCGCAAGGGACGCAAATTCCTCACTCGTGCTTAAAGTCTCAAGGCTCAGAAAAGGCCGTGAGTTTGACGAGATATTCCGCACTGGCGCAAGGATAAACGGTGAGCTGGTGCGGATATTGTATTTGCGGGGCAATGACGGGGAAATAGCATTCGGCTGCACTGTCGGAAAGAAGCAGGGAAAAGCGCACGTACGCACACGGGGACGCAGAATATTGCGCGAGGCATTCAGGGGAGTCTCCGGGCGAATCTCTCAGGGCGTGAAGGTGGTGCTTATGCTTCAGGACAAGGGGCTTGCGTCAAAGTCAACCGAAATACAGCGCGAACTGGAACGCTTGTTATCCCGCCGGAAAATAATCACACAATGACCCGCATAGCCGTAATCTTAATCCGCATATACCAGCTCGCAATATCACCGTACTTAGGCAAGAACTGCCGCTTTTACCCCACATGCTCAAATTATGCCATCAGCGTCTATGAGGAATGGGGATTCCTGCGGGGGACTGTGCTTGCGGTGAAGAGAATAATGAAGTGCGGTTTCTGGAATCCGGGAGGCGTTGACCTTCCGCCGAAGAAAAACGAGAGGTGAATAATTCACAATGTGGGCACAGGCAAAAGCGTTGCTGTTGGGACTGCTTGAGATAATCCACAACGGCATAACTTCAATCGGAATAGGAACAAATTTCGCGTGGGGTCTGGCTATAATCGCTCTGACTCTTCTGGTGCGGCTTCTCATGCACCCTCTGACGGCCAAACAGATGGCAAGCATGCAGAAGATGCAGATGCTCAAGCCTCAACTGGACATGTTGCAGGAAAAGTACAAGGACGACAAGGACAAGCTCAACCAGGAGACTATGGCACTGTACAAGGATAACAAGGTCAACCCTGCGAGCGGCTGCTTGCCGTTGATCATACAGCTGCCGATATTCATACTGCTCTACGGAGTACTCTATGACCTCACCAAGACAGCGGCATTCACAGACGTAACATTTCTCGGCGTGAACCTTGGCGGGAGCGTCCTCACAACCGTAGCAAACGCCCTGAACCTTGTCGATGAGTCCGGCGTTAGAATCCCGGATGAGCAGCTCGGCTTCATCATGGTGTTCCTGTCATCGTTCACGAACCTTAGCCTTCTCTTCTCGAACATAGGAATGTGGCTCGCCAACTTCATACTGCTGATACTGATAGCCTATCTCACGTGGTTACAGCAGCACCTGACCAGCGCGGGAAATTCCCAGATGGCTATGATGAACTGGTTCATGCCGCTTTTCCTCACGTTTATATGCTTCGGGTTACCGGGGGGAGTCCTGCTTTACTGGGGCGTGTCATCACTGATGGGTATAATCCACCAGCTTAGAGTCTCGCGCAAGACCAGCGAGGAAATGAGCCAGAAGCCCACACTCTACAAGGAGAAGCCGAAGACGAAATGATACAGGAAAGAAAGATAACGCTTGAAGTGTCAGATGTACAGGAGGCACTTAACGAGGCATCACGGCAATGGAAGCTCCCGGTTGAGGACTTGCACGCGGAAATACTCAGCACTGAACGCGATGGATTCCTGGGGCTTTTCGGGAGCAGGAAGATTCGCGTTGAGGTTACAGCGGACGCAAGGCAGGACATTATGTCGCGGGGAATGGAGTTTGTTGACGCTGTGCTTAGGCTGATGGATTTTGACGCACATTCGGCCATGTCTGAGACCGAGCGCAACATGATCGACATTCAGGGGGAAGATGCCGCTGATTATGTCGTGGGACGCTACGGTGATGCTCTCAAGGGCATGGAGTACATCGTGAACCTTGCGCTGAGAGACCCTAAGACCGAGCCGCGAATCAAGATAGACTCATGCGGTTACCGTGAGCGGAGGACTAAGAGCCTTGAGCGTCTGGCGGAAGCTACAGCAAGGCAGGCGGTGAAGTATGGCCGTCCTGTGAGGCTTGACCCTATGGCATCGTGGGAACGCTGGGTGATTCACACGACACTGAAGAGCCGCAATGACGTAACAACCGAGTCAGTTGGCGAGACACCGAACAGGAAGGTTGTAGTCATCCCGAAATTTGAGCCGGAAGAAGTGAGAATGCCCGGTCCTGCCACGATGAGAGTCCGCGCCCAGAGAGAGCGAACCGAACGCCTCAACGCCCGCAATGCCCCTCCGAGCCGCTCATATCCGCCGAGAAGGAGAAGCCGCCGGGACAGGCCACGCAGGGATGACACGGGCAGCACAGAGCAAGAGTAGCGACAAGATGCCCCCGGAAAAACACCGGGGGTATTTTTGTGCGCTGAAATTGTGAGGGGAGGAAGGTTTTCCGTGAGCAAAACAATAGCCCGGCAACGCTGAGATTTTGCACATAGAGAGAACCGAACGCCTCAACGCCAGCAATGCCCCTCCGAGCCGCTCATATCCGCCGAGAAGGAGAAGCCGCCGGGACAGGCCGCGCAGGGATGACATGGGCAGCACAGAGCAAGAGTAGCGACAAGATGCCCCCGGAAAAACGCCGGGGGTATTTTTGTGCGCTGAAACTGTGAGGGGAGAAAGGTTTTCCGTAAGCAAAAAACAAGAGACCCGATACTTAACCGAGTCCCTTATGTGTGATGGGTGATAGAAGAATCGAACTTCTGACCTCTTCCGTGTCAAGGAAGCGTTCTACCTCTGAACTAACCACCCTTGAAGCACAACGCGGAGAATGATACCAAATTTCCCGTGAATGTCAAATTGCGGTCATTGCGGAAAATTAAAGTCTCAGACTCTCAGGCCGATAAATAACGTGTGAGGGCAGGGAAGCCGATAACACTGCAAGGGAATGCAGCACAAACCAAAATTTGAGAGACGGATAACAAACATTACCGTTTGCAGGAGGCTTAAGTAACAATGAGGATATATCACAACATACCAGCACTCACGGCGTATAACTCGCTGAACGCGACGAACAACGCCATGGAGAAGACGATACAGAAGCTCTCGACAGGACTCCGCATAAACTCGGCGGCGGACGACGCGGCAGGGTTCGCGATCTCCGAGAAAATGCGCGCACAGATTTCCGGCCTTGAGGTGGCAGTGAGAAACACACAGGACGCTACATCAATGCTTCAGGTTGCGGAAGGCGCGTTAGGCGAGACCAACTCAATGCTTCAGAGAATGCGCGAGCTTGCGGTCCAGGCCAGCAATGACACTCTCACATCGCAGGACAGAAGCTACATACAGCAGGAAATCGACCAGCTTCAGGATCAGATAGACAGAATAGCGAAGACTACACAGTTCAACAAGAAGAGACTCCTCGACGGCTCATCAGCGGGAATCACATCGTCCAGCAACCAGAGCGTGAAAGTATACGTTCGCGGTTCACTGAGGGAGATTGACCAGTTCGGGCAGAAGAAATCATTTGAGGGCAACTACAAGATCACGGTGAACGTTGACCCGTCACAGACAGGCTCAGGGCAGGTTCAGAAGTCAGCGGTCATGACCATAAAGCACCCCAATGTAATCACGGACAAGGTCGTCGACAACGGCATCAAGGACGTTACGGTGGACAATCTTCCGGCAGGCGACTACTCGATAAAGGTAGGCGGAGGCGGAGCGTCATCAGCGGCAGACAGTATAACTCAGACGGGCACGACATCATCTGACGGCAGCGCACTCACTGTAACGCTCGGCGACAACAGCGCATTAACAGACAATGCTACAGTAGTGTTCACTGTCGCAGCTTCCGGCACTAATGCTATGACGGGAGCGCCCTTTATACAGCTCAGCTATACAGTAGATGGCGTAGCGGGTACGAATCCTGCTACCATTGACATTTCAGGAGGCGCAACCGTAGATATAGGAACCGAACTTGGATTGAGTGGTACAGATGGCGATATCAAGATCTCATTTGACTCGACGAAAATGACGGCACTGAACACAGGCGCAACGTTCACGTACAACATTGTATCAAAAACTGCAACTGAAGCCGCAGCAGCCGCCGCCGCCGCCGCAGGTGCAATAGACCCAAGCATAGGTGCAGGCTCAAGGCTCACAGGGTTCTACAACTCAGGTGCAGCAGATGACGCGGACGCACTGAGCGTGATAACTTTCGATGGCGATGACAGCCAGACTGCAAACGCAAGCGTACTGTTCGAGGTTACGAGCATCGACACGACCAACGGAACAGCAACCCTCCGCGCAACGTCAAACGTGCTTGGCACAGACGGAAATGTCGCAAATTACCTTGAGGACGCAATAATCGTTGGTACGAATGAAAGAAGCATAGGTACTAAACTCGGACTCGGCAAAGATGAAGCCTGCAAACTTTCACTCGATAAGGACAAAATAACCAACCTCGAAGTAGGCACGAAGTTTACCTACAACTACACAGCGGCCGGCGCAGCAGGAATAAGCATCTCAGGAACTCAGGACGAGAACTGGCCGAGCAAATGGGGTGCTGACGGCGACAACGTTACCTGCAAAGATGACGGGAGCTACACCGGCGGAAATTCTGTACAGTTCGGACTTGACACAACCCAAGACCTGAACAGCAAGGATATACACTTCCGCAACTTCTACATCAACGGCGACAACGGTGAAGTTTACGAAGGCGATATTGTCCTGACGACAGAAGACGACTTCACAACTAAAATCGCCAGCCCGGAAACTGAAAAGCTCGCATCATTCACGGCGGCCTACATCGGCAAGACAGCAACGCTCGACACCAAGCTCCGCGACCTCAATATCTTCTGGAACAGCTCCGGCGTGTTCATGCTTGAGTCACCCAAGACGATACACATCAACCAGGGCGACGGCAAGAGCACCGAAGTAACGCTTTACGGGACTGACACAATCCGCGAGCTTCAGGCAAAGTTCAACTACGCAATCGGCACTGAGTTAGGGCAGGCAGCATATGTTGACGGCTCCGGCGCAAGCAAGTTCTGCACGTTCGTTGAGAAGGGCAGCGAGGACTCGCAGGGTCTTGAGACAGTTCCCGGAACGTTCATATTCAGGTCAGTGCTTCCGGGTATAGGCGGAGATCTCACGTTCAGCTGTGATGATGAAGACCTCGTAAACACATTCGCGCTCAATCAGGTCAAGGGCAGCTCAACAACGGCTTTCAGGGCATCAATCTATGACGCTCACACGGGAATCGCCATCCAGGGCGCAACGAACGTAAAAGTGTCAGACAACAAACTTGTGGGAGTCCTTCACCCGAACGTGGACATAGAGTTTGACCCGACCGCCAACATCAAAGCAGTGTGGAGCGACGCGGAAAAGAACTTCATCCTCACTCCTGACGATACAACATATGAGGCAATCATTCACCTTGTCGACAGCTCAACGGTCTTCCAGATCGGCGCGAACGAGGGCGAAGACATCGCAATAGACATCGGCAACATGTCATCGGCATCAATCGGCGTAACCAACATCAACGTTACGACCCGCGAGGCAGCCTCGAAGTCAATCGGACTCATTGACGCGGCAATCAACAAGGTATCCTCACAGCGCGCGAAGATCGGTGCATACCAGAACGCACTCGACTACACGAGCGAGAACCTGACAACGACAATGACCAACCTGACAGCGGCGGAGTCCAGAATCAGGGACGCGGACATGGCGCAGACGATGATGGAGTTCGTGAAGCTGCAGATCCTCAACCAGAGCGGCACTTCAATGCTTGCCCAGGCGAACCAGCTTCCGCAGTCAGTACTGAGCCTCCTTCAGGGCTAAGGACAGAAATTTTTCCAGCATACATAACTCCAACCCAAGAAAGTACCCGGCAGGAAATCCTCCGGGTATTTTTTTGCGCACGAATTGTTGTATAATACTAACCATCCACATACAAACAGGAGGAAAATCTAATCATGGCTGTAAGAGTAGCAATTAACGGCTTCGGCAGAATCGGCAGGCTTGCGTTCCGCCAGATGTTTGACGCGGAGGGCTATGAAGTCGTAGCCATCAATGACCTTGTGAAACCCAAGATGCTCGCTCACCTTCTCAAGTTCGACACGACACACGGTCGCTACGGCAAGAAGGTAGACTATGATGATGAGGCCGGGACAATCACAGTAGACGGAAAGACCATCACCATCTACGCAATGCCCAAAGCGGAAGAGCTTCCCTGGGGCGAGCTGAAGGTTGACGTAGTCCTTGAGTGCTCCGGGTTCTATGCGTCAAAGGCAAAGGCTGAGGCTCACATCAAGGCAGGAGCGCGCAAAGTCGTCATCTCCGCCCCCGCAGGCAATGACCTTCCGACAATCGTCTACAACGTCAACCACAAGACCCTGAAAGCATCCGACACAATCATTTCCGCCGCGTCATGCACAACGAACTGCCTCGCGCCTATGGCCAAAGCACTGAATGACCTTGCGCCGATTCAGTCAGGCTTCATGACGACAGTACACGCTTACACCGGCGACCAGATGATTCTTGACGGCCCCCACAGGAAGGGCGACCTCCGCAGGGCAAGAGCGGCTGCGTGCAACATCGTACCCAACTCAACGGGCGCGGCAAAAGCTATCGGACTCGTCATCCCTGAGCTTGCCGGGAAACTTGACGGTGCGGCGCAGAGAGTCCCCACACCGACAGGGTCAACAACAATCCTTGACGCGGTCGTAAAAGGCACGTGGACAAAGGAGCAGGTCAACGAGCAGATGAAGAAGGAAGAGACAGAGTCATTCGAGTACAACACAGAGGAGATCGTCTCATCCGACATCATCGACAGCACAGCAGGCTCAATCTTTGACGCGACACAGACGAAGTGCAAGCCGGTGGGCGATGATATGACGCTCGTGCAGGTTGTTTCTTGGTACGACAACGAGAACAGCTACACCAGCCAGATGGTTCGCACAATCAAGTACTTCTCGGAGCTTAAGTAGTTCACACGAAATTTCAGGACTCCTCCCGTCAACATTGGGGGGAGTTTTTTTTGTGCCCTGTTATTCTGGTATAATGGCCGTAATTCCATCCCACAAAATTAAGGAGAATGCATCATGCTGAAGAATAGCAGACTGTTACGCATAGTTTTGCCGCTGGCTCTCGTTGTGTCTCTTGCTGGGATTTCCTGCGCGGCCATGCTCAGAAGTCCCAAGGAGGCCGATTACGACTCACGCCCTTCACGCAGAAGGCAAGCCTCACTTCCCAACACCGGGAGCATTGCTGTCCTTGCTGACTCTACTGACTCACAGCACGCGGCCATAGCTGAGGCGGCAATCATCGATGAGCTTGTCGCGAACGGCTATACAGTTGTCGATGACGCTGCGCTCGCTAGGATTCACAGGCAGGCGGAAAGGGATAAGGCTATATCACGTGCTTTCGGCGGGAATGTCTCAGGCATAGCGAACATAGGACGCAGCAGCAAGGCATCATACACTATACTTGCACGGGTCAAGGCAGGAATCCCTGAGCGCAACGAGGCAAAGCTATACACCGGGACCGCATCAGCTGTAATCATGGCCGTATCATCACAGGGCGACAAGCTCGGCGGAAGGACTGCAAGCGGCAAGGCTGTAGGCTACACTATTGACGAGGCTCGCGAGAAGGCACTTGAGAAGGCTATACGCGAAGGGCTGAGTCAGTTATTCTAGTTCACACTAACATTCACATTCTCAGGAGGTAATACTTTCATGAAACGCATAATTTCCGCAGCACTTTTGTTCGCACTTCTCCTCATTTCAGCATCTCAGGCTTCAGCGGCAAGGCCACGCATAGCTATACGGGGCTTCGAGAACAAGACCGATGAGCCAAGTGTGCCGTCAAAAGCTATAACTGACATGATGACTACAGAGCTAGGCAAGGCACGGATATTCAGCATATTCGAGCGCGAAAACCTCGACTATGTTACAGACGAAATCAGGTTAGGGCAGTCCGGGCTTATGGAGGAGTCTACAGCCCCCCAGGTCGGCAAGCTCAAGGGCGCACAGTACACTATGACAGGAGCGGTAACACTCTATCACTACAACGTCAAGGCAGGCGGCGCATTCCTGAAACTTGTCGGCATTGCAGGCGCGGCGAAAACAGGCTATGTTACTCTGGACATCAGGATAATCGACAACACTACGGGCGAGATCGTCTACGTGAACAGCGAGACAGGAAGCGCGAAACGTTCCGGGGGCGGAGCGGCGGCGTATTACTCCGGCTTCGGCATCGGGGCTGTAGGCGCGTCTTACGGCGGAATCCTCGCTGAGGCAACAAGGGATGCTGTCATCAAGCACATCAACACCATGAAGGAATACGAGTGGGACTAACGGAGGACGGGCGAAAATGTCGAGATACTCAAAATTTGCGGCACTTGCGCTTCTTGCTGTGATGATTTTCCCGGCCATGTCAGCGGCTCTTGACTCTGGCGGGCTTGAGCGTGTCAGGCTGGGCATAATGAGATTCGACAGCAAGACTTATGACGTTCCTGACAGGATGGCGGCCTCAATCACTGACATTTTCGGGCGTTTCCTGTTCAAGTCGAAGGGAATAATGCTTGTCGAGCGTGAACGGCTTGATGATGTCATGAAGGAGCTTAAGCTGGGAATGTCAGGGCTTGTTGACGAGGACACAGCCGCGGAAATCGGCAGGCTTGCAGGGTGCGACTATATGCTTATGGGGTCAATAACGAACCTTGCGCGGGCATCATCAGGAGTTGCGGTGCCTCTGTTCGTTGTCCCTGTGAGCGTAGGCACGGCTAACCAGAAGGTCAAAGCCACGCTTGATGTCAGGCTCGTGAAAGTTGAGACGGGTGAAATAGTTTTTGCCGAGACAGCAGACGGTACAGCAAGCAAATCTGACACGGCACTTAGCGCGTACGGAGTCGGCGTGTCAAATTCCGAGTTCGGCGGGATTGAGGGCACTGCAATAGCGAAGGCTACAATGTCTCTTGCGCCACAAATCGAGAAGGAGCTTACCGGGCGTGATACCCTGACGAAAATTTTCGAGGCAGAAGCCAAGTCGGCAAAAAGCAAAAAGGGCAAAGACAAGTCAGCAGGAAAATCAGCGTCAGTAAGCCGCCCCAAGAAGAAGAAAGCCCCGGAGCCGGCAGAAGAAGCACAAGAGCCGGAAGCATCACAGGAGCCGGACGGGACTATTTCAGCGTCATCCGTAAGTGATACATCAGACTCTCAGAGCGCGGACGATTTCGAGAAGATGATACGTTCCCGCTCACGCAAAAAGAAGAAGTGAACACGCTATATCTCCTCCCAAGTTTGACGGGGGGAGTTTTTTTTTGCGCTATAATAGATTCATTCCCGATGTCAAGAACAGGAGATGAATATTTCTTACATGAAGATACTTCTCGCCCTCATGGGATTTCTGTCAGCCGTAACCCTCTGCTTTGTCCTGAATATAGCAAGCAATGTGTTTATCCCGCTCGTTATAGCCTGGTTCATCCTGCAAATGCTGAGGCCAGTAACGAAGCTCGGAAATGTACTGCGCTTCAATGCCTGGCTGAATGTTATTCTTGTCTTCGCCATACTGACAGGAGTCGGGCTTGCAGGCTTCAAGTTTGTTGCGGCTCAGGTAGTGGAGTTCGCGCACGTCTACACAGAATACTCCGACAAGCTCATAGACTGGGCGGTGAATCTCATGCAGACACTGAGCGTTCCTCCTGAAGCCGTGAAGAATTTCGACTGGTTCGCCATCTTACGCAGCAACGCCAGCAATATATCATCCGTAATTATCGCCCTGTCGAGCAAATTCGTGATGACTTTCGTGTTCTTGATGTTCATGATGATTGAGGCGCCTTTTCTTGACGACAAGATCAACAAGGCTTTCGGGAAAAACTCAGAGAGGGTTCGCAAAATACTGTCGACTATCTCCGAGCAGGTCAGCCAGTATCTTGGGACTCTCGCTCTCATCAGCTTTGCGACCGGGGTATGCGCTTGGCTTGTGCTTACGGTTATGGACGTGAGGCTTGCGGCAGGATGGGGAGTGCTGACGTTCCTTCTGAACTTCATTCCCACAGTAGGCTCAATAATCGCTACTATTCCTCCTGTTGTCATGGCCATAATACAGTTCTCGCCGGGACTGTTCAGGCCGTTCATGGTTCTTGTGTCGTTGACGGCAATTCAGCTCACTATAGGCAATATCATCACGCCAAAGGTTATGGGCGACAAGCTCGGAGTGAGTCCTGTCATGATTCTGCTGTCCTTGTTGCTGTGGGGAATGATCTGGGGCATACCCGGCGCATTGCTCTCAACGCCGATAATCTCAATCATCAAGATAGTCTGCGAGAATATTCCCGTACTGCACTCAATAGCGGTTCTCATTGGGAGCGGGGAGTCCGTGAAAAAACTTCCTGACGTGAAGACACCTGAAGTTGTCGGTGAGGTTGTAGAGACTGTGAAGAAGAAAATTGCCGAGACCGCCAAGAAAGTCCACATATCCCGCAAGAAAAAGGCCGGAACAAAATGAAACTTGACGAAAGCAGGATTACTCACTAAAATTACTTCTTGTTGCAAGGCGGTATAGCCAAGTGGTAAGGCAGAGGACTGCAAATCCTTTAC
>JAFSRQ010000035.1 GCA_017446055.1 Synergistaceae bacterium | reverse complement strand
GGACTCCGCGTATGAGTACGATGATACGGACTTCACCAGCACGGACAAAGCCACGAAGGATTACGCTATAACCTGTAGCATTCCAGACGGCTCCGGGATTGAGAGTGCTAGCTTTGCTCTTGTCTTGGACTCCGAGACTGCGATTGAGCTTTATCTTGCCACTAAGGACGGCTACACCGGGAATGTTGGCGCGTATGTTGACACTAACACAACCGACAACATGGCCGTGAAGAAAGGCAATGAGTATGTCGTCTCAATCGGGAACATATCAGCTCACCTTCTCGGTAAGACTCACACTGTCAGAATTGTTACGCAGTATGACAAGATGGAGGCAGTCAGCTTTGATGTGAACGTGTCAGCACTCTCATACGTACAGAGCGCAATACACAATGACAGCACGGCCATGAAACGCGCAGTAACCTCGCTATATCGTTACTGGGACGCGACAATGACATACAGGCGTAACAGGTCAGATATTTACGGAGGGGGTGAATGACATGAAAAGCAAGAAAACCTACGAAGCTCTAGAAGTGGAAGTGATATTCTTTGACCGCGAGGACGTAATCAGGACAAGCGACTCTGATACTACTACTCCGACTCAACCTGCGAACAACGGCTTAATCCTCTACTAGTCCGCAAAAAAACCGGGAGACCCTTCCGAGCCCCCCGGAAACTTTTTCCCCCGCTTACGTTACCCCTCAAGAATCGCAAGTGCCTCATATGGCTTCATCATTCTATGAGTCCCGGAATAATTCCCGATTAACGCACGGCCTTTCACATCAACGCCCGTAACTTTTTCGTCATTCCCGCTGAAGTTGCACAGCACAACAAGCCTTTCACCGCCTAATGTACGCTCATAGCCGATAACATTCTCATTGCCCGTGTCAATAAACCTCACGCTGCCTTCAGAGATTACCGGGTAATCCTTCCTGAGCTGGACGAGTTTGCGGTAATAGTGGAGGATTGAGTCAGCGTCAGACTCTTCTGACTCCGCGTTAATGGAGGTGTAATTCCCCGTAACGCTCAGCCACGATTTACCCTCCGTGAAGCCCGCCTCATGTCCTGCTGTCCATTGCACAGGAGTCCTTGCGTTGTCGCGTGATTTCGAGGCCAGAATTGCGAGAGCGTCAGACTCAGACATGCCATTTTCGCGCATTATCCTGTAATAGTTCAGAGACTCGACATCCTGATACTGTGCTATGTCAGTGAAGTGTGCGTTAGTCATTCCGAGTTCCTCACCCTGATAGATATACGGCGTTCCTCTCATGAGGTGGACGAACGTTGCGAGCATTTTCGCGGACTCCTTCCAGTATTCACCCTCATCACCAAAACGCGACACTATGCGGGGCTGGTCGTGATTGCACCAGAATAACGCCTGCCAGCTTCCTGCATCGCTCATTCCTTCCTGCCATGTGGTGAATATCCGCCGTAATTCGTGCAGGTCAGGAGGCATTAGAGTCCATTTCCCGCCGTCCTTGTAGTCGACTTTCAGGTGATGGAAGTTGAAGCACATTGACAGCTCAGAGCCTGACGGGTTAGCGTATTGTATGCAGTTGTCGAGAGTCGTTGATGACATTTCGCCGACCGTAATCATGTCTCCGATTCCAGAGTCACGCACAAGCTCTTGAATGTACTCGTGAATGTGTGGGCCGTCCTTGCAGAATGATGCGCCAGCCCCAGCCGGGCATGACTCAAGATTCGCGGGCTTCGATATGAGGTTGAGAACGTCAAAGCGGAATCCCTTCACGCCTTTTGCCTTCCAGAAACGCACAACATCTTTCAGCTCTTCGCGGACTTTTGGGTTATCCCAGTTCAAATCGGGCTGCTTGGGGTCAAACAAATGTAGGTAGTATTTGCCGAGTGAGGGTACATATTCCCACGCCGGGCCACCAAAAACTGATGTCCATTCCGGCGGGTTATCACGGAATATGTAGTAGTCCATGTACTGAGGATCACCAGCAAGAGCCTTCCTGAACCATTCATGCTCGTCTGACGTGTGGTTGAATACCATATCGAACATGAAGCCTATTCCGAGTTCATCGGCCTCACGAATCATTGCTTCACAGTCTGACATTGTGCCGAACATGGGATTAACATTGCGGTAATCTGAGACATCGTAGCCGTTATCCGCCATAGGTGAGCAGAAGAACGGTGTTACCCAGATATATTTGACACCGAGTGAGTGAATGTAACG
>JAFSRQ010000034.1 GCA_017446055.1 Synergistaceae bacterium | reverse complement strand
ATATTCGCGATATTCTTCGAGCATGGCGTTGATGACGATGATTCGTCTGACTTCATAGGCGAGGAGTCTATGGCCAGCAACTTGGGGCTTCACGAGGAACAAAGGGAAGAACTCAAGGCATGGCGCGAGAGCCTGAACACAGTCGGGGTGAACGACATGTACGGAATGATAGCTGACCTTCCCGAACGAACCAGCGCAAAATCAATTTCCCCTGCCCGCCCGAACTCAGCCTTTGACGCTTTCGTGATTTCGTTGGTGCGTCAAATCGGGAGCGCGTTGGGGATTCCTGCGGAAGTGTTGTTCCTGAATTTCGAGGCATCATACAGTGCATCACGCGGGGCATTGTTGGAGGCGTGGAAACTCTTCAACTACTGGCGGAACTGGTGGGTAACGAATTTCTGTCAGCCAATCTATGAGGAATGGTTACAGGAGGCCGTCCTTAAGGGAAGAGTCATAGCTCCCGGCTTCTTTAATGACCCGATGATTCGTTATGCGTATTCGTGGGCAGACTGGACCGGGCCGAGTCAGGGACAACTTGACCCAGTCAAAGAGGTAAAAGCGGCAATCTTACGAGTGGAAAACGGCTTCAGCACCCGACAGCGTGAGACAGCGGAGCTTACGGGCGGGGACTGGGAGCTTAATCACCGTCAGCGTATCAAGGAGGAAAAATTGCGTAAGGAGGCAGGCTTCACGAGTACGCCGGGCGACCAGATAAACGAGAAGGAGGATTCTGATGTGGAAAGTAACAGCACAGAGTGAAACGGATGCTGAAATATTGCTTTACGACATTATCTCAGACTTTGAGAGTGAAGATTGGGGAGTTGTGAACGCCAAAGGCTTCATCAACCGCATTAAGGCACTCGGCAACGTCCAGAACATAACGCTGAGGATAAATAGTATTGGGGGGGACGTACTCGAGGCACAGGCAATATACAGCTATCTGAGGAGTCATCCCGCGAATATCACGGTGAGGGTTGACGGACTTGCGGCATCAGCGGCGAGTCTCGTGGCAATGGCAGGCGATAAAGTCATAATGCCAACGAACGCCCTCATGATGATACACAATCCTTCTGGCGGTGTCTGGGGCGAGGCTGAAGACATGCGTGACACAGCTGAAATCCTCGACAAAATCCGGGATGCAATCGCAAACGTCTACATAGCGAGGACGGGGCTTGACCGTGAGAAGGTGGTCTCGATGATGGATTCTGAGACGTGGATGACAGCAACCGAAGCGCATGAGCTGAAATTCTGTGATGAGGTTGAAGAAAGCGTTACGGTTACTGCGATGGCGGTAAAGGGCGGCACAATTTTTTCGAGCGGTTTCGGTTTCGCTCGCATAGATGAGAATTTGAGCGCGAAATTGCCCACAAACACTGTAATGATAAGGCCAGCGAACAAGGCGACAAAACAACCAGAGGGGGATAAAACCGAAATGGTTACAGAAATCAAGAATGCGGCTGACTTGGAGAGCGCATACCCTGAAATAGTCGGAGAAATACGAGCCTCAGCCGTAAACGCGGAACGTGAGAGGCTCAAGACGTTGGACAGCCTGAACGCGCCCGGACGAGAAGCAATAATCGCGAGGGCAAAGTACGATGACCCGAAAGATGCCCGCGACATTGCGATTGATATTTTGCGGTCAGACACAGCGCAGGCACAGTTGGGAGCGTTGCATCAGGACGCGCAGGCGGTGAATGGTGCTTTGCCGCCGCAGAAATCGCCGGGCAATGATGATGAAGACACTCGGATAATCGCGATGATTGCGCAGAACGTAAACTCAATAAGGGGGGTCAAGTAATGCCGGACGCAACACCAGCAACACTGGAGCTTGTGCGCACAGAAGGGGTAATCCCGCCGCCCGATAACCTGATTGCGGGTAATCTCGGAGCATTGTACGTTGACGTGGTGAAGCTGTCAGCACAGGGAGAACACAAACGAGGGACTCTCTTGATGGCAAGCACTGACGGTTACGCGCCCTGCACACAGGCGGGGTTGTCGACAGCCGGAAGTTTCTGCATTCTCACGGATGATACGACAATCGGCGAGAACGAATACGCGGAAGTCCCCGCATATTTTCAGGGAGAGTTCAACGATGCGAGGGTTATATTCCCGTTCGAGGGCGAGGATGATGACCATGATGCTATTGTTGAGACTGCCCGCGAGCCGCTGAGACGGTCAAAAATATTCATGAGGCATCTTCACGAGAAAGGAGCGGCACTATGAGAGATTACTACGAACCTAAGCTGTTAATGGGCGTGATAAAGAATACCGTACCCCTTCGTACATTCTTCAAGGTGCGGTTCTTCAGCAATCACGTAACGTTCCCGACCGAAAAAGTCAGCTTCGAGT
>JAFSRQ010000033.1 GCA_017446055.1 Synergistaceae bacterium | reverse complement strand
GGGTTGTTGAACCTCACATCTGGCTGTGGCTCACGCTTCTTGATGTGTCCTTTTCGCGGCATAATTCAGAATCCTCCCGTTAATTGGCCTTGGGCCTTCTCGCGCCATACTTCGAGCGGCTTCTCTTGCGGTTCTCAACGCCTCCGCAGTCAAGAGTCCCTCTGATTATATGGTAGCGGACACCGGGCAAGTCCTTTACCCTTCCGCCTCTCACGAGGACTACTGAGTGTTCCTGCAAGTTGTGGCCGATTCCGGGTATGTACGACGTTACTTCGATGCCGTTTGTGAGTCTCACACGCGCAACTTTGCGTAACGCCGAGTTGGGCTTCTTGGGGGTTATCGTGTACACTCTGGTGCAAACTCCCCTGCGAGCCGGATTCCCCTGCAATGCCGGAGAATTGCTCTTGCTCTTCTTCTCCTCGCGCCCTAAACGGACTAGCTGATTAATTGTCGGCACAAGTCTCTGCTGTCGAATATCTTTCTCAGGGATAACACTCCTGCCCTGTCAACAGCAGATTTCCCCTCCTTCCTGATAAATTGTCTGTGGGATAACAGCCTGACAATCTTAGCAAATACCCGCCGTAAATGTCAATTCCTTACCTGAATCTGTGTTCAGCAATCTACAAGCACCCGGTCTAATCTGTCAGACACAAAATTTACATCGCAGAAGTCAGCCTTTATCCCGTTCATGTCCATAAGCTCAGGAACGATATACTTCACCCGCTCAATCAGGGCATCACATGACCCCGACTCAAGAGCTAGGCCGGGCAGGTCATCACTCGTCGCGCCCCACACAGCCGCCTCATTGTCCCATAGCAATTTGACTTTGCAGTTCACTCACACGCCCCCTTCGCGGTATAGTGTGAACGCTTATCGGCAAGAAATCCAGAAGGCACGCTTTACAGCTACAAGAAGGCATCCTGATTCCGCATTACGACCAAAGGCACAAGCCCTCAAGTTTTCACTAACGATTGTCGTACCCCGGCTCGTTGTAGATCAGCGCAATGAACTCAAGCTCACCGTCAGAATTGTTCTCCAGAGAGTGCCACTGCCCCACCTCGATCACGCAAACCTGCCCCGCATGAACGCGAGTAACTTTGCGCTCGTCCTCAGTCTTGCCCTCGATGAAGTCCCCCTCGCCCCGCAGGATGTAGTACGGCTCCGTGTCCCGGACGTGCTGATGCCAGCCGACAGACGAGCCCGGCGCAAGCACTATCCTAGCATAGAGCCTTCCATGACCGTTAAGCTCCTCCTTCGGGACTATCTCGTAGCGTGTTGCCTTGCCCTTTCCGCCCGCTAAACCTTCAACTTCAATTCCTGTTACTTCACGAATCATTTTCTACCTCCGTCAGCCTTAAACAGATTCAGCCTTAATGCGTTCGTTACCACGCAAAAACTTGACAGGCTCATAGCAGCAGCTCCGAACATAGGGTCTAACTTCAATCCCCATAAACCTGCCGCCAATGGAATACCTATAACATTATAGATGAACGCCCAGAATAAATTCTGCCGGATATTACGCAGAGTCGCACGGCTGAGTCTCACGGCTGAAGCTACGTCCCTCAGAGAGCTTTTCATCAGCACAACGTCCGCCGCGTCAATGGCTATGTCAGTCCCTGCGCCTATAGCAATCCCAATGTCAGCACGAGTCAAAGCAGGAGCATCGTTTATGCCATCGCCAACCATCGCAGTCTTGCCCTTCGTCTGAAGCTCACGTATCACGGACTCTTTCCCGTCTGGGAGGACTCCCGCTATGACCTCGTCGACTCCCGCGTCATGGCCGATAGCCTTTGCTGTGCGCTCATTGTCCCCCGTAAGCATTACGACTCGTATGCCCAATTCCTGAAGCTCCTTCACGGCCTCCCTGCTGTCAGGCTTTATCGTGTCAGCTACAGCTATAATTCCGATAAGCTCATCATCCTTCACGAACATCAACGGAGTCTTCCCTGCCTCAGCGAATTTCTCGGACTCTCGCATGAACTTTCCGCTGACCGTGTATTTCCCGCCGATGAACTTCACGCTTCCACCTGTGAGAATTGAGCCGTCATTGAGGGATGCTGTGAGGCCGTTTCCCGGAAGTGCCTGAAAATCGCTGACCTCCTGCGGGTGAATGCCCTTCCCCTTTGCGTAGTCGACAACCGCCCGCGCTAAAGGATGCTCGCTTTTCGCCTCAAGGGAATATGCCAGCTTCACGAGTTCCTCCTCCAGGTAGTCGCCTGCCGTAAGTATGTCGGTTACTTTGGGTTCTCCGCTGGTTATTGTGCCGGTCTTGTCGAGGGCAGCAACCGTGATTTTCCCGGTCTCCTCAAGGGATGCCGCAGTCTTGAAGAGTATTCCGTTCTTCGCGCCGACTCCGTTTCCGACCATGACAGCGACAGGAGTGGCCAGCCCCAAAGCGCAAGGGCATGATATGACGAGGACGGCTATACCGTAAGACAGAGCGTCGCCGAAACTTTTCCCGGCCATGAGCCAGCCAGTAACAACCAGAACAGCAATAGCTATGACTGACGGCACGAATATTCCGCAGACCTTGTCGGCTATTTTCGCTACTGGTGCTTTTGTGGCGGCGGCATCGCTAACCATGCGGATGATCTGTGATAGCGTTGTGTCATTCCCGACCCGTGTAGCCTCGCACTTGAGGAAGCCTGACTGATTCACCGTTCCTGCCGAGACTGAGTCGCCGGGGGCTTTGTCGGCCGGGATGCTTTCACCCGTCAATGCTGACTCATTCACCGCACTCATTCCGTCAATGATTACCCCGTCAACAGGAATATTCTCGCCTGGCTTCACGATGAACACCATACCCCGCGTAACCTGCTCGACCGGGATAACGTGGTGCTTTCCGCCGTGAAGGATTGTCGCTGTCTTGGGGGCAAGTTTCATGAGACTCTTCAGGGCATCGGTGGTGCGTCCCTTCGATTTTGCCTCAAGCATTTTGCCTACAGTTATGAGTGTCAGAATCATTCCGGCTGACTCGAAATAGAAATCGTGAGGGGCGAATGTGTGTCCCGGCTTCGTCATCATGAAGAGTACGTAAACGCTCCACGCGAACGAGGCTGACGAACCCATAGCAACAAGGGTATCCATGTTAGGCCCGGCGTGAAGGAGGGAGCTGAAGCCTGAGACAAAAAATTTCTGGTTGATGACCATGATTATCCCGGCAAGTAGCAGCTGTGCAAGTCCCTGCGCCACGTGGTTATCCTCAAAGAATGCGGGCAGTCTGAGTCCGGCCATGTGTCCCATCGAGAAGTACATTAACGCTATGAGGAACAACAGCGAGAATATCAGCCTGCGTTTCAGGGCGGGGGTGTCGCGGTCGGCTAATGCGTCTTCTTCCTGGGAGTGTGAGACTTGGGCGGGGGCTTCGGGAGTCTTGAGGGATGCTCCGTAGCCTGCTTTGACGACTGCGGCAATGACTGAGTCAGGGGTGGCTGTGCCGTCAACGCTCATTGAGTTGGTGAGGAGGCTGACTGCACATGAGGTTACGCCGGGGACTTTCTTGACGGCTCGCTCGACTCTGGCTGAACATGCCGCGCAGCTCATTCCTGTTACGGTGTATTGGTCTGACATGAATATTCACGGCCTTTTCTTGTGTGATGGGAGCATTATATTACATGGCCGCTACTTTCTGCTTTATCCTTCTTTGTTCCGAAAAAGTGAGATTATTCCTGATACTCCTTCTGTTACCGCCATGAAGGGAGCCTTTACTCCCGCTACAATCTGAGGCATAGCGAACACCACAAGTATTATCGACAGCAGCCAGTAATCCCAGTGATACAGCCCTTGAACATCGTGCTTCAGTCCCTCAACATCCCTCTGTAGCTCGACAACCGCCGCAGTAAGTGTGTCAAAACGTTTTTCTGTCCTCGCCTCAAATTCCCGCTGTTCCTTCATCATTTGCGCCCGGAACTCGGCATTATCCTTCATCATTTGCGTTCGGAACTCTGCGTTGTCTCTCTGCATTTGTGCCGATAACGCCTTCAGCTCCGCAATCTGCTCACGGTTCACCAGTATCAATTCCCGGATTTCACTCGTCAGAATGCTCACATCTTCACTGGCCATCTTTACACTCCCTTTCTCTTGTGTGATGGGAGCATTATACAGTCATGCAATAATTTTTCCGTGAAATCTTTTTGCTGCTTACGTATAATTCCAGCGTCAACAAGAATCCCAATGAAAGCAGTGATACTATGACCGATGATATTTGCAGGGGACGAAAGCCCGTAACCGACCTCCTCACCAAGTCCCCCGAAAGATGCGCGAAGCTCCTTGTCGCCAACAACGTCCGTCCTCCGTTCCTCGATGAGCTTCTTGACATGGCAAGAGCCGCTAATGTTACGTGGCAGATAGTCGCCCCCGAAGCCCTCGACAAACTTTCAGGCGGCGAAAAGCACCAGGGAGTCATATGCCGACTCACCCAGTCCAAAACGTTAGACCTCGACTCGTTCCTGAAGTCCCAAGACCCGAAATCGCCAGCCCTCGCCGTGATCCTCGACCACATAGAAGACCCTCACAACCTCGGCGCAATAATCCGTTCGGCAGAAGCAGGAGGCGCATCATGTGTCATCCACGCAAAACGACGCTCGGCCCTCCCGAATGATACCGTCATCAAGACCAGCGCAGGAGCATCACTCAGGCTTCCCCTAATCCCGGTCAGCAACATCACACGGACTATTGAGACGCTGAAGGCCGCAAATTTCTGGACGGTCGGACTCGATGGCAGTGCGGAAGAATCTTTGTGGACGGAGAAATTGCCGGAACGCTGTGCGCTTGTTGTGGGTGCTGAGGGTGAAGGCTTGTCGCGATTGGTGCGTGAGACCTGCGACATTCTCAGGCGGATTCCCATCATGGCCGGGGGAGTAAGCTCACTCAATGCGAGCGTGGCGGCGGCGTTGGGCGTGTTCGAGTGGTCAAGGAATCATCTTGCGCAGGAAGGAGCAAAGTAGCACATGAGGAAGAAAAAGGCCGCGGACTTCTGGACAGTCGGACTCGATGGCAACGCTGAGGAATCTTTGTGGACTGGGACATTGCCGGAACGCTGTACGCTCGTTGTCGGTGCTGAGGGCGAAGGCTTGTCGCGGTTGGTGCGTGAGACATGCGATATTCTCAGGCGGATTCCCATCATGGCCGGAGGAGTCAGCTCACTCAATGCGAGCGTGGCGGCGGCGTTGGGCGTGTTCGAGTGGTCAAGGAATCATCTTGCGCAGGAAGGAGCAAAGTAGCACATGAGGAAGAAAATTGTCATCGCCGAGTACATTTCGACGGGGAAAAATCTCATCGACGACGTTCTGAGCAGGGGATATGAGCCTGTGCTGCTTGAGGGGGTCTACCCTGCTGTGTCAGAGGACATGAAGGCAATCCGTGATGAGCGCGACTCCATCAACGCCAGACTTGCCGGGAAATTCCGCGTCATCAAGGAGAACCCCGACTACAATGCTGTGCTTGAGGAAGTCAGGAAGGTTGACCCGATTCTTGTGATTGCCGGGAGTGAGTTCGGTGTTGACCTTGCCGCTAGGTTGTCTGAGGATCTGGGGCTGCCGGGAAATCCTGCCTCACGCATTCCTTACATGACACAGAAGGACAAGATGCATGAGGCTCTGAGGGATTACGGAATCCGCCACATACGCGGGAAACTGGTCTCGTCAGCAGAGGAAGCCTTGAGCTTCTGCGAGGAGCTCGGCACGGAGAACATCGTCGTCAAACCTGCAAGAGGCGCGGGGACTCAGGGCGTTTACCTTTGCGGCAGCCGGGATGAAATCCTCTCAGCAGTCAGCAGGAATCTCTCATCAGGAAACAGCACCCTCATCCAGGAACGCATAAACGGCACAGAGTACATCGTCAACACTGTATCCTGCAGCGGAAAGCACCGCCTCACCTCAATATGGGTGTACGACAAAGTCAGGCTCACCAACGGAACGAACGCCTACAACAACGTTATGCCTGTCGGTGAACTTGAGCCGGGACACTGGGAGCTTGTGAGCTATGCTTACGATGTGGCAGACGCAATCGGGATAAAGTACGGTGCTGTTCACGGGGAATACATGATTGACGGGAAAGGCCCGGTGCTTGTCGAGGTCAACTGCCGTCCTATGGGCGGGGGAATGTCCCGGAAATTCGTTGAGCGCATATTCGGGCATCATGAGACTGACGCGGCATTGGACTCTTACCTTGACCCGGAGAAATTCGAGGAGGAAAGAAGGAAGCCTTACCGCATACACAGCTTCGGGGCGATCAAGATAATCATAGTCCCGGAAGACACAGCAGAGAGATCAACGCCCATTATCCCGTTAAGCCGCCGCATGAGGAGCTATTACAGCGCGAATTTCACGGGAGCAGGCCAGAGAGCCGGGCTTCCAGGCACGAGGAATGTTGAGACCGCCGGAGGAATGATATACCTTCTCCATGAGGACGAGAAAGTTGTACGCGCAGACTGCAATCTTCTACATGACATCGAGATGAAGCACCCTGACTTCATGTTCCAGAATGACGCTCCAGCCCCCAGCAAGCCCGCAGAGACTCTCACCGTTGGGGAAATCATGAGTGAGACAGGCTGCCGGGGAAGCACGCTGATCCTCAGTGATTCTCCGTGTGAGGCCGAAGGGGCATGTGTCGTTGAGGCCGATGAACTGCAGTCAGCCTATGACAGCTTCGAGCAGGGGATAATCTTCCTTCATGAGCCTGAAAGTTTCGCGGACACAGAGAGCCTCGCCGGAAAGGTCTACGCTCTTGTCGGGAAAATCATACGCGGCGGACGTGTCATTGTCCCTGAAAGCACGTACTGCAACATGCCTTACGGGTTGAAGGGGGTTGAGATTCTTCTGAGGGCGGCGGGACTGAGGATAGAAGCTCCCGTTTCAGGAAGGGCTAAGACGCTGACGGCCTCGAAAGTTTAGCGGCGTGTATAATTCTTCACGGCATCAAAGACTTCACACATCAGGAGGAATAATCACATGTCAGAAGTACGCGTGAGATTCGCCCCAAGCCCAACAGGCGCGCTCCACATCGGCGGGGGTCATACGGCCTTGTTCAACTGGCTCTGGGCTAGGCACAATCACGGCAAGTTCATACTCAGGATTGAGGACACCGACCTTGCGCGGTCAACAAAAGAGTACGAGGAAACAATCATGTCCGGGATGGTCTGGCTCGGACTCGACTGGGACGAGGGCCCGGACATCGGCGGGAATTACGGCCCTTACCGACAGTCTGAGCGTCTCGACATCTACCGGGACTACGCGAACAAGCTTGTTGACGCGGGGAAGGCTTACCGGGACGGCGAGGCTATAATCTTCCGTGTTGAGGCGGGGCAGGATATATCGTTCAGGGATATTGTGTACGGGCAGATTGACGTGATGAGCGACGGACTCAGGGAGAAGGATTCCGACAGGCTCAAGGATATTGTCATCATCAAGAGCGACGGAATGCCCACGTACAATTACGCTGTTGTTGTTGACGACCACCTCATGAGCATTACCCACGTCATACGCGGCGAGGATCACATCTCGAACACCCCCAAGCAGATTTTGCTTTACCGTGCGCTGGGCTGGGACGTTCCAGAATTTGCGCACCTTCCCATGATACTTGGGCGCGACAAGAAGAAACTCAGCAAGAGGCACGGAGCAACGAGCATCTACGAGTACAGGGACATGGGCTACATGCCTGACTCAATGTTCAACTTCCTTGCGCTCTTGGGATGGTCAGCGGGGGACGACAAGGAGATTTTCACGAGGGACGAGGCGGCTGAATGGTTCGAGCTTTCACGGGTAACGAGGAAGGCGGCGGTGTTCGATTTCGACAAGCTCAACTACATTAACCAGGAGCACCTGAAGGCGTTATCCCCTGAAGTCAGGCTGTCGATGGTTCGTCCTTTCTGGGAGGAAGCAGGGCTGCCAGTCGCTGACGTTGAGGCATCACGCGGCGTGAAGTACCTTGAGGACGCATTAACCCTCATGGCCGGAAGGGGACGCACAGCAAAAGAGATGTCGGAGTTCTCAGACTATTTCGTGTCGTTCGAGCCGGTCAAAGCCAGATGGAACGCTGAGGGTGTCGACAAGGAGAAATTACGCCCGTTCATGTCGGCGGTGTTCGCTCATGGGACGTGGAAGGCAGAAGAGCTTGAAGGTGTCGCAAGGGAATGGATAAGCGGCCATGAAGGAGCAAAGATGAAGGATTACGCTATGCCCCTTCGTTTTGCGCTCACGGGGATGAAAGTAAGCCCGGGGATTTTCGAGGTCGCCGAGCTTATGGGGCGCGAAGAGTGCAGGAAGAGGCTCGAATTTTACGGGCTGCTGTAGCGTGTCATAGCCTGAAACTTGCGACTAGGGGCGTGTGATCCGAAGGCTTGTCCCACGTCCGCGGCTCAATGTCAGGTCTGCACCATTCGGCCATGTCAGCGAGTCCCGGCGACGCAAGCATGTGGTCAATCCGCCAGCCTATATTACGCTCGACTGCTCCCTTCACGCGGTAATCGTAGAACGTGAACACATTACAGCCATCATCAAAGAGTCTCAGAACATCAACGAGGCTCTTTTTTGTGTCACGGAAAATTTCACGTATCTCCGTGCAGAAGCAGACATGATTCCTCTTCGTCTCAGGGTGAGTAACATCTTCAGGTTCAGGCGCAACATTGAGGTCTCCCGTCCACAAAAACAACCCTTCCTTCCCTCGCTCAATGACTCCCTTCACCCTTGCGAGAAAGTTTTTCTTCACGTCAAAGTCCGGGCTGCCGATGGATTTCCCTTGAGGAACATACGTGTTGAGGACGGTCAAATTCTTGTGCCTGAGAGTGAGTACCCTTGTGTCAAACTCCCCGTCATCAAAACCGAACGCAACATCAACATCATCAATGCCATTCTTCACGAGGGCGGCGACTCCGCTGTAGCTTTTCCCGCCGTGAAAGTATGACCTGTAGCCCATCTCCTGAAACGCTAAAGCCGGGAAGAACTCATCCTGTGTCTTTGTCTCCTGCATGAAGAGGAAATCGGGACTTGCGGACTTCAGCCAGCGTTCAAGAATGTGAAGCCTAGAACGTACAGAGTTCACGTTGAATGTAGCTGTTACCATGTGAGACTGTCCCCCATCAGCGCAGGAAGTCTATTGCCGACTGCACGAGGTAATCAATCCCGTACCTGAAGCACCCTTCATCCGGGCAGAACTTCGTGTTGTGGAGCTTGGGAGCGTCATTCACATTTACGCCCGCAGGAGTGCACCCAAGCCACGCCATGAACGCGGGTCTCTCACGGGCGAAGAACGCGAAATCCTCAGCCGCCAAGTCAGGCTCGTCCGCAACGATCACAGCTCCATCACCGCAAGCCTTCCTCACTGCCTCACGCGCAATCCCGGCCATGCCAGCGTCATTCACCAGCGGAGGATAGCCCTTCACGTATTCCACATCGCACGAACAGCCGAGAGCCTCAGCGATTCCCGTTGCAGTCCGCGAGATTAGGCCGGGCATCATGTCCTGCACACTGGGATTCAGAGTCCTAACTGTGCCTTCGAGTTTCACCGTGTCGGGTATGACGTTGTACCTGTAGCCCCCGTGAATTGTCCCGATTGTGAGGACGGCTGAGTCCAGCGGTGAGACTGAGCGCGAGATTATGGCCTGCAATCCCGTGATGACGTGGGCGGCGGCAACGATGGCATCATTCCCCTGGTCCGGGCGCGAGCCGTGAGCTGTCTTGCCGTGAACCGTAAGATATACCCGGTCGGAAGCGGCCATGCATGACCCGGAGCGGATTGCGATTTTCCCGGTCTCGTACAATGGCCAGACGTGAAGCGCAAATATCCCGTCAACATTCGGCGACTCAAGCACACCGTCCCGAATCATTCCCGGCGCGCCTCCTGTAGGGTTGAGTTCCTCGGCGGGCTGGAAGATGAATTTGACGTTGCCCCGAATCTTGTCCCTCATTCCCGACAAAGCGCAGGCAGTCCCAAGCAGCATGGCCGTGTGTGTGTCGTGTCCGCAGGCGTGCATCACTCCCGGCGTCTCTGAGGCGAAATCAAGCCCGGTCTCCTCGTTCAGCGGAAGAGCGTCCATGTCAGCGCGTAAGGCTACAGTTTTCACTGGCGATAACCCCGCTGTACTTGCCTCTCCTGCGCAAGGGGAGGTGTCCCACAAGGACGGAGGGGTCGCAGAGGCATTCCCCCGTAACAGTCCCACAACACCGAAGCCCCCGACGTTGCGCGTAACCTCAAGGCCGAGTCCCTCAAGCACTCCTGCCACGAGTCCAGCGGTGCGTTCCTCATGCTGTGAGAGTTCCGGGTGCGCGTGAATATCCCTCCTCCATGCGATGACTTGCGGCAAAAATTTTTCTGCGTACATTTCGTTACCTCCCGTTAAGTTATCGCGTAATGATATACTTTTTCACCGAATATCCACAAGGAGGGACATCAATGGAACAGAGGGAGAAGCAGATTATCCGCGTCAGCTTCATCGGGATAATCACGAATGTATTTCTTGCGGGCTTCAAGTTTGCTGTGGGATTCTTGGCGAACTCGGTTGCTATTATGGTTGACGCTCTGAACAACGCCAGCGATGTATTGTCGTCAGTCATCACGATAGTAGGCACGAAATTAGCCGGAAGACCAGCCGACAAGACTCACCCATACGGACACGGGCGGTATGAGTATCTCACTGCGGCGGTGATTTCAGCGGTAATACTTTACGCGGGCATAACTGCGCTGATAGAGTCGGTGAAGAAAATCATTGACCCTGTCGAGCCTGAATACACGTCAGCGACTCTCGCGGTTGTAGTTGCGGGCGTAATCACGAAAATCATTCTTGGGCGTTACGTGAAGCATGAGGGGGAAAAATTATCGTCCGACGCTCTGAAGGACTCAGGACAGGATGCGTTGATGGACTCGGCTGTGTCATCGTCGACTCTCGCCGGGGCGGTGCTGTTCCTGACTCTTGGCGTGAACCTTGAGGCGTGGCTTGGAGCGTTCATCTCAATCGTAATCATCAAGGCCGGAATCGACATGTTCCGTGAGACAACGAGCAAGATTCTCGGCGAGCGCGCTGAAAGTGAGCTGACCAAATCCATCAAGGAGACAATCTGCGAGACTGAGGGCGTTTACGGGGCGTATGACCTGATACTAAGCAACTACGGGCCTGATACGCTGATGGGGTCGGTTCATATTGAGGTGCCTGACACGTGGACGGCTGACAAAATCGACGTTGCCAGCCGGGAAATCATGGAGAGGGTAGCGGAGAAGCATCACATATTCCTTACGGCGGTAGGTGTGTATTCGCGCAACACTACGGACAACGAGGCCGCGAGGATTCGCAGCGATGTCATGAGGGCGGCCATGTCTCAGGATTACGTGCTTCAAGTTCACGGCTTCCACTGCGACATGACGGAGAAGGTGATACGCTTTGACATTGTGGTTGACTTCGCCGCGCCTGACACGGAGGAAGTGTACAGGAAAGTTGCTGACGAGGTGAAGAATATCTGCCCGGATTACACGGTAACAGTCCAGATTGACTCGGACTTCTCAGACTAAAGGAGGAATATACATGAAGGCAATAATGACGGTAACAGCCCCTGACAGAGTGGGGATAATCGCGGGGGTATGCTCGCTTCTTGCGGATATGGGCGTGAACATTCTCGACCTGAGCCAGACGGTGATGGAGGGGATATTCACGATGACTCTTCTTGTTGACACAGGAACATCGTCGCACACGTTTGACGAGATACGGACGGCGTTAATCACACGCGGGGAAAAAGAGTCCCTCGTCATCCACATACAGAGGGCGGATATATTCGAGGCCATGCACAGGGTGTAGATGATGCTGAACATTTCCGACATAATGCAGACGGTCAGCATGATTGACCACCAGCACCTGGACATACGCACGATAACACTCGGAATATCCCTCTATGACTGCGCGGACCCGGACATTCACACATGCGCCCGGAAGATTCGCGAGAAGATTTGCAGGAAGGCCGAAAGACTCGTAGCTGTCGGCGAGGAAATAGAGCGCGAGTACGGAATCCCAATCATCAACAAGAGAATATCAGTTACACCAGTCTCACAGGCAGCGGCCTCATGTGAGAGTGATGATTACGCGGTTATCGGCCATGCGTTAGACGAGGCGGCGAAATCCTGCGGAGTGAACTTCATCGGGGGCTTCTCGGCTCTGGTTCACAAAGGCTTCACTGAGTCAGACCGAAAACTCATCGCCTCGATTCCTGAGACGCTGGCGGGGACGGAGCTTGTGTGTTCGTCCGTCAACGTGGCAACAACGAAAGCCGGAATCAACATGGACGCAGTGAGGATGATGGGGCAGGTCATCAAGTCAACCGCAGGACTTACTGCTGACAATGGCGGACTCGGCTGCGCGAAATTGGTTGTGTTCGCCAACGCTGTCGAGGATAATCCGTTCATGGCCGGGGCGTTTCACGGAGCTGGTGAGCCTGAGTGCGTTGTGAACGTGGGAGTCTCCGGGCCCGGTGTAGTGTGGCGGGCATTGCAGGACGTTAAGGGAGCGAGCTTTGACGTTGTCGCTGAGACGGTGAAGAGGACGGCGTTCCGAATTACGCGGATGGGTCAGGTTGTGGCTAATGCCGCGTCTGAGAGACTGGGCGTTCCTTTCGGGATTGTTGACCTGTCTCTTGCGCCGACTCCCGCTAAGGGCGACTCGGTTGCGAGAATCCTTGAGGCTATGGGCTTGGAGGCCTGCGGGACTCACGGGACGACTGCCGCGCTTGCCCTGCTGAATGACGCTGTGAAGAAGGGCGGAGTGATGGCATCGGGACATGTCGGGGGATTGTCGGGCGCGTTCATCCCGGTCAGCGAGGACGAGGGCATGATTGAGGCTGTGAAGTCCGGGAGTCTGAGCATCGAGAAACTTGAAGCGATGACGTGCGTGTGTTCTGTGGGGCTGGACATGATAGCAGTGCCGGGGGACACGAGCGCGGAGACGATTTCGGCGATAATTGCTGACGAGGCGGCTATAGGGGTCATCAACAACAAGACTACGGCGGTGAGGATAATTCCTGCTCCGGGTAAGAATGTCGGGGACTCTGTGGAGTTCGGCGGACTCTTGGGGAGTGCTCCTGTGATGAGGGTGAATGAGGCGGGGTGCGGTGAATTTGTCGCGAGGGGAGGAAGGATACCTGCTCCGATTCACAGTCTGAGGAATTAACGATTAGCCGCTAAATAATTCTGATAGTATATTGACAGCTCCCCCCCCCCCCCAATCGGTTAAAATACACACTAAATTTTTGCTGAAAGGGGGAGTAATGTTTATGCCGAGACAGGCACAGCTCGGAGATGTTATCAAGGTCAACCGTACTCTCTATGCTCATTACGGCGTGTATGTCGGCAACGGGAGAGTCATTCATTACACTGACGAAGGCGGAGGCGACTTCAAGGGCAAAGTACAGGAGACATCACTAGCAACATTCCTAGATGGTGCGGACGGCTATTTTGTGTGCGAACTTGACCCTGATGATTACGAGCAGATATATTCGCCGGAAGATACAGTGAAGCGCGCAAGAGAGAAACTCGGCGAAGAAGACTATAACTTCTTCACGCATAACTGTGAACACTTCGCTGTGTGGTGCAAGACAGGTGAAGCAAGATCGTCGCAGGTCGAAGACTATGATCCTGTGAAGATTTTTGACGATGACGATAGTTTTATTTTTTAGGGGGCTATCATTATGACAGATGAACAAAGCACAAAGTGTCATGCGATAATTCACACGGCAACGGTTGCAGCTGCAGCAGTTGGTGCTGGATTGGCACAACTTCCCTTTGCTGATACAATTCCGATAACGGCTGCACAGATTACTATGATAACTTCCCTCGGCGTAGTGTTTGATATTCCACTTGATGAGGCAGCGGCTAAGGCGTTTCGTAGGGGGCTGATGGGAGCTCTCGGAGGAAAAGCTATTGCAAAACAAATTCCACAACTTCTAGGGAAAAGACTTGTAGGAATGATTCCCTTCTTTGGTAATGCTGTCAATGCTGCAACAGCTGTGGCAATAACAGAGAAGCTCGGCTGGGCAGCTGCGGAGAAATTCGACAGGGAAGCGCGCCAGAAAATCAAAGCATAATCACATCATCGAAAATTTCCGGGGCTGTCAAAAATCTGGCGGCCTCTTTTTTTGTGTCATAATATCCCATAAATACTCACAGGAGATTTTCACCATGACAGAAGCAGGAATAATCCTCGTAATCATCCTAGTATCACTCGCGGGTCTCCTCGCGGGCCGCAAAGTTCACGGAGCTTCCGACTTCCTCACAGGCGGCGGCCGGGCATCATCCTTCCTCACAACCGGGGCATTAGTCGGGACTCTTCTCGGCTCGCAATGCACGCTCGGCACGGCGCAGCTGGCGTTCACGTTCGGGCTGTCGTCTCTGTGGTTCACTCTTGGGACGGGACTCGGCTGTGTCATTCTGGGACTCACGTTCTCTGACAAGCTCAGGCATTCGGGCTGCACAACTCAGTTCCAGATCATCGCGCGGGAATATGGAGCGTTCACCGAGAAATCCGGCGGCATCTTATGCACAACCGGGACATTCGTCAGCGTACTTGCTCAGGTTACGGCCTGCATCGGCTTCATCCCGGCTCTTTATCCTTCTGTTACTCCCCTCATGGCCTCAGCACTGACCGTGATATTCATGTGCCTCTATATCGTCATGGGAGGGACTTGGGGCGCGGGCATGGGCGGCATCGTCAAAGTCTTCCTGCTCTACATTTCTTGCGGGGCATGTCTGGTTCTTGTGCTGACGGAATCGGGCGGGGTCTCAGGAGCTTTCACCAACGCCGAAAATTTCCTGCTCTCACTGCCTGACAGCGGCATAACTTCACACGCTGGCTTCATGTCTCGTTACGCCTCGTTCACGGCGCGGGGAGTACTCAAGGATTTGGGCTCGTGCGTGTCATTGGTGCTTGGCATCCTGTCGACACAAACCTACATGCAGTACATCCTAAGCGCAAAGACTCCTGACGCGGCAAGGAAGAGTCTTTACTGGGCGGGTGTGCTCGTTCCTCCTGCGGGCGTTGCGGGAATGTTCATCGGCCTCTTCATGCGGGCGAATTACCTCACAGCCTCAGAAGTGAACGCTCTGGTTTCAGCCGGGCTTGAAGTTCCGAACATGCCGGTAATCTCATCAACCATTCAGGTATTCCCCTCGTTCGTGATGAATCATGTTCACCCTGCTTTTGCCGGAATAATTCTCGGTACTCTCCTCATAACCATAATCAGCGGAAGCTCCGGGCTCTTGCTGGGAATCTCTGCGATTCTCACGGAGGATATATTCTCGCCGCTCCACTTCGTGAGGAGGCACAAGCTCTTCTTCTCACGCCTCGTGATAGTTCTCACTCTCATTATTGCCGCAACGGTCTCAAACCTCATGCCCATAAACGCGATCAACGACTTGGGATTCCTGTCTATGACTCTCCGGGCCTCTGTCGTGTTCATGCCCCTGCTGTGCGCTCTGTACTTCACGGGGAAAGTGAGACCGGGCTTCGTCCTCGTGTCAGTGATATTGTCGCCGACCCTCGCGATTCTGGGAGTGATTGCGGGGTTTCCTGTTGAGCCTCTCGTTGTGGCTATGGGAGTGTCGGTGATGTGCTGTGTGATGGGGTTCAGCCGTCATAGAAGTTGACCGCCTTGACTGCCGCGAGCAATGGCTTCACGTACATTAGGACAATGAGCGCGTTTGTTGCTCCCTTGATGAGGTTGAACGGAAGAAACACCGTCAGCAGCATCGAGGCTACTATCTCGCGGGGGACTCCCATGAAGTATGGCGTGATTATGTAGTTCCACAATAGCATCGATACTGTCATCATCACACAGCCCAGAACAAGCCCGGCCATGAGTCCCTTCCATGTTCTGCGTAGCTTGTAGACAGCCGAGGCCGTGCAGACGAACGACGAAGTAGACAGCAGGTTCATCACGAATCCTATTGGCCCGCTCGCGCTAATGGTCATCATCTCCAGAAGGCTCACCATGAACGCGACCTCGAACGCCGACAATGGCCCGTAAATTATCCCGGCAATGAGAATGATTGCGTCTTTCAGCTCGAACTTGAGGAAGGCCGCCGAAGGTATCACTGGAATCCTGATGAGTACCACCGAGACGAACGCCAAGGCTGACAGCAGCGACAGCAGAACCATATCCTTCACGCGCATCACCCTCACATCCTCTCAGAGTGATACACTTCACCGTCAAGATACTTCCAGAGCATGACCCCGTCCTTCATGACCATGTAGCCGCACTTTGACCCTCCCCTGGGCGATGAGACCGAGCCGGGGTTGACGTAAATATTATCCCTGCCGAACCTCTCCCAAGCAGGTGTGTGCGTGTGTCCGTGAAGGAGTATGTCCCCCCTGTTGAGCGGAGGAAGGTTTCTTAGGTTGTACCTGTTGCCGTGAGTCGCGAAGACTGCATGACCACCGACATACAGCAGGCAGTACTCGGCCATGACCGGGAAATCAAGCTCCCTCTGCGTGAACTCGTCATCACAATTCCCCCTCACGCATAAGACGCTTCCGGCAATCGCATTGAGCATATCAGCTACATCATCACTGTCATATTTCCCGGCGAGCTTCTTGCGCGGGCCGTCCCCCAGAATATCCCCAAGAAGAAGAATCCTCTCTGCCTTCTCGCGCCCGAATGCCTCAATCATTTTCTTGCAGCAGTCCGACGAGCCGTGTATGTCCGACGCTATCATTATGTTCATGTGTGAGTCCTCCTTAGGTGTAAGCAGGCTTATAGTATAATTGCACAGAAAATTTTTGCGAGTCGATTCGCAGTAGGAGTGTGTAATTTTCCATCATGAACAGCATTATGGATACCATCATGCACTACAACGGTATCGTCAACAGCTTCGTCTGGGGCGCGCCTGTGCTGATACTTCTTGTCGGTACTGGCGTATACCTCACGCTGCTTCTTGGGATTCCTCAGTTCAGGTACTTCTTTGACGCAATGAGCGAGGTCTTCAGCTTCAGGAAGAAATCCGGCGAGGACAAAGCAATATCATCATTCGCGGCAATGGCTACAGCAATGGCGGCCACAGTCGGAACAGGAAACGTTGCGGGTGTTGCTACGGCGTTGCACTTGGGCGGACCCGGCGCGTTAGTGTGGATGCTGATTTCGGCGGTCTTCGGGATGTGCACCAAGTTCGCGGAAGTTGTTCTTGCTGTCCACTACAGGCAGAAGGACGCTCACGGGGACTGGCGCGGGGGTACTATGTACATTCTGGAGAAGGGTACTGCTGAGGCTCTCGGTCATGGCTGGGGATTCGTCGGGAAGATTCTTGCGGTGCTTTTCGCGCTGTTCGCTTTCCTCGCGTCATTCGGAATCGGAGCGGCGACTCAGGCGAACTCAGCGGCAGAAGCTATGTCTATGGGCTGGGGTGTCAATCATCTCTACAGCGGAATCGTCATGGCGATTCTTGTCGCTCTCGTCATCATCGGCGGCCTCAAGAGCTTATCGACAGTAACAACATACATAGTCCCGTTCATGGCGATATTCTACATTGGCGGAGCTGCTTACGTCCTCATTATGAACGCCTCAATGATTCCTGAGACTGTATCACGCGCAGTTCACCTTGCCTTCAACAATCCGCTTGAGACATTGCCCGGAGCTTTGGCAGGCTGGGGAGTGAAAGAGGCGGTGCAGAGAGGTATAGCACGCGGCGTGTTCAGCAATGAGGCAGGTATGGGTTCTGCCCCTATGGTTCACGCTACGGCTGACGTTGAGCATCCCGTTCAGCAGGGCTTCTACGGAATATTCGAGGTCTTCATGGACACAATCGTTATCTGCACGATGACCGCCCTTGTAGTCATGGTAACAGGTACTCTCACGAACTCGCCGGATCTGACTGGCGCACAGCTGACTCTTCAGGCCTTCGAGAATGCATTAGGCCTGCCGGGAAAATACGTGCTGTCAATCGGGCTGCTTCTTTTCGCGTTCACGACAATCCTCGGCTGGTACTGGTACGCTGAGACGGCGGTAACGTACCTTTTCGGCGTTTGGTGCAAGCCCATCATGAAGGTGCTGTGGATTGCTATGATAGTGATCGGCGCGGCAGGAGCGCAGTTAATCGGCTCGGAGGGCAACCAGTTCCTTAACAACATTTGGGACATCTCCGACACCCTCAACGGACTCATGGCACTTCCGAACCTTATCGGCCTTCTCATTCTGTCAATCACGCTGAAGAGGATTGTTACGGATTACGATGAGAAGTACGGCACACCCAGCGATCGGTTATTGTCGGCACAGCAGAAGATTTTTGTGGCGAAGATTCAGTATATCGTCATGGGATTAATCGCTGTGGCAATGGGAATGACGGCGTTCTTCGCGTACAAGACACTGTTTGCTGGTCTGGCAATCGTTCTCGGACTTCTCACGGCTTACAGGAGGCAGACATTGCTGGGCTTCCTTGCGGTGATACTGGGAATTGCGGCGGCGGCCATATAACGGTAAACATTCAGCCCTCCTCAGAAATTGGGGAGGGTATTTTTTGGGCAGAAAAATTGAAATGTTGACATTATGAAAAATGGGCGTATAATTCTCTCCTGTCGTTGCGAGATAGACAGAGCGGCGATGAAGCAAAAGGTTAATTGACAAGTGAATACAGCGTGTAATGAATGAGCG
>JAFSRQ010000032.1 GCA_017446055.1 Synergistaceae bacterium | reverse complement strand
GGAATCAGGCTCTTCCTCGTAGGGGAGATCTGTCTTCTTCCTGTCGCCGACGTAGAACAGGTAGCTGAGGAACTGCACGCGCTCACGCTGGATTCCGTCGCCCATGAGTGCCGCGGCGGGAACGTCAAGGAATTTCCCCATCAGGTCAAGCAGGGGAGCTTCAACCGCCGTAACAACATGGACTCCCGTCCTCAAGTCGAACGTCTGCAAGCCCCTCACGTCATCCTTGATGTTCTCATCGAGCCACTTGCGTATGTTGTTGAGCGTCATCTTGTAGTCCGCGAGCCTCGTCCCTACAACAAGGTGCTTGATGTCCTCAAGAGCCTTCGTGATTTTCTGACCGCCGGGAACTTCTCCGCATCCGAGATTGCCTGTTGAGTCCTCCAGTACCACAATGTTGCGCGTGAAGAACGGCCCGTGAGCCCCGGACAAGTTCAGCTCCATGCAGTCATGGCCGGCCACTGGGTAAACGTCCATTTTCTTGATTGTCGGTATCATTCTGTGTGTATCCTCCTTTAGTCTTTCTTGTTAGTCTTTGACTCCCATTTTCTCCAACGCTCCGCCCTTCATGTTGTCGTAGATTGAGTAGCCCAGGAATATCGCTATCAGCGCCCATATCACCAGCGCAATCGGCCTCTGGAAGAACACCATCAAGTCATAGTTATTCCCCTTCACGGCCTCGATAAAGTATTTCTCCAGGTCTCCGCCAAGAATGAACCCAATCAGGAACGGTGCTGTAGGAAGTCCGATCTTGTTCATGACGAAGCCCACAATCCCGAAGAACAGCAGACACCACACATCGAACATGACTCCCGAACGTGTCGCGTAAGCACCCACAATGCACATCAGCAGTATCACCGGGTACATTCTCGCGCTCCTGACCTTGACGACCTGAGATATGAGCTTTATCGGGAAGAACATTATGATGAACATGAGTATGTTGCAGATTACGAGAGCAAGCAGTATCTGATTCCAGATGTCCCCGTTCTGGCTGATGAAGAGCGGCCCTACCTGTATTCCCTGAAGCAGGAACGCGCCAATCAGCACCGCCGTAGTAGCATCACCCGGAATACCCAGCGACAACAGCGGCACTAATGCTCCTCCAGTGAGGCCGTTGTTGGACGACTCGGAGGCTATGAGACCTTCAGGCGCGCCCTTGCCCATCATTTCGGGGTGCTTGGAGAAGCTCTTTGTCTGGCTGTACGCTATAAGTGATGCCGCGCTTCCGCCGACACCGGGAAGAATCCCCATGAACGTACCCAGCAATGACGAGCGGAGGACGTTGACCCACTGCCCTTTGAAGTCAGCGAACGAGAATTTTTGCGCGCCCTCGACCGTAACGCCTTCCTCGAGGTTGTTGTTCTGCATCCCCTTTTCGGCCTCCTGGAACATCTGGGCAATCGCGAAAAGTCCTATCAACAATGGCAAGAGCTGGAATCCGCTCCGTAACTCATTCTTGAGGAAATCCGGGACCATGCGCATCTTGTTGTTCATGGAGAGTTCGCCGACCAGACTCAGCAGTACCCCCAGGAATCCCGCGAAGACTCCCTTTGTCATTGACCCTTTCGACAGCGCGGCTATGACCGTCATCGCGAAAAGGATGATGAGGAACTTTTCGATTGCGGAGAACTTGATTGCCATTTTCGCGAGGGGCGGCGTGAGGAACGCAAGCACTATCAGCGAGATCATCCCGCCGAAGAATGACGCGGTTATGCCGATTTTGAGGGCGCGCTCCGACTCTCCCCTTCTGGCCATCGGGTAGCCGTCAAAACCTGTGCAGACGCTCGACGGAGTTCCGGGCACGTTGATGAGGATTGCGGGGATGAGTCCGCCTGAGATTCCGCCGACATACAGACCGAGCAGGAGATACAGCGCAGGCACGAGCGAGAACGCGTAAGTCATCGGGAGGAACACTGCGACGGCCATTGTAGCGGTCATTCCCGGGATTGCCCCGAAGATTATTCCGACAGCAGTCCCAAGAAACGCGAGACCTATATTCAGTAACATGAATTTCACCCCTTTACGGAAGCGTTATGTTGAAGATCTGGTAGAACAAGTACCAGACTCCCCACGACCCTGCGAACGCGATTACCGCCGAGATTAACACGCTCTTCACCTCGAAGAGTTTTCCCGGCTTCATCTCGAAAAGGACGTTGAACAGGAAGATGAACACCACGCTCGCCCACGCGAAATGAAGCACCGGCAGGCACACTATGTACAGCACGAACAGTATCACCGAACCCCACAGCTTCACCTTGTCGTAGCCTTCCTTGAAGAAGTGGTAGCCCTTGAAGTTGATGAACGGAGTCCCGTCTTTCCTGCACTTCAATGCGCGCTGGATGATGATGATTGCGAGCAGAAGCAGGCAGATTGCGCCTATGAGGTACGGGAAGAACAAGTGCATGTTGCGGATCTTGAGCCATTCCCTTAGCATTTTCTGCAACTGAATACACCTCCTTGAATTGTGAGAAAAGAAGCCTCCCCCGTCAGAAGAGGAAGGCCGTGAATTTGCTGTATGTTACTCTAAGTCTTCGATGTTTGGTGCTTCGGAAAGGACGTGCTTGATTGCGTCGCGCTTGGCGTAAATGAACTCTTTGGCTTCCTTGCTGGGAAGTGTCTTGCCCGCGTAGGTCATCTTGGCCATGTCTTCCTGGAACTGGGGGTCTGCCTGCATCTTCGCTACTGCCTCGTCAAGCTCCGCGACCACTTCATCCGGCGTTCCCTTCGGAAGGTAGATGAGGAAGTCCTTCGAGAAGTATAACGGCTTGCCCTCCATCGTTATCCCCATGTCGCCGTAAACAGGAACATCATCGCGTCCGGGGATTCTGTCCATGATTCCAACGTACTTCAATGCGAGCTGGTCATCGACTCCGTCAGCTGTGTACTGGAGGAACGAGCTGTAGTCGCCGAAAATGACATCCGCGTTGTTGTCCCAGAGCTGCTGGAGCTTGGTGTCAGTTGAGCCGCCGAGAACAAAGCGCATCTGGTTGGCGACATCCTCGCCGTAAGTGTTCTTGAGCCAGACGTAGTAGATGACGAAGCCGAGGTTGCTGACGCTTCCGAGCTCGACCGAGAGCCTTACGGTGCGTGAGGGGTCAGCCTTGAGCCATTCCGCCATCTCCTTCATGTCCTTGTAGGGCGCGCTCTTTTTCGCGGCGAAGCAGGAGCCGGGGTTCTGTCCTACGCGGGGGCCGATGACCATGTTCTCAAGGTCGTACTCCTCGCCGTAGCTCCCGAAAAGCACTCCGAGATATGTCATGTCGTGGAAGATCATGAACGTCATACCGTCGGGCGTTGCTGTGCGGATTGTGGCGAAGGCTTCGTTTGCGCCGATTGGGTCAACCTTTGAGCTGCACTTGAGGTATTTCTGCAAGTAGCGGTTGACGATGTCCGCGACCATGTAGCTGTCGCCTGAGACCGCTGTTGAGCCGATTACGATGCGGACTCGCTGGCCCTCGTAGACCGAAGCCATAGCCATTGGTGCAAAGCAAAGCACGAGGACGAGAACAGATGCGACAAATTTCTTGCTGAACAAAATACATCTCTCCCTGCTGTGAATTTTATTGTGTAAAAAATTTTGGGTATTGTGATTATACATTCGGCAAAAAAAAACAGCCTCCGTATGATTCACGAAAGCTGTTACTATGTCGTAGTCATGTCATGCCCTCTAGCCGTCCCCGAACATTCCGAGAATGTCAGACAGGTCAACATCATCATTCTGCTCCTCGACGCGTGATTTGATGGCTGTAGTCTCGTCCTCAAGTTTCTTGCGAGCCTGAAGAATGCTGACTGCCTGCTCAAGCTGCTTGATTGCCGCGTCCCTGTAGCCCTTATCGTACAGGAGCATTGCGGCGTTGGTGATATATCCTCCGAGGAAAGCCTCATATTTTCTTGCGTCTGCTACTGATGACTCGCCCTCGCTGAATTTCCCGGCATAATCCCGCGCGAATTTGTCTGCCTGCCATGAGAGAAGCTCTTTGCTGATTGCGGCTAATTCGTCAAGCATCCTGTCGAACTCTGTCTTTGTCGAAACTTTGTCTACGTAGCGTTCGCCCGAAGTGAAGTCATAATCGAGCTGTGAGCCGCTGTAATCCTTGTGTGATTTCGGAGCTTCAGCGGGTGTTTCGTCAGCGTCAGATTCGGGTTGTGATTCGGATTCGTCAGTCTCAGAGTCGGCTTGAGCTTGTGCTTCCGTCTGTGCTTCGGACTCTGACACGGCTTCTGATTCTGCCGGAGCGTCAAGCAAAGTGTTCTCGTCAAAATCGGCTTCACTGTCATTTTCCGGGATTATTGCGGCTTCCGGCTGTGTGGTTTCCTGCGCTGGGATTTCAGGTTCGGTCAGCAACTCGGCTTCCGGCTCTGCGTTGTCCTCCGTAACAGTCTCAGACTCCGCTTCCTGCTCTAATGTTTCCGGCTGAACTTCTCCCTGAGCATTTCCGCCAGTCTCATCACTCCCTGCTTGCGGCTCAGGTGATTCCGTTTTCTGAACCTCCAGAACATAAACACTGCCCCCGCTGTCTTCAGGAGCATGAACGCTCTCATCAGCAACCGTAAATTCTTCAGCATTATTCTTCGGCTCTTCTTCCGGCTGTAATTCCTCTTGAGATTCCTGCGTGATTTCTCCGGCTGGCAATTCTGGCTGGGACTCAGGCTCTAATTCTTCCGGCGCATGTTCAGCTTCGAGGCTTGGCGGTAATTCCGGCTCTTGCGACTCTGGCTGAGGCTCTGCTTCCTGTGATGTATCAGTCTCAAGGGTAATTTCCGGCTCTGAATCTCCCGGCTCGTGTTCAGCTTCAGGGCTTGGTACTGCTTCCAACACTTGCGGCTCTGTCTGAGGCTCTGCTTCCTGTGATGTCTCAGACTCAGAGATGATTTTCGGCTCTTGTTCCTGCGACTCATGTTCAGCTTCAAGGCTTGGCATTAATTCCGGCTCTTGCGGTTCTGGCTGAGGCTCTGCTTCCTGTGATGTATCAGTCTCAAGGGTAATTTCCGGCTCTGACTCTCCCGGCTCGTGTTCAGCTTCAGGGCTTGGCACTAATTCCGGCTCTTGCGGTTCTGGCTCAACCTCCGTTACAGTCTCAGCCTCAATGACAAGGACGGCCTCCGGGGCATTTTCCTGTTCTGCTTCCTCCGTCCTTGCGTCAATAATCCTGTGAAGATCCTCAATCTGTGTCGGCGTAAACTCTTCTTCCGGCTCTGTCTCTTCCTCAGCAAGTGGAGTCAGAATCACAACTGGCCGCTCAATTTCAGCCTGTAATTTCTTTTTGAGGAGCGCGGCGCGTAAAAACGGCATCTCTTAACCGTCCTCCATCGCAACAGTCATAATCTGGTCAACCCTCTTCACGAACTCTGCGGGATTCTCAGGCATAACACCCTCAATCATCAATGCCTCATCGTAAAGCACCCTCAGAATCTCCCCGGCCTTCTCAGAATCTTTCCCGGCAAGCTCAACCAGCTTCTTCACTACAGGATGTTCCGCGCTGACCTCAAGCACTCTCTTCTGCGGAGGAACTACACGCCCGGCTGACCTCATGAGATTCTCCATCTGCAATGATATTCCCCCCGGCCCGTCCCTGAGACATGCAGGAATCCCCGTGAGCGAGAGCGACGGCCTCAGACCTTCCAGCTTGTCGGGCAGAATCTCAAGCGCAAGTTTCCTCAATGGCTCAAATTCTGCGTCAATGTCCTTGAGTTTCTCATCATTGGCTTTCTTCTCATCGTCTGAATACGGCGTAACGTCATCGCGGGCTATGTTGAGGAAGTCAGCTTCTTCTTCCGGCAGAACAAAAGCCCCCTGCGCTAACATCCACTCGTCAAATGGGTCTGTCATCAGCAGGACTTCATACCCTCTTGACGTGAAAGGCTCAAGTTTTGGCGACGCTCTGAGTGCCGCAACGTTATCTTTTCCCGTGAGGCAGTAGATACCCTTCTGGCCGGGCTTCATGCGCGACTTGTATTCCTCGACCGTTGTCCAGCCGTCATTGTCCGTTGTCCTGAAGATTGCGAGCGACAATATAGTTTTGACGTTCTCAGGGTCAAGCGCGATTCCTTCCTTGAACGTGCGCCCGAACTCAGTCCAGAATGTTATGTACTTCTCCCGGTCATTCTCAAGCATTTTCCGAAGCTCACCGAAAATCTTGCGCTGTGTGCTGCGTCTGATGATTCGGATTATCGGCTCATCCTGCAAAATCTCGCGGGAAATGTTCAGCGGCAAGTCCTCAGAGTCAATCACGCCGCGAATGAACTTCATGTACTCAGGTATCAAGTCCTTGCAGTCGTTCATGATGAAGACTCGGTTGATGTAGAGTGAAATTCCGCCCGAATCAGGATTCATGAAGAAGTCGAACGGTGCTTTTGACGGAATGAATAACAGTCCCTTGAAGTTTGTTGACCCCTCAGCGTTGATTTTGATGTGCGCTAACGGCTCGGTGTAATCGTGCGTCAAATGCTGGTAGAACTCTTTGTACTCATCATCCGTAATTTCGCTGTCGGGCCTCTGCCATATTGCTTTTCGGGAGTTTATGATTTTGTCCTTGAAGTAAATCGGCCACGAAATAAAGTCCGAATATTTGCCGATTATGTCTCTTACCGTCCATTCGTCAAGATAATTCTTCGCGCCTTCCTCCGGCTGTCTCATGAAGAGTGTTACCGTTGTCCCGCACTCGCCGCGCTGTTCTGCGTCCTCAACCGTGAATGAGCCGTCCCCGTCAGATGTGAACTTGTAGGTTTCTGACGTGCCGAGCTTGCGCGTGATGACCTCGACTTTCTCAGCGGCCATGAAGACAGAGTAGAAGCCGACTCCGAACTGCCCTATCAATTCCTGCTGTGCGTTCGAGTCTTTTGCGGCTTTGAGGAACTCCTTTGTGCCGGATTTCGCTATCGTCCCCAAATACTGGATAATCTCATCGCGGGACATTCCGATTCCGTTGTCGCTGACCGATAAAGTTTTAGCGTCAGGGTTGATTTCTATCTTGATTTCGGGATTGATGTTTTCGGCAAGCTCAGTGTCCTTGAGGCATTCTATGCGCCTTTTGTCCAGCGCGTCAGAAGCGTTTGACACGAGTTCGCGCAGGAATATATCTTTGTTCGAGTACACCGAGTTTATCATCATCCGCAACAGCTCGGCGGCCTCTGACTGGAAATAAAATTTTTCTCCGCTCATAATCTTTTACCATAAAGCCGGAGGCAGAACTATACCCCCGGCCTTTCTGATTCTCATAGTCCGAAATAACCTAGCCGGCTGCTTCTTCGGTCTTCATCTTCACTGCCTGATGCCCCCTGTAGTAACCGCATGAAGGGCAGGCGTGATGCTTGAGCGTTACTTCTCCGCACTTCGGGCAGGCCATCGTTACGGGCGCGCTCAATGCTCCGAGCCAGTTGGCTTTTCTCTGTGATGTGCGGGCATGAGATACTTTTCTCTTTGGTGTTGCCATGATTCTGAATCCCCCTGTGATAATTATTGTTCGCTGGTGTAATCTCTCAGTGCCAGAAGACGCGGGTCAATGTCCAGATTTCCACACGAGCATGAACCCTCATTGAGATTTTTCCCGCATTCAGGACACAATCCCTTGCAGTCTTCCCTGCACAAAACTTTTGTGGGAAGAAGAGTGTAAATGCTCTCGCGTATTTGCGGCATAACATCGATAACCCGCCCGAAAAACTCAGCTTCAACGGGCATAAAGTCATCAAAGCCTTCAAGCTCTCCGGCACTGTGCGAACAATAAAGATACCCTAATTCCCCCGATATTTCAAGATTTGCGGTCTCAAGACACCTCGCGCATTCCGCTTCAACTTCCGCCGCAACAGAAATATTCACCATCAGCAGACCGTCTTCAATCCAGCGTGAAACAGCCTGCGCGTGAAAACCATCGGGGAAAATAAACTCCTGCCCGTCAAAATTCAGGAGGCCGCCGGGAAAATCCCATGCTTCCGAAATTTCAGCCTCCGTGTCATTCTTTGGCGGGAGGGGCATTAACGCTTTCTGTGAATCGTGGAATAAGCTACGCAAACGCTATTCTCTTTGTCTCGCGGGCAATCATAAGCTCCTCGTTCGTCGGGACAACCATAACCCTGACTTTCGAGTCGTCTGTGCTTACGGTCGCTTCTTTTCCGCGAATGTTGTTCTTCGCAGGGTCAACCTTCACGCCCATGAACTCCAGCTTCTTGCAGACTGCCTCACGTGTTGACGCGCTGTTCTCGCCGATTCCAGCCGTGAAGACGATGACATCAAGCCCGCCCATAGCCACAGTGTACGCTCCGATGTACTTTGCGATTCCGTACTCTAACATCTCGATTGCGAGCCTTGCGCGGTCGTTGCCATTCTTGGCGGCTTCCTCAACATCGCGGAGGTCGCTGCTTACGCCGGAAATTCCGAGAAGTCCGCTCTTCTTGTTCATGAAGTTGTTCATCTCATCGGCTGAATACTTCGTGATGTTCTGCACAAACGGTACGCACGCAGGATCCATGTCGCCGGTACGAGTTCCCATGAGTACACCAGCAAGCGGCGTGAGACCCATTGAGGTATCGATGCATTTTCCGTTCTTGACCGCTGAGATTGAGCTTCCGTTTCCGAGATGGCACGTTACCATTTTGAGGTCTTCGAGCTTCTTGCCGAGAATTTCCGCTGTCCTGAGCGCGACAAAGTGATGGCTCGTTCCGTGAGCTCCGTAACGGCGGACTCTGTGCTTCTCGTAGAACTCCCAAGGAAGGCCGTACATGTATGCGTAATCCGGCATCGTCTGGTGGAACGCTGTATCGAAAACGACAACGTTCGGCAGTTTCGGGAGTGCGTGCTGTATGGCCTCGATTCCCATGATGTGGCCGGGGTTGTGGAGGGGCGCGAGGGGTATGCAGATGCGCAGTCCTTCCATGACCTTGTCGTCAACAAGCACTGACTCCTTGTACAGGTCGCCGCCGGAAACTATGCGATGCCCTGCCGCCGCGATTTCGTCAAGTGATTTCAGAACGCCATAATTCGCATCAAGCAATGCCTCAAGGACGAGCTTCATTGCGACTTTGTGGTCTTTTATGGGCGTTTCTATCTTGAAGGGGTCTGCTCCTGTCTTCCTATGCGTTATGTTGGAGCCGTCAATTCCGATTCTGTCTACGAGACCTTTTGCTGACACTGACTCGTCTTCCATGTCGAAAAGCTGATACTTGAGGGATGAACTTCCGCAGTTGATTACGAGAATTTTCATGACGTTATGTGAATACCTGCCTTTGCATATAAAAATGGCGGAGACGTAGAGATTCGAACTCTAGGAACGGCAAGCCGCTCAGTTGATTTCGAGTCAACCGCCTTCGACCACTCGGCCACGTCTCCACAAAAGATTTAGTGATGTGTTTGTGTGATTTGGATTGACGGATTATTATAACCGCGAATTTATCGGTCTGTCAAATCTCCTGCGCGTAAAAGCATTGAGGCTCAACGTTTTTACGGGACTGTGCTATTTCTTGCCGTCAATGAGTCCGTAATCCCTGCACATGTCAAGAAAATCGCTGTATTCTTCAGCATCTTGGGACATGGGAGTCCTTATCATTCTGTCCTTGAACGTGAAGAAATCCGTCTTGATTACGTTCTCGCTCTCACTGAAAACGTTTAGCGCATAGGTGTATACCTTTGAGGCCGGGAATGTCTCCTTGACTTTGTCCACAACGCTGCGAAGTGAAGCACCGGTGTCAACAGAGTCATCAATGACAAGAATTGTTCTGATGTTTTCCTTTTCCGCTTCCGTCATGCTGAGGCTGAATGTTACATGACGCTCTGAATTTCTTCTGTGAGTGCCGCTCCTAAATTCCAAGAGCCTGAGAAAATTTTTCACTATAGTAGGAAGCCCCCCCCCCCCTAGTTTGAAGAACAGTTTCTTGAGAATACCTGTCTTCCTTTCCGCGTGTATAGGCTGAAACCCGCAGTTGAAGACTCTGCTCATATAGACAGCCATAGGAAGCCCGGCTTTTGCGACAAAAACAATCAGGTCGATATTTGTCTCTCCGCTAATTCTCTTCGCTTCCCTTGTGCAAACCCTTTCTAACTCTGCGAATGAAAATCTCGTATATTTCAATGAATTTCCCCCCTAAGGCAAGTTTCAGCAGTTTGGCGAATAAAGTTATCTTGTGGCTTATCCTGAGACATTCAGCGGTAACAAACCCGGCATTCTCTATTTCACGGATAAAGCTCTCACGGTCAGCAGGAACACTGTTTATCCTCATGTAGTTTCTCCCGGCTTCTATCAGCGTGTGAGCGTCAGACCCCACAACCTGCCTTATGCCGTATTTCCGCGCTATTTCGAGCTGTCGTGCGCTGAAATCAGGAGAGATGTTCCGGCCATTGTGAGACTCTATGCAGTCAATATCGCTCTTGTTCTCACGGATTGCTTCTTCCTGAAGGACTGTCTTGCTCCTCTTCAGGTCGAACGGATGAGGAACATAAACTACTCCGCCCTGCTCCTTTATCCGGGCTATTGTCTCTTTTGCGGTCAGGCCGGGTTCAACCGCTTTCTTTAGGAACAAGCCGATGATTTCGCCCTGAGACGTGAATATCTCCTCGCCGACTATAACACTTACTTTTCCGCCGCGTTTCCTGCAAAACTCGGAAAATCTCATGCCTCCGTCTATATTGTTGTGTTCGGTTACAGCTATGACGGAAATTCTGCGGGCAAGACACCTCAAGTACAGCGGCCAGAAACATAGCAGGCTGTCCTTAGAGTACCTCGTGTGTACGTGAAGTTCCATGTTTATCATGATGGCTGAATTATAGCATTACTTGAAGTACGATACAGCCTCCGACAAATCATCAGCAAGCCTGTTCATTACCCCAGTATCATCAGCAACCTTCTTCACGTTCTCCGCAATCCCCTCAATGGACGCTGCTACTTCCTCATTTGTGGCTGAAGTTTCCTCTGAGGTAGCAGCAAGATTGTTGACCGCCTCAAGTATCGTGTTCTTTATGCCGTCAAGGCGCGATATTACTTCCGACACAGAGCCGATTTCCTGAAGCGACGCTTTTATCTCGCCCTCAAGAACCTGGAACTTCTCCTGAGCCGACAAAAGTTTTGACCGCTCGCTGTCTATCAGTTTCCTCATGGCCTCTGCCGCTTCAACACTTTCAGCCGACAATGCTTCAACTTCTGTTACTATGTCGCGGATTTGTTCTGCCGACTCGTCTGACCTCTCAGCAAGTTTCTTGATTTCCCCAGCCACAACGCCGAAGCCCTTCCCTACATCGCCTGCTTTGGCTGCCTCAATGCTGGCGTTCAGTGAGAGAAGATTCGTCTGTGATGCTATGTCTGAAATTATGTCGACCGCGTCGTTGATTTTCTCGATTGCCTCGTGCGTGTCATGTATCTTCGTGCTTATTTCTGTTATTGATGATGAGGCTTCAGAGAATGATCTTGCGGCATCGTCTATGCTCTCATGCGCTGAATTGTTCGCTGTGTTCATTGAGGCTGAACTTCTGCTGAGGCTCTCAATGTTCCTGACTGCCTGAACTGTTGCGCTGTCCATGTCATCAAGGCTGGTGCTTATCCCGTGAACGCTTCCGGCGATAGATACGGCTGACTCTGCAAGTCCCTTCATGGCTTCTGCTATCTGTGAGGCTGAGTCTGACGCTTCCCCGGCCATGTCTGCAGTAGATTTCACGGTGTCAGTGAGGGAGAAGGCGGAGTCCTGAATTTTTCTGACGGCTTCGTTGAGGACTTTGCTGATTTTCGCGGAGGCTATGATCAGCTGGGAGGTCTCGTAAATGCCGCTCTCGGACTGTATGCTGACATCTAGATTCACGTCAAGCAGTGTCTCTATTCTTTCTGCAACTTCCTTGAGGGGGTCAGCAACCTTTTTCGCGATAATCATGGTAGCAGCCGCAAAGAACAGTATCAATCCCGCGCTTATTGCGGCTATAGTGATGAATATGCTTCGTTCGGCCTGCTGAATCTGGGTAGCTGGCTTGCCGGAAAAAGCCATGCCGTAAATCTTCGTGGCGTACTGTATCGGCATGTAGTAGACGTGATAATCGACACCGTTGATCCTGACGCTGTCGGAGTAGTAGTCATTCCCCGCACTTACCGCACGCCATACAGCATCGGAAGCCGGAGTACCCTCAATGCGCTTGCCGTTAGCGTCCTTTATCGTCGTCATGAAGCGTATGTTGCCCTTGAAGAGAGTCAGGTCTACCCCGGTTGACTTCATCGAGTCGATATAGTTCGTGTCATAGCGTATGAAGCCGTCGACAAGGTCATTGTTATTGAGTATGTCGTACTCGTAATATTCCTTGAGGGCTTTTGCGGCTACTATGAGTTCTTCTCTTGTGTTCTGCTTGAGACTGCGTATCATTATGCCTGATGCGGCTACTGAGATTATCACCACCGCAAGAATCAGCGGGACAAGTGCCAGCATGACCAGCATAGTTTTGAGGGTTATCTTCTTCTTCATGATTTCACGCTCCTGACATTTCACTTCTGCAATTCGAGTTCGGCAATCTTCCGGGCATCGTACGGTGTCTGCTGGTAGACAAAGTAATTCAGCCAGTTGGAGTAGAGAAGGTTCGCGCTTGAACGCCATGTGCAAACGGGAGTCTGCGAGTCGTCATCATTGGGGAAATAGTTATACGGCACATGAATAGCCAGCCCCGCGCGTTTGTCCCGCCAGTATTCCAGCGCGAGAGTCTCAGGGTCATACTCGGAATGCCCGGTGATGAATATCTGCCTGCCTTCGTTGGTCGAAATCACGTATACCCCTGCCTCGTAGCTCTCAGAAAGAATCTTGAGGGCGGGAATCTTCTTCACGTCAGCCCGCATTATAGTTGTGTGCCTTGAGTGGGGAACCATGAAGACATCATCAGACCCCCGGAACAATATCGAGCCTCTGTGCGTAACACGATGACGGAAGACACCGAAAAGTTTACGGGGAAGGTGAATCTTGGGGATGCCGTAATGATAGTACAATCCTGCCTGCGCCCCCCAGCATATATGGAAGGTGCTGTGAACGTGGGACTTGCTCCACTCCATTATGTCGCAGAGTTCCGGCCAGTAGTCGACCTTCTCGAAGGGCATGTGTTCGACAGGCGCGCCGGTTATTATCATCCCGTCAAAATATTCATCCTTGTAGCTGTCGGAATTCCTGTAGAAGGCCAGCATGTGTTCCTTGGGAGTGTTCTTGTGTTCTCGTCCGCTCATGGCCATAAGGTCAATCTCAACCTGAAGGGGGGTATTGCCGAGAAGCCGGGCGAGCTGGGTCTCAGTGGCAATTTTCGTGGGCATAAGATTCAGGATAAGAATCCTCAGAGGGCGTATATCCTGAGTCATAGCGCGCCTCTGAGTCATGACGAAAATATTTTCCCGTTCGAGTACTCCTGCCGCGGGAAGGTCGCCGGGTATAGTTATGGGCATGGCGTGTTACTCTTCATTCCTCACGGTGAACATGCTCACGAAGACCTTGTGCGTTTCCCTCGGAAGTATCCTGTAGCCGCGCTTCTCTTTCGTCATCCACAGGGAATAGTCCTTGTAGAACGAAGCCGCCAGCGCAAGCAGTGATTTCTTCCTGTTCTCCTTTATCTGCTGCTCGTAGGGAGTCTTGAGCTTCCTGTCCTCGTCCGAGTCCCACCTGAACGTGCCGAGGGCGTAACTCACGGACTTGTCATTTCCGCCGACAGGGAACGCGGGAATCAGTATCGTGTGGTCAGACCAGTCATATGTTCCCAGACCCTGACCGGGCACGAAAATCACGCGGGGAATACCGTACATTCTGACTCTTGGTACGTTGAACATCTCGATATCCATCCCGGTAAACTCGCGGACGATGTCGAAATCCTTGGCGTAATCGATGGGAGTCGCTCCGGGCTGGCAGAGAAGGGACGTATCACAGCGGGCGTTCTTGGCCGGGACTGTGAGATACTCGCGCTTCTTCATGATCATGCTGCGGAACTCGCCTCGCTTCATTGCGTCTGTCATCTGCGCACATGTGTCTGTGATTTTCTTGGTGCGGCGGGCTATCTTGACCTCGTCAATCTGTGAGTAGAGTATCTCCTTGGCGATAATCTTGGTCTTCTCGTGCATGGCCGTGAACTTTTCGAGGATGGGCAAAGGCAGGGGGTTAGCCTCGTTTTTCTGTGCTGACGACATGAAGAGCAATACGGCCTTTTCCGCGTCAATATATGCTTTCCTCTGCTGGGATAATTTCTGCCGTGCCTGCTCGCTGCCTTCTCTGTATTCGGGGACTCTCATGTTCACCTTCGTTGCTGACATAAGATATTCGTCAAGGTTCTGGAGAGTCTGGGCAACGTTGAGGTTTGACGGGTATTTGGGCGCAAGTGCCTTGATGAACGAGTCCCGCTGGCCCTGAGCCGTGAAGAGTGATTCCTCAAGAGTCGCAATCCTCGCACTTAGGGACATTCCGATATTGGGTACGGGAGCTTCATTGCCGGTAACAGCTGCCCAAGATTCTGCGATGTAGTCCGAGAACGTCATCACGGGGAAAATGTCTCCTGCGCATTTCGTCTCGAGCCACGCTTTAGGGTCAAAGCTCTTGCTGAGGCTGAGTACGCCGGGAAGGCATCCTAGGTCGATGAAGAGCCGTTCTTCCGGGTCAAACGTGAGCGTTTCGGGCATGGTCTTTGTCTGAGCGTCAACGAGGGCGAAAAGTATATCCCAGTATGACGCTGACATTGACGACCAGAGTTTTTGCGCCTGGGACTTGCTTTCGGTGGTGTTCTCGGCGAGAAGGGCGGCGTAATTCCGGGCTGAGTCTGCGAGTTTTGATGCTGCCTCTTGGACTTCGGGGACGTTCTGCCAGCGTTTGAATGCCATTGTGATTTATTCCTCCTTGTTTTGTTTTCTTATGGCGTTAATTTTGCCGCATACACTGCTGAATTCATGGTCGATTTCGTGATTCTTGAAGCGTATGACAGTCAAGCCTAAAGAGTTCATATATTCAGTGCGTACATTGTCATACTAGGCTGCTTCCTCATCATCATGCTGCGAGCCGTCAATTTCGATTACGAGCATGAGTTTCCTGCAATAAAAATCCGCGATATAGCCTCCGATCGGTCTCTGCCTATAGGATTTCAGAGGGTGATTGCGGAGAAAGCAATACCACAAGCGGCGTTCCTGGGGAGTCATGTTTTTGCGTAAAACTCGAGCGCGTTCAATGAGTTGCGGTGTGTATGGCGGCATAGTGTCAACTCCTTACTGTAGCGTATGAAAGCCGTTTCCCCAGTAAAACACAACCCCCTGTATTGTGGGGAGAAGATACCCCCCTGTATCCCCCATTGGCAGGGGGGACGAGAGTCTCCGGGCTTCCTGCCTCTCCTGAGCAAGGGGAGGTGTCCGCAGAACGGTGGGGTCGACTCTTCTGCAAGGGGAAAGTCGCGGAAAAAACACATCAGGAAAACTCCTTCAGCAGCTCATCCCTCATCTTGGCGACTCCCGTAGAAGCAGGCTCCCGTATCACCGTGAAGTTCAGCCAGCCCGGAACATCAACCTCCGCCGGGTCAATCAGGTATGACTTAGTGCCGCCCCGCAAGTCGTGAATGAGTCCCGCCGCCGGGTAAACCACAAGCGATGACCCCACAACCGCGAAAATGTCCGCGCTCCTCACCAGCCTTGCCGCCTCAGTGATTGCCGGGACTGCCTCCCCGAACCACACGATATGAGGCCGGAGAGTCTCGCCGTCAGCATTCTTCTCACCGTAAGACAATGCCCTGTAGCCTATATCGATAACCTTGCTCTCCCGGTCGTCATTCTCAGGACGCGCCTTTGTCAGTTCCCCGTGAAGGTGAAGGACGTTATGACTCCCGGCCTTCTCGTGGAGGTTGTCGACATTCTGAGTGATTATGCGAACGTCAAAATATTCTTCCAGCTCGGCTAATACCTTGTGGCCTTCATTGGGCTGTGCGTGTTCAAGCTGTGCGCGGAGGTCATTGTAGAAGTCCGTCATGAGCTTAGGATTCCTGCGCCACCCCTGAATGCTGGCTACATCCTCAACGTTATACTGCTCCCATAAGCCGCCGGAGTCACGGAATGTCTTGAAGCCGCTCTCCGCACTTATGCCCGCACCTGTGAGTACAACGAGACGTTTTTTGTCGGCCATGAAATTTTTTCCCCCTGTATAATTATGTGGATTTCAGAAATAATAGCACATACGGAGGGAATTAACGTTGCACATTAAGGAGAGTATGACGTTCCTGAAGAGATTTGCGAGTTCGCCCAGACGAATCGGAAGCGTTGCGCCAAGCTCGAAATTTCTGACTAGGGCTATGCTTGACCGGGTTGACTGGGAGAATGCCCGCTACATTGCCGAGCTGGGAGCAGGGACGGGGGTCTTCACGCGGGAGATTGTGAGACGGGCACGGCCTGACGCGAAGATTCTTGTGTTCGAGATTGACCCGGCACTCCAGAAGATGATACGTGATGAGCACCCGCGGCATGAGGGGCTGACGCTGCACAGTGATGCGCAGGAGCTGTACAGGTACATGAACGAGAACGGGATAGAGCGGCTTGACTTTGTGATTTCGAGCCTGCCGTTTACTGTCCTTCCGCCGAAAATGACTGTGAGAATCCTTAATGCTGTCTTGAAGTGCCTGAAGCCTGACGGACATTTTGTAGCTTATCAGTACTCATCAATCATGAAGCACGTCCTGAAGAAGAAATTTTCGCACATGAAGACGCGTTTTGTGATGTTCAACGTGCCGCCTGCGTTTGTGTATGACTGCTGGCGATGAAGATTCTTGACTGTATCAGCCGCTATGATTTCCGAAAATGGCTTGAAGATAACCATGATACGGCCTGTGAATGCTGGCTTGTTGTGAAGCGCGGAAAATCTGAATCATCACAGTTACGCTACATTGATGCTGTGGAAGAGGCTTTATGTTTCGGCTGGATTGACAGTATCCGCAAGACTATCAGCAATGGCATTACAGCACAGAGATTTACCCCTCGCAGACACGGCAGCAGGTGGTCAGAGCTGAACAAGGAACGCTGCAGGAGGCTTGAACGTCTGGGAATGATGACGGATGCCAGGCTCAAGGTTCTTCCTGACATGTCAGAATCTAGCTTCAAGATAGACAGGGATATTTTGACGGCACTTCAGGAAGATTTAGGAACATGGGAGAATTTTTTGCGTTTTCCTGAACTTTACAGGAGAGTTCGTGTTGACACTATACAACGAGACAGGAGAGACACTGAAATTTTCTGCAGAAGGCTGGCACGTCTGGTCGAGAACACTAAAGCCGGGAAAATGTTCGGAGAATGGAACGATAATGGAAGATTATGACAAAAAATGGCGGAAACGCAGAGATTCGAACTCTGGTAGGATTGCTCCTAAGACGCTCTCCAAGCGCCCGCCTTCGACCGCTCGGCCACGTTTCCACGCGGGAGATTATAGCACAAAAAGTTTCACGCTCAAATCCGGCCTCATGGTGTAGAATGTACCTGCTCTCTTGAAGGTGTGAGTCATCTCTCATCTCAAGGGAGGTATTCTGCACACTTGACAATCCCCCCCCCCTTCTCATAGTATTATGCAAACACTGAATTTCCCCGCAAAAACAAATCACAAGGAGGCACAAAAGGAATGGTTTACCCAGGACCTTACCCTTACCCGCCAAACATGCCTAACCCCGTGGGCAAGCTAACGGAATGGGCGGTGAAGAAAGTCATCGAACTGGTCAGCGACAAAGACAAGACTGACGAAGAGAAGGACGATGATTAGCGCGGAGGAAGGACGGCGAGAGTTTCAGGAGCTTGAAGGGAGGCTGAGAGACCTTCACGGAAAGAGGCTGCCCGCAGTAATGACGAGTTTCTTCCCCCTGCCGCCAATGATTGAGTGCGCAAAGTAAGAGTACGCAATACTCTCATGCATGAGGGAGCTGAAGCGCGAATGTCCCGGGATTGAGGGCAATGTTCCGGCGTTCGGGGTGATTCGGAATATGCTCGGCATTGAGGCTAGTGTTCAGGCTGAACGTTTCGAGCGTCTCTGGGATGAGGCAGGAATCAATGAGGCTGTAGCGGCCATGAAGGGATTACGGAGGCGTGAAGGAATGTTTGCGAGGTTTGTGCGCAGGCTGGCAGGATTGAGCAGAAAGAGTTTAGTGAACTTATGAGGAGGCGCATTCGTGAGCAAGGCAAGTGATACGGCAAAAGCTGTCTGGGAAGCCACGAAAGATATTCCGATTGGCACAGCAACATCAACTACAACTACCGTTCGGACATGGTCAAGGAAACATGATGACGGGACTGTTGAGACCACGACGGAGACGACAAAGGACTTCACGATAAAGCCCTCAAAGACTGGCGCGAAGCTCGGAGCATTGGCAGGTGCAACTCATCGGCGGCTCAGTGTGTGCGGTTATTGGGGCAATAGCAGGAGGCATAGCAGGCTGGATATTCGGCCCGGCATGATTCATGACAGGGAGGAACGCTATACATGGCTAAGAGGACATCTGAGGCAGTCGGTACGGTAACAGGCGCAGCAGGAGGCGCGGCACTGGGCGCGGGAACAGGGGTAGTGCTTGGGCCTCTGGGAGCGGTGGCAGGGTCAACAGCAGGCGCGGTAATCGGCGTGATAATAGGTGCGCTCGTGGCAACAAAGCAGGCACAGAAATTGACAGGGAGGACTAATCATCATGGCGAAAAGGACATCTGAGGCAGTCGGCACAACAGGAGGAATTATCGCAGGAGCATTAGCCGGGGCAGAACTCGGAGCCGGGACAGGAATCGCTATGGGCCCGGCAGGTGCAATCGCAGGAACAATTCACGGAGCGATAATCGGCGTGATAATAGGCAGTCTCACAGGCAACAAGATAGGCACAGAGATGGACAGAACAGACTAGTCCGCAAAAAAAAACTCCCCCAGTTCATGGCCGGGGGAGCTTCTCGTCTTCATGGTCTCATTATTTCCCGTCAGCAAGCACAAGCACAACTTCCTGGTTCGCGTCGTAAGGCTTCGTGAAGTCCATAGTCCTCAAACGCTCCTCAGTTATAGCCAGAGCCGAGCATATCATGTCAATCCTGCCTGACTCTAATGCTTCAGGAAGCGCGTCAAACCTGTAATCCACAACAACAAGCTCCCTGCCGAGTCTCTTGGCGATTGCCGCGCAAAGCTCTATGTCGATCCCAACAAAGCCTTCTGATATTCTCTCTTCATACGGAGGGAATGAGGCCGCGCATCCCACCCACAATTTTCCGCCCCTCGCGCCCTTGTTCATGTCGATATTAGCCGGGTCAGGGTCATCATCAAGATATTTGCCCATGATACGCGCAAGAGTTTTGTCGGCTATGATTGAGTCGAGTGCTTTGTCCACATCATCGCGCAAAGGATTTCCCTTCTTGAAGGCTATTGCGTAGTACTCACTCTCCAAGGGGTCGGCAAGTATCCTGAACTCACTGCTGCCTATCGCGAAGTATCTTGCCGGGGACTCGTCCATGACAGCCGCATCAATATCACGGCTTCTGAGCGCGGAAATCACTTCGCTGATTGAGCCGTAAGGAATGACTTTGCCGGAATCGCCGCTGACTATCTCAGACGCTAGATATTCTGAGACTGAGCCGGACAGTACTCCTATTTTTGCTGACTTGATGTCATTGACCGATGATATAGCCGCGAATGAAGTTCCTGCTGAGATAATTACGAGCAGGGATAACACTGCGGATAACTTGATGGCTAGTTTCATGATTAATTCTCCTTTCTTCGGATTACTTGAACAGGTTGCGGAAGAAATCATCCAGGGCATCTTGGGTGCGTCTTTCCTTCTCTCTGCGTTCATATTCGAGGCGGTCTTGTTCATCGTAGTAGTAACGGTCTCGCTGTCTTTGTTCGTACTCGCGGCGTTCGCGTTCGAGCTGGCGTAATTCCCGGCGGTCTCGTTCTCTCTGGTCTCTGATTTCGCGCTGCCTTCGTTCGTATTCGAGGCGTTCACGCTGCTGGCGTTCGTATTCCCGGCGTTCCTGCTCGCGTCTGGCCTGTTCCCGCTGCCTGCGTTCCTGCTCCCACCGCAATTGGTCTCGGCGTTCCTGTTCCCTGCGGTCAAACTGTGGGCGTGATGGGGGATTGGGGCGTACAACGGGAGGGTTTCGGGGATATATTACGTCAGGGCGGTCATAGCGTGATGGCACGCCTGCGGCAGGAAGCTCATCTGCCCAGAAAATCACGAATACGGACATGAATGCCAGTGCGGCAATTTTCTTGATGCTCATTCGTGAAGCTCTCCTTTCACTTTATGGATGGCGAGATTCTATCACAGGGAAGGATTCATATTTCAGGCATTGCTGGGACTTAGGGATTGCGGCCATGATAGGGGCGGTATTTGCCGTGTGAAAAATTTATGTGAGGTCATAACAAAAAGATAAGGCTTTGTGCTATAATACTTTTAGTCAAAAATAATTTTCTGCACATGACTGTGTGGAGAATTCTCCATAGTCTTACCTTATCTGCGGTAATTATATCACAGAATAAGGCGGGGCGTTAAGGGTTGTGTGCAAAAAATTTCCTCACTTCCTCGAAACTTGGCGTTGAAGGTGCGCGGTGAGAGTCCGTGCAAGGAGCTGGGTGCAAGATAGGCGGGCATTCAGGAAGGGAAAACATAAGGAGGAAAGATTCACATGAAGAGGACATACAAAGGATTCACACTCATCGAACTGCTGATAGTGATTACGATTATCGGCTTGCTGGGAACAATGATGCTCATCTCAGGGACAGACGCGCAGAACGCCGCGAAGGTAACGAAAATCACAGAGGGCTTCAAGAATTTATCAGCGGCAATAATCATGTACAATGACGCAGAACCTGCAAACGCCGCAGCAGCAATTGCAGATACATCCAGCGGTGCAGCTACTATTATCACAGGGGCGAAAAAGTACATCAAGAATGAGGATGTATTTGGTGCAGCTGATGCTACTGCCGGGACTTACTACGTGGAAATTTCAGGCAGTACGGTGTGGCTGAAGTACACGTTGCCTGCCGCTACAGGTGCTATCAACACTTTGCTTAAGGACAAAGCCAAAGATTACGGACTGAAAAAAGCAGCCGATGCTGACCCTAAATTAGCAGACAATGATTATGACGGTGCTGCGGCTATATACGTGAACGTATTCTAACAACGCAATCACACACGAATAAACGCAACCAACAAAACCTATGCGCAGGAAGAGTCCCTAACGCCTATTAACGGGGACTCTTCTTTTTTGTCGTTCCACTCTCACACAGTCCGCAAAAAAAGAGGCTCTGCACTCCCGCAAAGCCCCTCGGAAATTCTACAGTCTGGAAATGATTTCGTCCTTCATCCTTGAGCCGCCGATCAGCGTTGTGCCTTCCGTGAAAATATCACCCGTCCTCAATCCTGCCTTCAGCACCTCGTCAACCGCCCGCTCTATCCTGTCAGCCTCATCATTCATCCCGAACGACCACCGAAGCATCATCGCCCCGCAGAGTATCGTCCCAATCGGATTGGCCTTGTCCTGTCCGGCAATGTCAGGCGCAGAACCGTGAATAGGCTCGTACAGCCCGCGGTTGTTGTCGCCCAAGCTCGCGCTGGGTATCATTCCGATTGAGCCGACAATCTGGCTTGCCTCGTCCGACAGAATATCGCCGAACGTGTTTTCCGTAACAATCACGTCGAACTCATGAGGAACGCGGATGAGCTGCATTGAAGCGTTGTCGACGTAGAGATGATTCAGCGTAACTTCCGGGTATTCCTTCGCGACATCGCAGACAACCTCGCGCCACAGCCTAGACGACGTGAGGATGTTGGCCTTGTCGATTGAGGTTACGATTTTGCGGCGGTTCATGGCCATCTTGAAGCCCACGTGAGCGATGCGGCGTATCTCATGCTCTGTGTACTCCATGACATCACGGGCTGCCTTCTCGCCGTCTGGTGTGGTGAATGCCTCGTGCTTCCCGAAATAGATTCCTCCCGTCAATTCACGCACGATGATGAAGTCGATGCCTTTGTCGGCGATGTCCTTGCGGAGGGGACATGCTGAGGCGAGGGGGGCGAAGATTTTTGCGGGACGGATGTTGGCGAATACCTTAAGGCCTTTGCGCACACCCAAGAGTCCGCGTTCGGGGCGCAAATCCGGGGGCATGTTGTCCCACTTGGGGCCTCCAACCGCGCCGAGTAATGTTGCGTCTGCGTCCTGGCAAATCTTGAGGCTTTCTGCGGGCATGGGTTCGCCGTATTTGTCGATTGCGTTTCCTCCCATTGAGACCTCGCGGAACTCGAACTGTCCGGGTGCTACCTTCTTGAGGACTTCGAGGGTCGCGCCGATGACTTCCGGGCCGATGCCGTCGCCGGGAATTACTGCTACTTTCTTCATGTGGTGATTCCTCCTTTGCGTGAACGTAATATTAGCACAGACTTTCAGCGCAGTATGATACGTAGGTTGACTGATGACAGTTTGTTTTTTTTTTACACTAATCGCGGAGGTGATAAGGACTATGACTCTCAGGGAAAAAACTAATGTATTATTCGATGCCGCAGGATCACGCAATACTACGCCCGCAAAGATGAAGAGTGTGATTGACGGTCTGAAGTCTGAGCCGGAATTTGCTGACACAGGAGCTTTGCTGACGGCCTTGCAGGGGGCGTTGCACATTGCCTTGATGCCAATGGATGACGCTGATTCTGAGCGCAGGTTAGGGGTAATAAGGGTGATTGCTGGTGCTGTTGCTGAGGATTGCGGAAGGGATTACGTGCGGGATGTGATGAAGGCTGCTGTAGCCCGCGGGACTCCCGAAAGCATCATAGGGAAGATCCTCGCTGTAATGAAGGAAGGAGAATGATAATTCATGAGCGCAACCGATGATCTGTTCAGAGCCGCCAGCACAAAAGGTACATCAGCAAAAGAAATAATGTACCTGATAAGGCAGGGCGCAAATGTAAAGGCTAGAACTCCCGAAGGTATTACGGTACTTATGGGAGCTGCTGCTTGTCTGAATTGC
>JAFSRQ010000031.1 GCA_017446055.1 Synergistaceae bacterium | reverse complement strand
TTGAGTGCGGAAATATTGTGCCTATCATGTTCTTCCTGCTTAATGTCATGGGCTACCGTGGGGCGTGGGTCTCAAGGGTGGCCAGCATGTCCCTGCTGAGTGCGGTTGCTGTGGCCTATGTGTACGTGAACGGCGAGGGCGCAAGTTTCCGGGACAAAATGCTTCTTCTGCCTGAAAGTTTCGGGGTAAAGCCTGAAGACGAGGCCGCTGTGATTGCGGGGTCAACGGATGAGGTTTACGAGCTGTCTCATGTTGCGGTGGCGTTCGCTCTGGAACACGGGGCTGACATGAGGAGGGCGAGAAATTACGGGCTTGTTACGGAGGAGCTTGCTACATTTCTCGCGGAACACGGCTTCAATGACGGCAGGACTCACAGTATCAACGCCAGACTCGTGGCAAAAGGCGGGGAGCTTATCATCCGGATGCGGGACGACTGCAAGCCCTTCAACCTCACCGAATACTACCACGCGCTGACCGAGAGCCGGAAGAATGACGCGGGGCTGTCCATCATCATGAAGCTGTCGAAGGATGTCCAGTACACCAACACGCTTGGCACGAACAACCTCATTGTGAGGATATGAGGCCGCAAGATTTTGACAGGGCGCGGGCGCAGTCTTACGGGCTGGTTACGGAGGAGCTTGCTACATTTCTCGCGGAACACGGCTTCAATGACGGCCAGAATCACAGCATCAACGCCCGGCTTGTGGCAAAAGGCGGGGAGCTTATTATCCGAATGCGGGACGACTGCAAGCCGTTCAACCTCACCGAATACTACCACGCTCTTACTGAGAGCCGGAAGAACGACGCGGGGCTGTCCATCATCATGAAGCTGTCGGGGGATGTCCAGTACACCAACACGCTGGGTACGAACAACCTCATTGTCAGGATATGAGGCCGCAGGATTTTGACAGGGCGCGGGCGCAGTCTTACGGGCTGGTTACGGAGGAGCTTGCGATATTTCTCGCGGAACACGGTTTCAATGACGGCAGGACTCACAGTATCAACGCCAGACTCGTGGCAAAAGGCAAGGAGCTTATCATCCGAATGCGGGACGACTGCAAGCCCTTCAACCTCACCGAATACTATCATGCGCTGACCGAGAGCCGGAAGAATGATGCAGGACTGTCCATCATCATGAAGCTGTCGGGGGATGTCCAGTACACCAACACGCTGGGTACGAACAGTCTCATTGTGAGGATATGAGGGCGCAAGATTTTGACAGGGCGCGGAAAAAATGATAATTTCTCCCGTGAACAAATCCCAACAACAACAGGAGGAAAATTCTCACATGGAACTCACGAAAGAAGCAAAGGGTTCATCACTCACAATTTCGCTTGACGGCCGCCTCGACACAACCACAGCTCCCCAGCTTGAAGCCGAAATCACAGGCAAGCTCGACGGGGTAACAGACCTCACAATCGACATGTCCAAGCTCGTCTACGTGTCATCAGCAGGACTCAGAGTACTCCTCAAGGCGCAGAAGCTCATGAACAAGCAGGGGAAAATGACGGTCAAGAACGCGAATCAGGAGATCAAGGAGATCTTCGAAGTTACCGGGTTTGACGAGCTGCTGAACATCGAGTAGCAATGCTCAACTTCCAGCCCCTCACACTGGGGATGAAGACGCTGGCAGATTCCTACACGTTCAGATACGGCGAGGGGTCATGCCAGCACTCTTTTGTGTCGTCATGGAGCCTCAGGCACAAATACGGCGACTCTTTCTGCGAGCATGAGGGCTATCTTTACACTCTCCGCTCCAAACTCTGCAATGATTCCGAACGGGCATACCTTTTCCCTTTCGGTCCGCGTGAGAACTTGGACGCGCTGAGGCATGCAGTACAGAACGTAATCGATGACGCTCACAGCCACAATTGCCGGGTGAAGTTCCAGACCGTAACACAGTCAGCAAGAGACATAATCACGGCCATGTTTCCCGGAAGATTCACGGCAGAGTTTAACCGTAACTACTCCGAGTATGTGTGCAGCGTTGAGGAACTCTTCAACCTGGACGGACACGGGCGCGCGGTGAAACGCAAAAACATACACCAGTTCCACAGGGTATATGAGGGCAGATATGAGGCCAGACTGATAGCCCCTGAGCATATAGACATGGTACGGGGCTTCCAGTACAGATGGCTTGAGGAGAGATTATCTGTCGTTGATGACCCCGCCCACGCAGAGCAGCTCAGGCAGGACAACGAATGCATACAGTGTGTGCTTGATGACTTCTTCGAGCTGGGAGTGTCAGGGATTGTGATGTTTGTTGACGGGAAACTTGCAGGCTACTCTTACGGTTTCCCGCTGTCCGACACAGTATTTGAGGCCGACGCGGAGAAAGCTGACAGGAGCATTCCGGCCATCTACACAGCCATTAAGCACGAGTTCCTGAGAATGTGTATGAGCTTGGGCTTCACTTACTGCAATTTCGAGGAAGACTTGGGCGATGAGGGCTTGAGGACTCTTAAGACTAGAGACAGACCTTCATACATGATAGACAAATTCACTGTGACAGAAAAATGAACAGGCTTGAGGCAAATATCTCACTTTTCGCAATAACATTCTTCGCGTCAATACAGTACGTCTTCCTGATATGGGTACCTGATTCCGTCCCTCACTTCGCGTTCCTGTGCGTAACAAATCTGATCGGCCTCGTGATGTCGCTGGCATTCTTTTTCGGGGAACTGTTCCGTATCGACACCAGGCAGGTGAAACAGAGCATGATACTTTCCGGGCAGCTGGTCGCGTTCAACCTGTTCCTGCTCATGGGGGTGTCAGGACTCGGCCCGGCCATGATAAACGCGGTGCTGTCGACAAATTTCGTGTTCATAGCAGCAATAATGTTCCTGGAGTACAAGCAGATACCCGACAAAGGGACATTCTGCGGAATCATTATGGTGTTCGCCGGGTTAATGTGCATGTCTGAGGCGGGAATCTCTGACTTCCTGAACGTTAGCGTGCTTTATCTCACGGCCTCCAACATTGCGTTCGCGCTGTATGTCGTGAGCGTCGGGAAATATTCAGCCTCGTCCAACCCGTCAATCATAGCGATGGGTCAGATGTTCTTCTGCTTCGTGTTCAGCCTCGTATTGTGGGTGTGTGAAGTCCTCGTGAAGGGTATACCGTTCGGGCTTCCGTCCAATCATGAGTTCTGGGGGAGCGTGATTTACGTGAGCTTCTTCATCAGGGGGCTTTACGGGATCGTTCAGGTTTACGCGCAAAGGTATGTGAGTCCGCTGAACACGTCATTGATATTCTCGACAGAAATCATAATGACAATGGCAGTCTCGCCTGTGCTGGCCGAGTTTCTTGGGACTGAGCCGGAAATCATAACATGGCCGAAAGTCGCCGGGGGAATTGCTATAGTGCTGGGAGTGCTTATGACTGAGCCGACATTCTTCGCGTGGTTAAGGAGGCTCAAGTTTTGGCGGGCATAACCAGAGCAGTATCTGAGGCTACAGCTGAATACGCCGCCGCTAACCGCAAGCACGGGAGGAAAACACGCGGGCAGTTCTTCACGGGCAGAAAGACAGCGGAATTTATGGCCGGGCTGTTCACGATTCCCGCGGACAAAGACAGCATATCGGTGCTGGACCCGGGAGCAGGGACAGGGATATTGTCTTCGGCTCTGGCGGAAAGGCTTGACGCGGCGGGAAACATCAAGAATGTGAAGCTGGTGTGCTATGAGAATGATGAAAGCATGACGGAGCTTCTGATGGCAAACCTTGAGCTGCTGAAGAGGAATCTCACGCTGAGACTCGACTACGAAATCAGGACGGACGACTACATTCTCTCGCAGGGGTATGAATACGGCTTCGGCAGGACCGGGCATGAAGAGTTTGACATGGTCGTAGGGAATCCGCCGTACAGGAAAATATCAGGGAGCTCGCCTGAAGCAAAAGTGATGCCTGACATCTGCGGAGGAACGCCCAACCTCTATTTCATGTTCGCGGCCATGAGCATGTTCAACCTGAAACAGGGCGGGGAGCTTGTGTACATTATCCCGCGCTCGTGGACATCCGGGGCGTATTTCGGCAAATTCCGCGAGAAGCTGTTTTCTGAAGGAGTGCTGAAGCATATACACTTGTTCAGAGCCCGAAGGAATATTTTTGACGGTGATGACATTCTTCAGGAAACCGTGATAATCAGGCTGGCGAAAACTCACGAAAAGCCCCGCAAAGTTACTGTAACGACTTCGCTTGACGGGAGCTTCGCAGGAATGACCAGTTTTCAGGCCTCATACAGCTCGGTGGTGTCTGGGCGGGATAATTACGTTTTTCTTGCGGCGGATGAGAATGAAGCGGATATACTGGAACGATTCGCGGCCATGAATCGGACTCTGGTTACGGAAGGAATGAGAATGCGTACGGGCTTGACGGTTGATTTCCGATGCAGTGAACTGTTGCGTGATGAGGCCGGGAAAAATACTGTGCCTTTGTTCCGCTCCTGCCATATACGCGGAGGGGATATTGTCTTTCCGCTCGGCAAAGAGAACGAGTACATTATTTCCACGCGCAGGGGGCTTCTTCAGGAAAACAGAAATTACTTGTTCGTGAAACGCTTTACCTCAAAGGAGGAATCACGGCGGCTTCAGTGCGGTGTTTACCTTGCGGGGAGATTCCCGGATTACCTCTCAATAAGTACAGACAACAAGATTAACTTCATCGACTCCGAGTCAGGGGTATCCCTCACGGAAAAAACTGTATACGGCCTCTTCGTTCTGTTCAACTCGTCAATGTATGACAGGTATTACAGGATTCTTGACGGGTCGACGCAGGTCAACTCTATGGAGATAAATTCTGTTCCTGTTCCCGGTATGGATATTATTGACGCTATGGGAGAAAGGCTCATGATTTCCGGGAAAATGACGGTTGAAGCATGTGATGGGATTCTTGGGGGCTTTCTGCGATGAGCAAGATTGATGAGGCGAAATATATTCTGTCATCGCTCGGAGTCCCTGAAAGGCAGAGGAATGATTTATGCTGCTATACACTTCTGGCAATGGCTAGCATCGGGGAAAATGACCTGCTGAGGCTGATACAGAGTTTCGGAAGCAGAATGTGGGAGGAAGAAAAAGCTGTTTTCCTTTCACGTCACAAATCATTGGCTGAGTTGTACAGCTCAAGGCGCGAAATGAATAAACTCCCCGTGAAAGTCAACGGCATGGAATTTATGTTCTCTCAAGGCCAGCATAACATTCTGCAGAAATCAGTCCTTGAAGAATTTGCCCCGCGCTTCATTCCTGCGTCTGAATGCCTGTACATCGGAGACACAGCAAAAAGAGACCTGATGAAGAATGACAGACTCCTTAACATTCTGGGATTTAACATCAGCGTTCATGACAAGATGCCCGACATTATTCTTTATGACAGGGGAAGTAACATGCTGTTCTTCATTGAGTGCGTAACATCTTCGGGAGCAGCAACGCCGGAACGCATAATAGAAATAGAAGCCATGACTGAAAATGTCAGCGCGGGCAGGATTTACATAACAGCTTTCCCCGATTTCAGGACATTCAAGCGTTTCTCGGAGTTCATAGCGTGGGAGACTGAAATATGGATTGCGGAATTTCCAGACCACATTATACACATGAACGGGAAAAAATTTCTGGAGGCAATTAATGAGAAACCGTGAGAAATTGACGCTGACCCTGCTTTGCGCGGTGGCATATTTCGTGATTGACGCTCCCGTCCAGCTCACAGGCATTCTCCCCTCATACGCCGGAATCAAGAACTTCCTCCCGTCAACGCTGGGGCTGTTCTTCGGTGTCTACGGCGCAATCGGCTGTGTGATTGGGTGTGTGCTGTCTGCCGTCATGATGGGCGCGGGCTCGGTAAAAATTCCCGGAGTGATGCACGAGGTTGTGTGCGTCATCATTGCGGGAATGGGGATGTTTCACGGCTGGCACTTCCTCGTGAAGTCCGGGCGGATTTCCTTCAAGACATGGCCGGATTACGGGAGATATTCCGGTCTGCTTGCGGTCTTATGCGTGATTGTTGGCGGTGTCTATTCGTCAGCAGGACTCAGGGCTGGGATCTCAGCAGGACTCGCGTATTTCCTCACCGGGCTGTTCATCGGAGTCCCGGTCAGCATACTCTTCTCGTCCCTCCTCTACATTGAGCCGGTAATGCCGAAGGGAAAATCCTTGTCATATGATGCTGACTTCTGCCTTCTGCCCAATGCCGAGTCTCTTGAGGGAGCAAACGAGATTCTAGAGATGGCGGCCATGAAGCGGGGCGTGAAGATGAAGCGTGTCCTTGAGATTCAGAGCTGCATTGAGGAACTTGCGCTGAGAATCCAGAAGGCTCACCCTGACGCGAGAATTTCCGTCTCAGTAACATTCGGGGACGCAATATCAGCCCGTATTCATTACGGCGGGGAAAAGTACAACCCTTTCCGCATTGACCCGGACGAGGACGAAATCGACATCATGAGCCTCGCAATCATAAAGCACCGCGCAATACGGGCCTCGTTCAGCTATTCGGGCGGGGAAAACCAGGTACACGCAGTAGTCTAGGAGGATTTATCGCAACATGAGCAAGTCAACAATCAGGAAGAAGCTGCAAAGAGTCGTGCTCTACATTTCGGTGATAGCTTTACTCATCACGGGAGCAGTAGGAATCGCCGGGATGTTCCGCATACAGGAAGACAGCGAATCAGCACTCACGCGCCAGATGGAGCAGAACCTAGCCAGCCTGGTCAACAGCAAAACAGACCTCGCCGACTCTGAGCTTGGGAAGTACGCCAGTTACGCCAGGAATTTCGCGGACTACATTCACGATTTGTACGTAAACTCGCGGGATTATCTGCCGCATGAAGTCCTGCCGCCTAGAATGGAGAATGACGGAGTTCTGACCATGCAGAGAACCGTCCTCAGAAAAGGCTTCGATGTGTCAGGCGTGATTGACGAGATAAGCCTTCTGGGAAATCTCAGGCAGGAATGGTATCCTGTCATGAGGGAAGAAGAAGGGATAGTAACCGTGATTTACGCGGGTACAAAGTCGGGAGTTATGCTGACTTACGACAAGAACTCCTCATACGGTGTCCCCAAAGACGGCCCTGAAGATTACTACAACTTCCAGGAGTCCACATGGTACAAGGACGGGCAGAAAGCCGGAGGGGCATTCTTCACGGACATATATTCAGGCGCGTACAACATGGGGCTGATGATAACGTGCGGAGCTCCCTTCTACGACGCTGAAGGGGAATTTGCCGGAGTCGTCTGCATGGATATACTGCTGTCGGACTTGTACAAGGCCATTGTCGATATTGACATGGGTAAAGATGCCTACGCTTTCCTTGTCGACCGTAACAGGAAAATCATTGCCCCTCCCAATCAGCAGGCCTCAGGCGACCTCACAATCGATGACGTAACGCACAGCCTCGCCGACGAAATCATGTCAGGCAAAACAGGAGTCAGGCTCTCGGACAGCAGGGTATATTACGCCTACTCCACAATCACGAGGATAAAGGGCACGGGCTGGAAGTTCTGCGTGAGAATCCCGGAGAGCGTCATACTAGCCCCGGTTCGTTCGGTCAACAGGCGAATCATCTACACCATGCTGTCATTCTTGGGGGCGTTTGTGGTGGTGGTGGCGTTCGCGGTGATTGCGTCCCGGAAATTCTCAGGCAAGCTCACCGAGCCGATAATCGCCCTTGAGCATGACGTGAAGAAAATCTCCGGGGGAAATCTCGATTACCGCGCCGAAATCAGAACCAACGACGAAATCGGAGACCTTGCGCAGTCCTTCAACGACATGGCCGCGTCCCTCAAGGATTACGTCAAGAATTTGGCCGCAGTAACAGCCGAGAAGGAACGCATCGGAGCGGAGCTGAACATCGCCACACAGATTCAGGCCGACATGCTGCCGCGAATATTCCCGCCGTTCCCTGACCGAAAAGAGTTCGACATTTACGCCACAATGAACCCCGCCAAAGAGGTTGGGGGCGACTTCTACGACTTCTTCCTTGTTGACGATAATCATCTTGCTCTGGTCATGGCCGATGTCTCCGGGAAAGGAGTCCCGGCGGCTCTGTTCATGGTGATAGCAAAGACCCTCATCAAGAACCGGGCGCAGATGGGCGGCACTCCCTCAGAGATTCTTGCGGACGTGAACGAGCAACTCTGTGAGGGCAACGAGGCTGAACTTTTCGTTACGGTGTGGCTTGGGATTCTGGAGATTTCGACCGGCCATGTTACCGCCTCCAACGCAGGCCATGAGTACCCAGCAATCTACCGTCCGGGCGAGGGCTACACACTCTTCAAGACCAAGCAGAGTCCCGCCGTCGCGACAATGGAGGGAATACGCTTCAAGCCCAGCGAGTTCACGCTTAATCCCGGCGACAATCTCTATGTCTACACAGACGGTGTCGCAGAAGCAACGAACTCACAGAATGAGCTTTACGGAACTGACAGGATGATAGCCACGCTGAATGATACTGAGGGCCTGCCTGTCGAAGGGATATTGTCGGTCATGAAGAAGTCAGTCGATGATTTCACCGGGGACGCTCCGCAGTTTGACGATATTACTATGCTTGTGCTGAAGTATTACGGCGGGAGGGACTAAGTTTTGCGCGGACTAAAGACACACATACCCCCAGATTTCACCGGGTACACTCCGCAGTTTGACGACATAACTATGATAGGGCTGAAGTTTTACGGCAGACACACACAGATACAGGGGTGAATGACTTGGAGCTTGTTGTTGACGCTAAGATAGACAGGCTTGACGAGGTGCTTGACTTCATTGACAGCTTTCTTGAGGAATCTGGCTGTAACATGAAGGCGTTGAACCAAATCAACATTGCCGCAGAAGAAATTTTCGTGAACATCGCGCACTATTCCGGCTCAGAGAAGGCGCGTATCACCATCACAGAGTCAGACGGTACAGTCTCAATCACTTTTGCTGACACTGGGACTCCCTATGACCCGCTTTCACGGCCTGACCCTGACGTAACATTGTCGGCTGAGGAGCGCGGCATTGGCGGGCTGGGAATATTCCTCACGAAAAAGATTATGGACAGTGTGAGCTATGAGCGCAAAGACGGGTATAATATCTTCACCATGTGCAAGAGGATGAAGTCATAAAATGTTCATAGGGCGCGAAAAGGAGCTTGCGTATCTTGAGAAGGCATACAGCGGGGAAAGCTTCAGGCTTGTGCTTATACACGGCGGGAAAAATACCGGGAAAACCACCCTGCTGGAGGAATTTTGCCGCAACAAGTCAGCAATCTACTTCACGGCCTCTGACGGAAGCAATCTCGCCAACATGAACGAGTTTTCCGCAAAGGTCATCAAGTTTTACGCCCTCAATGAATACGCCCCATTTCGTTTTTGGGACGACGCGCTGAGTTACATTGCCCGCGCTCAGGAAAATTACAGGCTTGTGCTTGTGATTGACGGTTTCGACAAGCTCGCGGAAAGAGACCCGGCATTTATCCAGGTCGTAGCCAACTCTGTAGCAAACACAATGAGGCACAGCAGCGTCTTCCTTGCTATAATCTGCGAGAAGCCCGAAATCCTCAAGAAGTCCCCCCTGATACGTTACATCACAGGCAGCATAAAGCTGGGGAAATTCCTGACCGATGAGAACGTAGCCCGGCTCAAGTCTCAGGCATTGACTCAGGCAGGAGGATTGCAGCAGGCGAAATTCGTCCGCGTCCCGGAAGACAGGGTAATTCTCCGCGAGGGCGAGAGGAACAGCGACATGTACAAGATAGTATCAGGCCGGGCGTTGTGCTTCGTGAATTACGGCACTGATGATGAATATTTGCTGGGAAGCCTCAAGGAGGGAAAAACTTTCGGGGAATACTCACTCCTCACTGGCAAGCCGGGAATCTACACAGTTACGGCCTACACTGACATGCTGCTTATGAGGATAGGGCGCGGGGATTTCACGAAGTTCATCGAGACCAACGCGGGAAATTCCGTGAACATCATGCAGAACATGGCCGCCATGATGAACGTGATGAAGGTCAACATCGACATGCTGAACGGTGAGCTTCACGCACAAAATTGACACAAAAAAAATTCCCCCCGGCCATGAAACCGAGGGGAAAAATTTTCTGACTGAATCACTCTGAGATTATGTAGAGTTCTTCAGACCTAAGCGTTTCGGATTCGGATTGAGACTTAACGCAGACCCTGAAGTCCCCGCGAACTAACGCAGGAGGAAGGGAAAACGTTCCTTCATCCGAGATGCTGATGCCTTCCGCGATACGTCCGTCAACGTAAACGGAGAAAGCCTTCACTGTATCGTCCCAGTAACCCAGCATGAACGTAACGGATTTTCCCGCGCGAACTTTCACGATGTCGCTGTCCCTGCCTTCATACGACTCTACGACATCACTGCTTGAGACGCTGAGAGGGATTGTGAGCGTTGATGAAGCCTGTCCTGAAGTGCCGATGTCATGTACAGATAAAGATGTTCCCATCATACTTGTTGATGACGCTGACCTCGTTGTGAGCGATTTAATCACCGATATGCTGTACTGCTTGCTACCTGTTGCTCCGTCCTTGCTTTTCACTGCTAGGGTAAACGAATATGTTCCTGTAGCTGTTGGTACACCTTTGACATATATTCTCTCTCCTGACACACTTAAGGAAGTGCCTCTAGGTAATTTGCCGGAGGAAACAGAAACGGTTATCGGAGTTGTCCCGCCGCTGACTTTCACCCAGTCTGAATAATACTTGCCCTTTGTGCCTGACGCGAAGGAGTAAGTGAACGTGAGAGCCTTCTTCTTCACGGTTATTGAGAGTGCCTTTGTTGCTGTCGCGCCGTTCTTGTCGGTGATGCGGAGCGTGAAGCTGTAACTGCCTGCGGTCTTGGGCGTTCCCTTGAAATATACGTTAGAGCCTGACACGCTCATTGAGATTTCTGCCGGGAGCGAGCCTCTTATGACTGCCGCCTTAAACGGTGATGTGCCGTAATTCACGGTAACATAGTCACTATAGTACACGCCTGCTGTGGCATCTTTCAGCGTCCATTTGATTGACGGAGGCCTGTTGACGATGAGCTTGAATGTCCTTGTGCCGCTGCCCTTCGAGTTTTTGGCCGTTACTGTTACGTTGTTGAATGTACCGTAGACCGCCGGAGTCCCTGAAATCTTGCCGGTGCTCTTGTTGATGGACAGCCCTCTGGGAAGGCCGCTCGCGCTCCACGTTATGGGGGTTGCGCCTGATGCCTTGAGGGTAGCACTGTAGTATCTCCCCTGTGTGGCCTGCGGAAGTGAGGACGTGCTGATAACTGGCTTCCTGTCTCTGACTGTTACGGATAGCTTCTTTGTGTCAGAACCGTAAGAGTTCTTGGCGGTAACAGTGATTGTAACGGTGAAGGGTGTAGCCGTCGATGATGGATTTTTGATTTTCCCGTTTATGACACCATTAGTGCTAGTGTATGTGAAATTTTTCCCGTCAAGCATGAAACCATAGATTACCGTTGCCATAGCCCCCTTACAGGACCAAGTTATCGGTGTCGTTCCTGTAGCAGACAGCTTCGCGTTGTAGTTTTCCCCCACGTAGGCATCGGGCAGGCTAGTAGTCGTGATCTTGGGTGCTGTGCCGAGACTCATCATCGTGTTATAGTCGGCCTTGGTGAGCCACGCTATCCGCCACACACTGCCAGAAGTGGGATATAGGATTTGCACCCAGCTGCCATCATCGGTGAGCCTGTAGACTGTGTCGCCCGCGTCAACGCCGTAATTGCTGTTCTTCCCGGAATTTCTGCGCTTGTAGAGGCCGTAATGCCGGTTCTTGGCTTTCTTGCCCTCTTCGTTGATCGTACCCTGGACAAACACTTTCTTGAGGCTCACGTATGCTGTCTTTCTGGTGCTGCCCACGGGGTAGGAGATGCGAGCATAGACTGTTCCGCTTGAGTTCTTGCCCACGCCTGTAATGTAGTCTTCATCGTTCTCGCCAGTCCAAGCAGTGGATGATAGCTTAGTGGTGAGGCTGGAGTCAGTGTAGACATCATAGCGGCCTGAAGTGAGGGTGAATGACTTGGCGTATATTGTGGTGGTGAGCATACGGAGTCCGGGGTTGATGCCTGACGTGTCGGGTGTAGGGTTCGGCTCTGAGTTTCCATAGTTAACATACATAGGAACATAGCATTTATTCGATAAATCTGAATAATAGTACGTCCCTTTATGCGTCCCTACCATGCCGTTTGCTACAGAATCCCAGCATGATGTCTGATCAATGTACGTTATCCTCTGTGCGCTTGTGTCATTCTCAACGACAAGAATTACATGATTCCAGTCGTTAAGATAATCGCCTTTCTGGAGTTTCTTGTAGGCAGGATAACCGGAATTTTTCTGTGTGCTTCTGATATTCGCCCAGATGTTCTGCCATTGCGCCTTCGTATGATCGTAGTTGAATACAGCATCCGACACAGATGAGACTAGCCCGGTATAACTGCTGCTGTAACGGCTTTTGTGAAACATAACCATGTTCAGCAATGGCAAATTTCTAGAGGGGAAACCTTGCCTTATACAGTCTGTTACGAGGGTTGCGCAAACCATGCCGTATTTCATGGAGTTGCTCGAAGCTACAGTTCCCTTATCAGCAACGGATAAAGCCTTGTATTCCGAGAACGAAATCATGTTAACGTATGTGTAAGGCACTCCCTTAATCGTACCTGTAACAGTCGCCGGCCCGTTTCTGGAATCATAGTTATAACGCGGTACTGTACTGCTTGTTGTCCACGTGTAGTTCCATATTTGCCAAGCATAGTTGACAACATCATCACGCGGCCCTGCCCAAGCTCCCGGACAAATGCAAGTCAGAAGCAGCATCACGACGCCGACAATACTCGCAAACTTTCTCCTCATGAGAATCTCATTCCTTCCTGTATCAGATTTTCTAGCCTCCCAAGCCTGTATACTGCATATAATAGCCTCCCTCACATATTTATTAGACCTCAAAAGCTAGACTTGTAACAACAATATATCGCACGTTCTCTTCTGTGTCAAGTTTTAGTATGATAAGTGCCACATACTAGCCTTGAGTTTCATGGCAAAGCCTAGAAATCAAGTCTATATTTCTTCATGAGAGGTGAATATCATGATTGACGGCAGCCTGATAAAAGCATTAAGGCGCGAAAAAGGACTCAGCCAGGAAGAACTGGGCAGCCTCGTAGGCACGGAAGGCAACCTAGTATCACGCTGGGAACGCGGCGCGTCAGTCCCAAGCCCACACTACATGCAGAAGTTATCCGAAGTATTCGACAGGCCGATTGACTACCTCATGAAGGGCGACAGCTCAGACATCAAAGAACGCTCCGTAACAGAGAACAAAGGCGTGTTAGTCTTCGAGACAGACGGACAAAGGCTTGAAGTCCCCGCCACGCTCGCATTCGCAAAACAATTCTGGGAGCGCGTTGACAGGATGATAGACAACAGCATTGCCGCGAAGCAATAAAAATCCCCCCTGCCTTCTCAGACAAGGGGGAATAAACTTTCTCTGTTACGCTACTTCTTCAGCTGCCACTCGCAGAGAAGCCCCGTAGCAACCATCATAGAGCTCCACGTGCCCGCGATCATTCCCACGAGCATCGCATAGCTGAACGCCATTAGCACCGGCCCTCCCCACACGCACAGCGCGATTACCGGGAAAAGAGTCGTCAGTGTCGTGTTGATTGTACGTGCGAGAGTCTGGTTCAGGGACTTGTTGACGAGGCTCACGATGCCCTCACGCGACAACGTCCCCCAGTTTTCACGCACACGGTCGAGGATGATTATCGTGTTGTTCAGCGAGTAGCCCACAATCGTAAGTATCGCCGCGATGAACGACGAGCCTATCTCCATCTGAGTCAGCGAGAAGAACCCCAGCGCGATTATCACGTCATGCACCAGTGGCACAACGCTCACGACCGCAAAACGGAACTGGAATCTCAGCGTGATGTATATCAGGATTGCCACCAGCGCGATTGTCACGCCGATTACCGCCTGCCTCCTGAGCTCGCCCCCGACAACAGGCCCGACTTTCTCGAAGCCTGTAACCTTCATGCCGGGATATTTCGCGGTGAGTGCTTTCACGACAGCTTCACGGCTCTGCTCAGTGTCCTCGTTGGTGCGGATGATTATTCCCTTGTCACCGAAATTCTGAATCATCGCCCCTTTTGCCACGATTGACGATATTACGTCGCGGACTTCGGCAATGTCAGGGCGTGTGTCGAACTCTGTCTGAATTACGTTGCCGCCCGTGAAGTCAATTCCGAGATTCAGCCCCTTCGTGAACAGAAGCGCAAGACTGGCAGCCACAAGCACGAGGCTCAATGTGAGGGCGAACTTCCTGTGCTTCATGAAGTCAATGTGTCTCATTTCCTCACTATCTCCTTTCCGCGCCTGACGAACAACTGCAGTATAGCCCGCGTTACGACAATGTTTGCGAACACGCTCGCGACAAGACCGACTGACAGAGTTACGCCGAAGCCCCGCACTGAGCCTGACCCGAAGTAGAACAGGACGAGTGCCGCGATGAGTGTCGTGATGTTGGAGTCGAGGATTGTTACGAGTGCCTTGCGGAATCCTGCATCAAGGGCGGCCATAGGAGTCTTGCCTGATTTCTGCTCTTCCTTGACGCGCTCATATATCAGCACATTTCCGTCAACAGCCATTCCCAGAGTGAGGATGATACCAGCGATGCCCGGAAGTGTCAGCGTCGCGTTGAAGGCAATTAACCCGGCGAATATCAGCAGGACGGTAACAGCAAGAGCCAAGTCCGCCGCAAGCCCCCGGAACTGGTAGTACAGTAGCATGAAGACAAGCACCATTCCCGCGCCGAAAAGCCCCGCTTCGAGTCCCTGACGCACTGAGTCAGCCCCCAGGCTGGGACCTACTGACCTGTTCTCGGCAATTTCGACCGCCACAGGGAGCGCGCCAGCCTTGAGCATTATCGCGAGCCTTCCTGCCTCGTCAGCCGTGAAACGCCCGGTAATCTGAGCATGGCCGCCCGCGATTCTGTCCTGCACTACGGGAGCTGAGATTACGACGTTGTCCAGAACGATAGCGAGCTGTTTGCCGATGAGCCTTGCCGTCGCTTCCTCGAAGAGCCTCGCGCCCTCATTGCTGAACTCAAGGGACACGCCCATTCGCCCCAGACTGTCAGGGTTGACTGCCGCGTTGATGAGGTCTTTTCCTGACAGAAGCACCGCGCCGAGAAGGTAGAATCTCCCGGCTTCCTCAGCTGGTGCTACGATTGCTCCTACGGTTGACTTTGCCCGAACCTGGAAATCCGCGCTGGAGTTGCCGAGCTGGTCAATAGCCTTCTGCCACCGTTCCTGAGCCTGCACAAACTGAATGTCGCTGTCGTAATTGCTCCTGATAGGGGCGGGAGGAGGAGTCCCAGTTGAGTCCAGAACCTCGCGGAAGTCCATCTGCGCGGTGCGTCCGATAAGCTCCAATGCCGCGGCCGGGTCCTGAATGCCGGGAAGGTCGACAATGATTCTGTCAGCCCCGGATTTCTGTATGATTGGCTCGGCGACTCCGTACTGGTCGATGCGGTTTCTCAGAACTGCAAGAAGCCTGTCTATGCTGTCATCACCGAGGGGGTTCTCCGGCGTTCCTTTTGCCTGAAGGACTATGTGCGCTCCTCCCCTCAAGTCCAAGCCCAAATTCAGCCCGTTCCTGTCGAAGTAGGCGTAACAGCCCGCCGCCGCAACTACTATCAGCACAATCCAGAGGCGTAATCTGTCGGTGCGGTTCATGAAGCAGAAGCCTCCGTTTTGGCTGTAGCTGTGGAACGCTTGCCCTGCACTGCTGACTTCAGGATTGTTACGCGGACACCCTCGGCGATCTCAATCTGGAACGAGTCATCACGTACCTCACGCACAGTCCCGTAGAAGCCGCCGATTGTGATTATCTGGTCTCCCCGGGCTATGCTGTCTATCATGTTCTTCTGCTGTTTGTCGCGTTTCTTCTGGGGACGGATGATGAAGAAGTAGAATATCAGCACGAATATAGCCAGCGGGAAAAGCATTCCCATGAGCCCGCCCTGCTGTGCCGCTCCTCCTTCAGCTCCTGCACCCCCGCCCGTTGAAGGCGCGCTGCCTCCGCAAGGGTTCACTGCTGTTGTTGATTCTGCCATGTCGAAAAACTTACCTCCAAATGATTATTTCCTGCGCCACGCTACCGCTTCAATCTCGATTTTCACGCCCTTGGGCAGATCCTTGACCGCCACGAATGACCTTGCCGGTGCGCTGTTCGGGAAATACTCAGCGTACACAGTGTTGACTTCCGCGAAGTCCGCAATATCCGCCGCGAACACAGTAGTCTTCACCACGTCAGCAAGAGTGTACCCTCCCGCCTCAACGATGGCCTTCAAGTTGTCGAGCGAGCGTTTTGCCTGTGCTGAGACTGCGCCGGGAATCTCGCCTGTAGCCGGGTCGACGGGAATCTGCCCTGACACGAATAGAAGCTCCCCTGCCTGTATCGCCTGTGAGTAAGGGCCGATTGCCGCGGGTGCTTTGTCGGTTGAGACTGCGCGCTTTATGTCGGACTGCTCGAAGATGATTTCAGGGTCTACGAATGCCATGCTCGCACCTTACTTCCACATTGGCGAATACCTGTCGAGGCGGGCATATTTCGCCGTGTCGCCAAGCTCTTCCTCAATCCTGAGAAGCTGGTTGTACTTCGCGATTCTGTCTGTGCGGGCGATGCTTCCTGTCTTGATCTGGCCTGCTCTTGTTGCTACTGACAAATCAGCGATGAAGGAGTCTGCCGTCTCACCTGACCTGTGGGAGATTACAGCCGCGTATCCTGCCTCGCCTGCCATGCGGATGACCTGCAATGTTTCGCTGACCGTGCCAATCTGGTTGAGCTTGACGAGCACAGCGTTGGCGATTCCCTGTGAGATGCCGCGGGCGAGAATCTTGGGGTTGGTTACGAAGAGGTCATCGCCGACGAGCTGAATCTTCTTGCCGAGAGAAGCCGTGAGAGCCGCCCAGCCTTCCCAGTCGTCCTCAGCGCAACCGTCCTCAATTGAGATCAACGGGTAGTTCGCGACGAGATCCTCATACATCTTCACGAGGTCTGCTGAAGTGTATTCCGCGCCGCCGCTCTTGGTGAAGACGTACTTGTTCTTGCTGGTGTCGAAGAACTCTGACGACGCAACGTCAAGCGCGAAGCTGACATCATCGCCGGGCCTGTAGCCTGCCTTGTTGATGGCCTCCATGAGAAGGTCGAGAGCCTCACGGTTGTCCTTGA
>JAFSRQ010000030.1 GCA_017446055.1 Synergistaceae bacterium | reverse complement strand
GAGATAAGAGCAGAGTACGGCGACACGACAGGCGATGAAGTCAAAGGCTCAGGCGCGTACCATTATGCGGTGATACTTGGGTGCAACAAGAAACTTGAGTGCTACTTGTGGCCAAATGAGTTAGGCACGGAGCTGGTGAAAATTACCCCAAGCATGACGGTCAACAATAATCAGTCGTTCTCGGACACTGACGGCTGGCAAATGGGCGGAGGAGTATCCGGCGGCGGAAGTGTTACACGAGGAACATCAAGCAAAGACGCGCAGACAGGAGCAGGCGGGAAATTGGACGGCTCATTCAACTACAGCGTCTCACACAATGCCACTCACACATGGCAGACTACGGACTACAGCATCACACCAAGCCGCACGACAGCTCTATACCCTGCTGACGGAAGACCTGTTATAGGCTGGGTGCTTGACGTTACATCGCCCTACTATTCAGGCGGCAAGGGCTGGGTAATATCTCCGGCCGCAAAGACCGCTGTAACCCTTGAGGGCGAATCAATCTGGAGGGTACAGCCTGACCATGTAGACAATCCTGGCTTCAACTCACAAGCACACTGGTCGGAGGGGTTTTTCGCGGCTCATGACATGGGCGGAGTCAAGAAGAGCGATGCCGCCTGCACGATCAACCATGATACCGGCTACAAGGGACTCAATCTCACAAAGCCGGTGCGATTCGGGATTGGTGATTTCGTTTCGACAGGCACGAGCGCGGGCAAGATGTACACGGCAAAAGTCTACTCAGAGATGAACTGGACGGCCTCATCTAATGTTGACTGGCTCACACTCGCTGACAGGAGCAAGAGCGGAGGCGCGGCAAACGGCGATGATTTCGTCTACACAGTTACGCAGAACACCACAGGCGCGACGAGGACGGGAACTATCACGGTTACCACTGAGGACAAGAAGACATACACGCTGACCTTCACGCAGTCGCCCTACGCCAACTAGCACACTGGTAAACTTCACGAAGCAACACGCGAAAAATGCCCCCTGTGATGAGCAGAGGGGTATTTTTTGACATAAGTCATCGTAAGTTTCCCCTTTATTGTGGCTGTAGAAACGCGGAGATTTTCCTGAATGCGTTAGTTCTGTGCGAGATATTATTCTTCGTTCGCGGGTCAATTTCGGCAAACGTGAGATTGTAACCGTCGGGGACAAATACGGGGTCATATCCGAATCCGTTGCTCCCCCTTGCCTCACGCGATATGCTCCCGTAACAGTATCCCTCAGCGATTACCGTGTATTCTTCCGGGACGCACAGGCACAACGCCGCCGCAAATCTCGCCCTCCTGTCGTCAACTCCCTCAAGCTGTCCGAGAAGCCACGATGATTTGTCGCTGTCCTTCCCCTGAATTATCCGCGCTGAATACAATCCCGGCGCACCGTCGAGAGCGTCAACCTCAAGCCCGCTGTCATCTGCAAGGCATGGAAGCCCCGATTTTTCCGCCCACGCACGAGCTTTGAGCATTGCGTTTTCGGCGTAAGTCTTCCCGGTCTCGTCGACTATCATTCGTGAGATCTCTGGTGCAAAAATTATCTCGTCGGCAAAATCTTCGCCCGCAACTTCACGTATTATCTCGGTGAACTCGCGGTACTTCCCCTGATTTCCTGTAGCTATTATTAACTTCGTGAACATGTCTATGATTTCTTCGGGAGCTTCCAAATTGAAGAGAGGTCGACTGTTCCGCCCGACTGAGGAGGCTTCGAGTCGATCAGGAACCTAACCTGCGAGATCGGGGAAAAGTTTTCCTGCATTGTGCGGACTATTCCGGTTATCAGGAGGAGTGATTTCTGCTTGCCCATTGCGTTCAGGGCTGAGGGAAACTGCCCCGGCATGTCAAGAAAAGCGGTCTCGCCGTTCTTGAAAACGTGGAGCAGTTTCATCTTGTCGGCATTAGGGACACCGCTCATCGCTAAAATTTCGTTTACAGCGTCCCTTATGTTATCCTCG
>JAFSRQ010000029.1 GCA_017446055.1 Synergistaceae bacterium | reverse complement strand
GCGCGGATTGTGGCCTCGACAGTTTTCGGGTCAGCCTTCACTCCAAGCTCCTCGAACAATGCGGGAAGCTCCGAGATTTTGCGCCTGTAGTAGCGTCCGGGATAGTCGCCTGTTTCGGGTAACTGAGTCGGCGCGGGCATCTTCTGCTCAACGTTGTAGAACTCAAGGAACACTCCCTTGCTGCCCTTGTAGTCCATGCCGTTCTTGAACTCAGCGAGCGACAGCACATCGCGCTCCGAGCCCTCGTCAACGAACCTGTGTCCCGTTATCGGCGAGATCCAGCAGGCATAATTTCCGCCGCCGAAAGCAAGGTTGCCGTTGTCGATCCACGCGATTGGCATCATCTGTGTGAAGCCCATTCCTGTTGACGCGCCGCCAGCCTCGACAGCCATAGCAACACCATCACCCTGCAAGCTGGAGCGGTTGGTTGTCTTTGTGGACATGCTGACGTATTCGGGCGACCAGTAAACGTTTTCGTCAACAACTTCCTTCAGGTTGGCCGCGAAGCCTCCTGTGGCCACGATAACACCCTTCGCCGCGTATGCAGTAATCTCCGTGCCGTCATAGCGTTTCGCCTTCACGCCGACCACGCGCCCGCCGTCCTTGATGAGCCCGGTTGCGGTTGTGCGGAGCATGAGACGGTTCGCGGGATTGGCCTTGTACATGGCCGTGAGGGGTGCTACAAAGTACGTCCCCCAGCGTCCCGGGTAGCTCTCAGGGTTTCCGTCGCCGTCTGTGTCGACATTAGCCCCGATGAACTCGTTTTCCCTGTACCACAATGCGCCGATGAGTGTCTGCTGTGTGTCCTCGTGGAAGGTTGAACCCATAGCTTCAAGCCACTCTTTGAGTCCCTGAGCCTGGTTGATGAACTGGCTGACAAGGTTCACGTTGCCGTAAATCCAGCTCTTTTTGTCCGCGCTCTGACGGAGTCCGCCGTAATATGTCTGGAAGATGTGAAGGTTGAGGGTCGAGAACAACGCAAGCTGATTCTCAGGAGTCCCCGCGTCGAGTTTAGGCTGTGCCCAGTCGAGATATTCCTTGATTTCGGCCTTGAGCGCCTTCAAGGTTGGGAGATACTCCGCGTGAACACCATGCTTCGAGAGTTCAGCCGCGTCGCCCGCAACGTATTCATGCGTCTCGTAATATGCCGCGTCAAACGGTGCTTCGTTCCAGTTCAGTATCATCTTCAGCTCGTTGATGCAGCCCTGCACGGATTTCACCTTCGGATATTCCTGGCCTGTGAACGCGTAAATCCCGGTCTCAGCGTCGGGGTTCTTGGGATCCCAAACGAGATAGGGCATGACTGACTGATACTGACCGCCCGATACGAGGGTGTTTCCGCCTGCCTCAGCGTTCTTCTCGATGATGAGGACTGTGTTGCCGTCCTGCGCCGCCTGTGCACCTGCCGCTACACCTGCTCCGCCAGCTCCGATGATGACGACATCGTAGTTGTACTTTTCGGGAGCTCCTGCTTTGTGGGCGACTTTTGCGGCCTTGAACGCGTCGAGGTTCGTGCATCCTGCCTTCTCCGCGGCCATGTTGACGGCGTTACGTAGGGCGCGGGTCGAGAACGTAGCACCTGACACAGCGTCAACGCCTGAGCCGTTAGCCTCCAGCATTTCGGGAATCATGATGTCGAACGCTATATCCCCGACGTGTGCGGTCTCCGTGTGAGTCGTAACCTCAAGCTCGGTCATCTTGTCGGCTGTGAACCTTGCGCGGACATGTACAGGGCCGTTGTAGCCGGGGGCTTCCGCTGTGTACTCGCCGGGCGTGAACGACGGCGGGGCGTTGCTGGCTGTGTCCTCACCTTTTGCGGCTGATAACGCCTTCTCGACTGCCTCAACGATGCCGTTGCGCGTGAGTGTGGCGTTGCTGACCGCGTCAATTTTGGCCTCAGACTTGCCGATGAGCTGACCCGCGTAGTTGTCGAAGTTCTGCACACCGAACGGCACTTCTTCCGGCGCATCGATTTCTACAGCCGTGATTTTGTCCGCGTCAACAGTAACCTTGACCTTAACGGGAGCACCCTCGCTGTAGCCTTTGCCCTCGCCCTCATATGTTCCGGGGGTGAAGCCTGTCGACTTGGGGGCGGCCTTCTTGAGTGCCTTCTCTACAGCCTCAACGATGCCGTTCCTCGTGAGCGTGGCGTTGCTGACCGCGTCGATTTTGGCCTCACTCTTGCCGATGAGCTGTCCCTTGTAGTTGTCGAAATTCTGGACACCGAACGGGACTTCTTCCGGCGCGTCGATTTCTACAGCGGTGATCTTGTCCGCGTCAACAGTAACCTTGACCTTCACGGGCGCGCCCTCGCTGTAACCTTTGCCCTCGCCCTCATATGTTCCGGGGGTGAAAGCCGCTCCGTATGCGCATGACGATATGAGCATGACGCACAGTAACGCAACAAAATATTTCTTCATGCTGAATCCCTCTTTTGCGTGAAATTTTTGGATGGCAATATAATATCATGCTTTCGTTCAGGTAAGTATATCTTCAATTGACGAATGCCCGAATTTATATTATCTTATCCATGCATCCAGTAAAATTTTATTCACTCACGGCAGGGGCATATCCTGTTGACGGAAAGACGCTGAAACTTTGTCGGTTGACCGGCGTTGTCGGCGCGAGAAATCCCCCGCTCTGAGCATAACAATACAGGGAGGTAATTTTCCGTATGAGCAAAAAACTCGTAGCAGACCTCATTGTTGATTACCTTGAACGCCGCGAAGTCAGGTACATTTTCGGCCTTTGCGGACACACAGTAATCGGAATGCTCGACGCTCTCAACCGCAACGAGCAGAAGGGCGGCAAGCTCCGCTACATCTCCAACCGCCACGAAGCAGTCGCCTCAACAGCCGCTGACGGTTACGCCAGAGTCACGCACAAAGCCTCAGTAGTCATGTGCCACCTCGGGCCCGGAATCACCAACGTCCTCACAGGTGTAGCAAACGCCGCGTTCGACTCAATCCCGATGGTCGTATTCGCCGGAGACGTTCCCAGCTACTACTACGGCAAGCACCCCCACCAGGAAGTCAACATGCACGGAGACGCGACGCAGTACAGGATGCTTGAGCCGGTCTGCAAACGCTGCTGGAGAGTCGACGACCCCGAAGCACTCCCCGACATTCTCGACAAGGCATTCAGGCTCGCTGAGTCAGGAAGACCCGGCCCCGTCCTTATCGATATGCCGATGGACATCTGGAGCAGGGAAATCGAGTCAGACCTTTTCGCCCGCACATATCAGGACAGCCACGTAACAGTGAAGCCCGCACTCGATCCGGCCTGCGCAAAGGCAATCGCAAAGAGGCTCATTGAGGCGAAAGCTCCCGTTATCCACGCTGGCGGCGGTGTCCTTCTCGCCCAGGCATCGGCAGAGCTTGCGGCATTGGCTGAGTTCCTCGACATTCCGATTTCACGCACACTCATGGGCCAGGGCTGTGTGAGCGACCTTCACCCCCTCATGATTGGCCAGACGGGATTCTGGGGACTCGCGCACACACACGAGTTCACGCTCGGCGCGGATGTCATTCTCGCTCTTGGGACTCGTTTCGCTGAGGCTGACTCGTCGAGCTGGTATCAGGGAGTAACGTTTGACCCGTCGACAACGAAATTCCTCCAGATTGACATCGACCCGACAGAAATCGGCAGGAATTACCCCGTCGAAATCGGTGCGGTTGCTGACCTGAAGCTCGCACTCGC
>JAFSRQ010000028.1 GCA_017446055.1 Synergistaceae bacterium | reverse complement strand
GTTCTGCCGTTCCTGAAGAGATATGCAGTAACTTCGCGGTCATAGCCCTTTACTGTCATGCCTCCCTTCACATCAATCAGCGGATTATCTGTTATTACGCCAGCCTCTCCACCATCTACGCGGTAAGAGCCGCCTTGCTCCATCTTCAGGTTCTCGCCGTCAGGATCACTCGTAATACGCGTACACTCAGTGGCGAATTTTCTGCCCAAGTCATCAGCTTCAGCAGGCACAAAGAATTTCAGCAGGAATTTTCCTTTGTCGCCGCTTCTTGGCATTGAGCTGTTGATGACCGCGATGCTCTGATAGTCGAATGACCCGGCGGGAGCGTCGATAGTGTTCGTCAATGTCGCCAAGTTATTGTTGCTGCCGTCAGTGCTGAACGAGTAGAGATCCTCGTGTTCCTGATTAGTGGAAGCCTGCACACCGTAAATGTACAGTGTGTCCTTGCTGAGGTACAAGTCCCCCGAAGTCTGCCCCGTAACGTGGCGGATTATGTCGGGTATCTGGCTCAAAGCAAGCTCCGTTCCGTCATGGCCGGGTACTGTTACTGCCGCGCATGTTCCCGCCGTGAAGATTAACAGCAGAAACACGCTGAGTGTGAAACGTGTGAAGCGTCTCAATGATATTGCTCCTTTCTTTGTGTTGCCGGGATTTTCGGGAAAGGATTTTACGCCTGAGACGGGATTCGTGCAATTGAGGCTTGCGGGTTGCGTCAAAAATTTTCCCTGCATAACCCCCGCCTGTCATGCTATAATTCCCTCATCCAATCACAGCAACAGGAGGCAGGTATCATCATGTTCAACGGCGAGGACTTCATCACCGCAAAAGGCGTAACCCTCTCCCGCGAATTTTCCGGCGAAAACAGATTATGGGTGCGTCTGTTCCTACAGGGTGAAGGAGTCGTGAGTCTCTCGTCAAAGAACTTCAAGGGTGACTCAGAGCCGTTTGTGTGGGCAGTCTACAATTTCCGCAAGAACGCCAAGAACGCAAAGTATTACCTCGAAGATATTGATGTGAAGGATGACATGCTCGGCCTGAGACGAAGCCGCGAGTCCATCCTCACCGCCCTCAAATGGTCAGCCCTCCTCATAAAGTACATGCCGCATGAACAGCCAGATGATGAGCTTCTCGCCGTCCTCTACTGGAACATGAAGCTGCTTGCGACTCCCGCAGTACCCTATTACGTCCCGGACTGGAGATTCTTGTGGCAGTGGATTGATTTGTGGGGACTTGCTCCTGACATCGTAGCCTTCCACTCATCAAACAGCTTCAACGATGACGAGATACGACTCCTAGTCCAGACCATAACCCTGAACGCGAACGGAGTAATCAGACTCTTCACCAGCCCAGTCAACATTAACATACGCGAAAACGCATTCATCATAGCCGCAAGACTCGCCGCAGGATTTCTCCGCCAGATATGAACCGCATCACCCTCATCACCCCCCCCAACTCCCAGGCCATGAACGCCGCCCGGGAATTACAGCTCTCACTCATCAAGCCTGCCGGAAGCCTCGGAGAACTCGAATGCATAACAGTCCAGTTAGCAGGAATAACAGGAACAATCCCCAGCACAGTCTCCAAGAAAGCAATCTGCCTCTTCGGGTCAGATCACGGTATATATGAGGAAGGAGTCTGCTCATCACCGCAGGACTTCACACGCAGGCTGATGGAGGTTTACGCGGTGAGTCAGACGGGGGCAATCAACATTCTTGCACGCCAGGCAGGAGCGGAGCTGAGGGTCTACGACTTGGGCGTGAAAGGACTCGGCCAGCACACGAACATAATCACCCGGAAATTTCTTGCTGACGGTACAGCGGATTTCCTTCATGGGCGGGCAATGAGTCCTGAAACTGTGCGTGAGGTTATAGCGTTCGGGATTGACATTGTGAGGGACATGAAACGCGAGGGCTTCGGGCTAATCGGCACTGGCGAGGTCGGAATGGGCAACACGTCTCCTGCATGCGCGTGCATCATGGCCGGGCTTGGGACGCGTGATGACTCACTGGTGGGGCGGGGCGCGGGACTCGATGACGAAGCACTACATAATAAGAAGAAAGTCATCCTTGAGGCTCTGAATTTCCACGCAGACAATCTCACTGACCCGGTGAACATACTATCCTGTGTCGGCGGACTCGATATTGCCGCGATGACGGGGGTGTTCTTGGGCGGGGCTGTGTACTGTGTTCCTGTTCTGGTTGACGGGGTAATCTCGGCAGCGGGCGCGATGATGGCATATATGATTGAGCCTCTCACACGCGAGTACATGATTGCTTCACACGAGTCGGCTGAACCTGCTTACGTTCACGCGGCGGAATATATCGGTCTCACTCCCTGCCTGAAACTCGGAATGAGGCTCGGAGAGGGCACCGGGTGCGCAATAATGATGCATGTGATTGATGACGCAATCGCTATAATTAACAGCATGGGAAAATTCCACGAACTATAGACACAAGGAGTGTTACACATGGAAATATTAGTTGTCGACTGTCAGTATGACTTCATTGACGGGAGTCTTGCCTGCGGGCATTCAGAGGAAGCCGTGAGGAACATCATCAAGTTCATCAACGCCAATCCTGACGCAAAAGTCTTCTACTCTGCGGACAACCACAGCCCCAAGCATTGCAGCTACATTCCCAACGGCGGAACATGGCCGGTGCACTGCCAGGCCGGGACACACGGAGCGGAGCTTCACGCGTCATTCACCACAGACATCAAGAACCCCGCCCAGCGTCCAAACGAGTCAACAATCTACTACAAGGGCGAAAATGACGGTGTCGAGGAATATTCAGCGTATGAGGCAAAGAACAAGGCCGGGAAAAAGTTGTGTGATGAACTCGGCCATGAAGTTACGGTTACGGGAATCGCGACTGAGTTCTGCGTGAAGGAGAGCGTGATTGCCCTGCTGAAATCGGGTCGCAAAGTTACGGTGAAGGCTGACATGCTCGGATGGGTTGACGCTGGCGGACACAAGGCTACTCTCACTGAGCTAGCGGAAATGGGGGCAACAGTCGCGTGATTTCGACCGTGATATTTGACGTGGGGAATGTCCTAATCGATTTCGACTGGGAGGGCTTCATTCACCGCATGTTTCCCGGACGCGAAGAATTGATTGCGGAGCTTGACGCGGCAGTGTGGGGCGGTGGACGCTGGGACAGGCTCGACGCTGGCGATGACCCCGAAGAAGTCTTCAACTCAATCATCGCCCATGACCCCAAGCACGAGCATGAACTCCGCAAAGTTTTCGCGAACGTAGGCGACACTCTCAGGAAACGCCCGGCGACTCCCCTGTGGCTGAAGGACATAAAATCGCGCGGCTACCGTGTGCTGTACCTGTCGAACTACTCACATTACGTGATGGGACTCAATCCCGGTGTTCTGGACTTCCTGCCATTGATGGACGGGGGAATATTCTCGTGCGACGTGAAGCTCATCAAGCCTGACCGCAGAATCTATGAAGCACTAGCGGAGAAGTATGACCTGACTCCGTCTGAATGCGTGTTCATTGACGACATCGAACGCAATGTGAACGCGGCAATGGATTTCGGTTACCGGGCGATTCAATTCGTGAGTCTGAGACAGGCGCAGGAAGACTTGAACAGGCTGCTTGAGGAGGAGAAGTAACAGTGAAAAGTTTGCGCGTGAATTTGTGGGTAACAGGAGCGATTCTAATCGTTGTGGGACTTCTGATGATGCGTTATCCGATTGAGGCTATATTGTCGGCGGGAATGATTCTCGGAGTCGGCCTGATAGCGTCAGGGCTGAACGAGTTTTCCGCGTGGCACTTCTTCGGGCTGAAGCGTTTTGTCGTCATGGGGATTATTGATGTCATTGCGGGACTTGCTCTCGTGATTCAGCCGGGAATTTCTGCGTTCCTTCTGCCGTTCGTGATAGGGCTGTGGCTTCTGACGGCGGGATTGTCGCGGACATGCGCGGGGTTCTGGCTTGGAGGTGCTGAGGTGCCGGGCTGGTGGATGGTGCTTGCCGGGGGGCTTGCGATGGTTGCGTTTGCGGTGATGATGTTCGTTGCGCCACTGAGCAGTACGTTCTCGGTGATGATGATTCTGTCGGGGGTTCTGGTCGCGTCAGGAGTGATTGCGGTAATCGAGGGCTTTGTGATTCCGCGCTGATATTCCGGCAAGAATGGCCGTCCCTCACGAATGGGGGACGGTTTTTTTGTCAGCGGAGAAATATTTTCACCCGGTTCATATATTCATCAGACTCTTCTGCTGAGTATTGTATCTCTGACGCTTCAGCCTTGATGAGGGCGAACGATAACTTGTCGGCTGACTCTTCCGGGTTCATGGCCTGGCCGTCATATCTCACGTCAAAGCAGACTTCCCCGCTGTCCTCGGAGTATTCGACTGCCGCTTGAATGTTCCTGACTCCGGGCGAGGGAATGAGGATTTGCAGGATGAGTTCCTCGAAGACGAGCTGAAGCCTGTTGCAGAGTTTCCCCGAAATCATGTTCCTGTGGCAGAAAGCATCAATCCCTGAGACAGTGCCGGGGAAGTCGAACACCTTATCCCTGACCGTGAACTCGTAGACCTTGAGCTTGTGCAGGAATCTCCGTGTCCTCTCGCGCTTGGGGCTGCCGAAAATCTCATCAGGCGTGCCTTCCTCGTATATCCCTCCGTCGTCCATGAAGAAGACTCTGGTGCAGATTGCCCGCGCAAAGTTCATCTCGTGCGTAACAATCATCATCGTTTTTCCCGACCGTGCAAGCTCCCTGATTACCGCCTGGACTTCTCCAACCATCGTGGGGTCTAACGCACTCGTAGGCTCGTCAAGAAGTATCACATCGGGATTCATTGCGAGGGTACGGGCGATTGCGATTCTCTGCTTCTGGCCGCCGGATAACTGATCGGGGTAATTCAGCCACTTGTCCGGGAGTCCGACCTGACGCAGAAGCCTCATTCCGTTTTCGTACGCTGACTGCCGGGACTCTCCCTTGAGCTTCACGGGGGACAGCATGATGTTCTCTATGACGGTGAGATGCCCGAAGAGGTTGAACTGCTGGAAGACCATCCCCATTTTCTGGCGGACTTTGTGGACGTTGCACTTTGGGTTGGTGATTTCCTCGTCCCCGAAGAAGATTTTTCCCCCGTCAGGACGCTCCAGCAGGTTGATACAGCGCAGGAGGGTGGATTTCCCCGTTCCCGACGGCCCAATCACCGAGATAACATCGCCCGCATTGATTTCCGCGTTCACGTCAGAAAACGGCGTAACATTCGGGTAAACTTTCTTCAGATGCTCAAGCCTAATCATGCTCAACGTCTCCTTCCGTCTTTATGCCGCGCAGAATATCCTCCGGCTTCCTTCTCGTGGGGTTAATCCGTCTCTCTGCCGCTGATGTTACGAGGTTGAGCAGTCCCGCGAGGACAAAGTATATCGCCGCAACTGCTATCAGCGGGAAGAATGCCTCGTACGTCCTGCTCCTGACGATGTCGCCCATCTTGGTCAAGTCCTGCACCGCTATGTAGCCCACGACTGATGTTGACTTGATGAGCGCGGTTACTTCCTCTTTCAGCGAGGGCATGAAGTGCAGCGCCGCCTGCGGAAGTATCACCGTGAAGAAAGTCTGCAAGTCCGTGAAGCCGAGAGCGTAGGCCGCCTCAGTCTGCCCCTTGTCGACCGCCCCGGTCCCGAACGTGAGCATCCTGTAGACCGAAGTCCCGAATGTAAGTGTGAACGCGATGATTGACACGAGGATTCCGCTTATGTTGACGTGGCCGAATATGATGTAGTAGAGAATCATAAGCAGTACGACAATCGGAGTGCCTTTGATGAGCCAGACGGAGAATTTCGTGATGATGTTGGCGGCAATGCTGCCAGTCCGGCAGAACATGAACGCGGTGAACCCCAAGAGAATCCCGCAGAATATCGCCGACACCGTGATAATCATCGTGTTCATGATGCCCTCGGCAAAGAGCTTCCACCTGTCTTCGCGGAGGAATGTCTTCCTGAAACTTGACGCTACATCGTCCCAGAATGACGGCTCATCACCGGCGGGCTTCTTGGGCGCAACGGGAGCGGCTGGCTTCATGATGACAAGCACGTTGTCGTTCTCGGAGTTGGGGACTGACGCAAAGACTACGGATTTCGCGCGTTCCTCAGTCTGAGCCATAGCGTAGGAGAAATCGCACTTTCCGGACTTCACGGCCTCAAGCGCGCCGAGCCTCGATATTGGGACAAGCTCAAGCCTCCAGCCCTCAGCCTTGCAGAACATGACGGCTAAATCGATGTCGTAGCCCTGAATCCTGCCGTCCTTGACGTAAACGAACGGTATCATCCCGGTATCAACAGCCATCCTCAGAGTCCCTTTGACGGCCGGGAGACTGGAATAATCCTCAGTGTGCCGGGCTTCCTCGCCTTCCTTGAACCACTTGCTGAACAGCTTATCGATTGTCCCGTTATCCCATAATCCCTTCAGGAAAGCGGAATAATCCTCACAGAGCTTCCTTCCT
>JAFSRQ010000027.1 GCA_017446055.1 Synergistaceae bacterium | reverse complement strand
GCCGCCGGAATCGACAACGTAACGAAGTCAACGACCGAGATTCTGGAGAACCTTGAGAGCGTGAAGAACGACATGGACGAGACAGCGTTAATCGCAGAACGCGCCGCGGCAGGAGCAGTTGAGCAGACAGGGCTTGTCGAGAGCATAACGGAGGCACTCTCACATTTCCACATTGAGGACGAGGGCGCACCGGCGAAGAAAGGCTCGAAGGGCGGAGCAGCGAAGAAGGCACTTCCTCCCGCGAAGAAGAAATAGCATCACCGACAACGGATGACAGGTGAGGGAGTTTTCCCCCGCCTGTTTTTTTTGCGGCCATGAATGACACACACGAATCCAACTTTGATTTGTACGTACACAGCCTGCTGACCGGCTCAGGAATCGACTCTGAGTATCAGCACACCTCGGTCACAGAATTGCAGTCAGCCCTCGCAACGGCCTCGAAGTCCCAGACAGGAGAACACGGGATGCCTGACTTCCTCGCTGTCGTGGGGGAATATGTCCTTGTCGTCGAGGACAAAGCAGACCGGGACAAGTTATGTCTCACTGAGGGCGGGGGAATCTCGCAGTCCGTGAAGGCCACGAAGGATTACGCGGTGAACGGGGCGGTCTGGTACGCGCGGAAGATACTTGAGGGCGGAAGGTTCACGAAAATTTTCGCGTTCGGATGCGCAGGCAGTCCCAAGCACCACACGATGAAGCCCGTTTTTGTTGGCGGCGGGACGGTGAAGGAGCTTGCGGAGGTTGAGACGTTCGGGAATTTCGCGCCGGGGAATATTGACGCGTATTATCACAGCGCGGTGCTTGAAGAGGAGTCGCCCAAAGAATTACAGCTTGCAGACCTCAGGAAGAAGGCCGAAACTCTTCACGAGCATCTGCGGAATTACGGCAAACTCGGAGAGACAGAGAAGCCCCTTGTGGTGTCGGCAATACTCCTCGCGCTTATGGAGCAGGATTACGGGTTCAGCCTCAGCCAGCTCAAAGGCGATGACGTGAACACTGACGGGAATATTCTCTACGGCCACTTGGTGAACAGCCTCAAGCGCGCAAAAGTCAGCCCGCAGGTCAAGCTCGAACAGGTCATCGCGCAATTCTCACTCGTCAGCAACAGGCCAGCCCTCAACGAGATTCCCCCAAGCGGCGGCATCAAGTCCACACCCCTGAAATTTTTTGCCGAATACCTCAACAAGGAAATCTACAGCGCAATCCGTCTCGGAAACTCACCGAAGGATTATCTGGGAATGTTCTACAGCGAGTTCGTGAAATATTCCGGCGGCGACGGCAAAGGGCTCGGCGTTGTACTCACTCCGTCCCACATCACCGAATTGTTCTGCGATCTTGTAGACCTTAAGGCTGACGATGTGATATTTGACCCCTGCTGCGGCACCGGGGGCTTCCTCGTCGCGGGAATGCACAGGATGTTACAGCTCGCGGAGAATGACTCACGCCGGAAGCACATCAAGGAGCATCAGATTTTCGGGATTGAAGTCAGGGATGACATGTTCGCGATTGCCACGACCAACATGATTTTGCGCGGGGACGGACAGAGCAACCTTGTGTGCGCGGACTTCATGAAGGCAAATCCCGCAGACATACAGCTTAAGGGCGTAACAGTCGGCTTCATGAACCCTCCCTATTCGCAGGCAAAGAGCAAGGACACCCAGCACCTCTCGGAACTCAGCTTCATATCACACCTTCTTGACTGCATACTCACGGGCGGAAGGGCGGCGGTGATAGTCCCGGTGTCAACAATGATAGGCAAGACGAAGGACGACCGGCAGCTCAAGGCCGACATCCTCAAGCATCACACGCTAGAAGGGGTAATCAGCCTCAACAAGGATACGTTCTACGGCGTGGGTACAGTCCCGTGCATTGCGGTGTTCACGGCGGGCGAGCCTCATCCTGCGGGAAAACGGGTGAAGTTCGTCAACTTCCAGAATGACGGCTGGGAAGTCAGGATGCACAGGGGGCTTGTCGAGACAGAAAGCGCGAAGGACAGGCGGCAATACCTGCTGGACTGCTGGCGGGGGAAAATCAAGGACGCTCCTTCTGACTTCATGGTTGAGACTGAGATTGAGGCGGGGGATGAGTGGCTTCACTCGTTCTACTACTACAATGACGAGATACCGAGTGAGAGTGATTTTGCGGAGAGCCTTGCGGATTACCTGACGTTTGAGTTCAGCATGATTGCGCGGGGGCGGGGGTATCTTTTCGGGATGAAGGATGAGGATACTTGACTGCGCGGGGGGCTTGAGGGTGTGAGATGGGAATGCTTCAGACTTGCGGACGTTTTCGACATTAAGCCGACAGCAGACGGAATCGACAAGGTGAGACTTGCGCCGGGCGAGGGGAAATATCCCTATGTTACACGGAGCGACATGAACAACGGGGTGAATATGCTTGTGGCTCGTCAGGAGGGCTTCAGGCTCAATGAGGGGAACTGCATAAGCGTTGGGAGTGATACGCAGACAGTGTTCTATCAGCCGACGGATTTCTACACTGGCAACAACGTAAACATTCTCAGGCACAGCAGGATTAACGCATACACGGGGAAATTCCTTCTGCCGTTGCTTGAGCGCACATTGTCTGTGTTCTGCTGGGGACATGCCGCAACTCTTACGCGAATCAAGAGAAGCAAAATATTTCTCCCTGTTGATGACTCCGGCAATCCCAATTGGGCGTTCATGGAGGGCTATATGCGTGAGCGTGAACGGGCAATGATTGAGCGGTATATCTCCCACGTCATGGGCAGGATTTCGGGCGGGGGAATGCTGAGTCTTGAGGGCGTGAGGTGGGCAGGATTCGTGATTGGCGACCTGTTCACACTCATACCCGGCAAGGGCAGGGGCGCGAACCATCTCGAACCCGGCAACGATGGCATATCCTACTTGGGCGCGACAAACAGGAACAACGCGGTGCTGGATTTCGTGAAGCCGGAAGAAGGACTAGTGCAGAAGGGCAACTGCATAGCATTCATCAGGAACGGCGAGGGGTCTATGGGCTATTCGGTCTACAAGGCTGAGGACTTCATAGCAACGTCAGACATCACGCTAGGTTACGCGCCATTCCTCAACAGGTACACAGGCACATTCATTACGACTGTAGCGGATCAGGTGAGAGGACGTTACAGCTACAACTATAAGAGGAGTGATACGCGACTCAGGAAGGAAGTAATCCAGCTCCCGGTCGACAGCTCCGGCAATCCCGACTGGGCATTCATGGAAGCCTACATGCGCCAGGAAGAGCAGAGACTCATTCAGGATTACGCCAATCACCAGTCAGACAAACTACGCATACCCCCCCCCCCGTGAAATACGTAGTCTAGAGTGCGTTGAATGGCGGACATTCTATATTCGGGATATATTCAGCACGATACAGCGCGGTAAACGCCTCAAGAATGATGACCATATATCTGGCGATGTTCCTTACGTGTCATCATCGGCCATGAACAACGGAGTCGATGACTTTGTCGACAACACTGACGGAGTGCGCAGATTCAGCGACTGCATCACCATAGCCAACAGCGGCAGCGTAGGGTCTGCGTTCTACCACAGCTACGAGTTCATCGCCAGCGACCATGTTACCGCCCTGAAAGCCCCCGGCATGAGCAGGCACGTATATATGTTCATTGCGGCGGCGGCAGGCAGACTCCGGGAAAAATACAGCTTCAACCGCGAAATCAACGAGTCCCGAATCAACCGTGAAAGAATCATGCTCCCGGTCGACTCCTCCGGCAACCCGGACTACAGCTTCATGGCCGGATACATGAGATCCCTTGAGACCCGGCTTCTGACACGCTGGCTCGACGCAGAAAGAGGCCGGGAATAACTCTCCCGGTCTCACGATTACTGTTGCTGGTTCTTTGCTCCCAATGCCCGCGATATTGCCGCGTCTATCATCGACTGCACATCTGAGCGTGTTACTTCAGGCTGGGGCTTCTCGGTCTTCTCACGCCTGAAAGACGGTGCAAGCGCAACAATTATCCCAAGAAGCGCGAATCCCCAGTATACTGAAGTCTGCAAGTGGTCAATGTCTCTTGCGTTGTAGCGGATCTCGTAGCGCATCTCCGTCATAGTCTGCTCAACCTTGTCCAGCCTGCGTTCGATAACGTCAAACCTGCGCTCAATTCTCGACATTCCGTCATTGAACATCTCGATGGTAACGTACTGCGCGTTATCCTGACTTGTCATAGTCTCTCACCTTCTTTTATTTCTACTGCTCCTTTGCGCCCAATGCCTTTGATATTGCTTCCTCTACTATCGGTTTCAGCTCGGAGCGTACTATTTCGTAGACTTCAGAGCGTGTTACGTGAGGGTCTGAACTTTCCTGTTTGGCCTGACGATGCATAATCCAGAAGGCGCGAGTCCAGCTCACTATCATGAACATGAATGATATTGCGCAGAACGTTTGAGCCACAGCCAGACTCGTCATGCCCAATCGCCACCTTTAGGCTTGTCGAGATACTCAAGCAGAAGCGGACTCAGTATCTTTATGTACGTCCCCTTCATGCCGAGACTCCTGCTCTCAATAAGCCCGGCACTCTCAAGTTTCCGCAGGGCGTTCACGATTACGCTCCGTGTTACCCCGACTCTGTCAGCGACCCTTGACGCAATCGCTACACCTTCCGGGCCTTTGAGTTCGGCTATGATGTGCTTCATGCTCTCAAGCTCCGAATACGACAGCGCACGCATGGCCATCTGTACACTGAGGCGGCTTCTTGCTGTCTCCTCAAGGACTTTCGCACGCTCGTTGAGTATCTCTATTCCCGCAAGCATACCAAGATACTCCGCAAGCAGTATATCCTCAACGTTGAACGGCACTTTTTCCCGCACGAGCATTATCGTACCGAGTCTCTCAGCACCAGCCCCGATTACTGGTACGTACATGAGGTGCTTTTCGGGTTTCTCGCCAACGTAATCGTCATCGAAAAGCGGCGCGTCCTCATCGTGAATCTCAGAGTCCCGGCAGCGGTTCATCCTCACAACAAACTCATCAGGCATCACACCGTCCCTGAAGCTCTCAGAGAGTGCCTTTGACGTGTAATCAGGCAGCCAGTGATAGCCCAGAAGACGCCCGGACTTGTCGACAAAATACGCGTTGGCAGTCGAGAACTCCGAGAGCATTTCCGCAAGGTGATAGTAGTCCAGCGGCTCACCCTCGCGTTTTGACTGGAACGCCCGCCCCACACGCCGGGTTTTCTTGAGAAGTTCCTTCAGCGCGTTATCCATACTGACTCAATCCTCCCTACAGCAGGTAACGCCTAATGTCGCGGTTCTCGACCAAGCCGCCGAGTTTTTCCTTCACCATTTCGCCGGTGATTGTGATTTTCTCTTCGGCCATGTCTGAGACGCTGAAGCTGATTTCCTCAAGAAGCTGCTCCATCATAGTGTGAAGCCTCCTTGCGCCGATGTCCTCCATCTCTGAGTTCATCTTGTGGGCGAGACGGGCTATTTCCTGCGTGGCCTCGTCAGTGAACTCAAGCTCTGTGCCTTCTGTCGAGATTAACGCCTCGTACTGACGGATGAGTGAGTTTTCCGGCTCCGTGAGTATGCGCTGTAAGTTCTCGATAGTGAGAGGCTCAAGCTCAACGCGAATCGGGAAGCGTCCCTGCAATTCCGGGATGAGGTCTGACGGTTTGACACCGCTGAATGCCCCCGCGGCGATGAAGAGTATGTGATCCGTCTTCACCGGGCCGTAGCGAGTCTGAACAACCGAGCCTTCCACGATTGGCAGCAAGTCCCGCTGTACACCCTCGCGGCTTACGTCCGGGCCGTGTGATGATCCTCCCTTCACCACTACCTTATCGATTTCGTCAAGAAACACAATACCGTCCTCCTGCGCTAGCTCTAAGGCTTCTTTCGACATGGCTTCGGTGTCAATGAGCTTCTCGGCTTCCTCCTGCTGAAGGATTCGGAGGGCTTCTTTCACCTTCATGCTGCGTTTCTTGGTCTTCTTGGGCATAATACCGCCTAACATTTCGTTGATGTTTATACCCATGCCCATAATGTCGACACCTGGCGCGCCGAAAACGGAAATCGGTGAAGTGCTGTCGTTCGTCTCAATTTCCACGTCTTTATCATCGAGCTTCCCTTCACGCATCATCTTGAGGAATCTCTTGCGAGTGCGTGCGTTTCGTTCCTCTTCGGCGGCTGATTCGGCTGGGTCTTCCTCCTTGTTGCTTTCGTCGTCATCCTTTCCCGTGAACGCCTTCATGAAATCCGGCATGGAGAACTTGCGCTCAGGCTTGGGCAGCATGGCATCGAGGAGTCTCTGTTCGGCCTTCTCCAGCGCGGGCTTCTGGACACCCTCAATCATGCGCTTCCTGACCATAGACACCGCAAACTCTGTGAGGTCGCGTATGATGGTCTCAACGTCCCGGCCAACGTAGCCTACCTCGGTGAACTTTGTGGCTTCGACTTTGACGAATGGAGCGTTTGACAGGGTAGCAAGACGGCGGGCAATCTCAGTTTTTCCGACACCAGTAGGGCCGACCATGAGAATATTCTTCGGCATTATCTCGTGCGCTATTTCGGGGGGCAATGCTCTTCTGCGTATCCTGTTCCTGAGTGCTATTGCTACTGAACGCTTGGCCTTGTCCTGTCCGACTATGTAGCGGTTGAGGTGCTCGATGATTTTTGCGGGAGTAAGTTCGGGACTGAGCGTGTTCGTTTTGGGTGTTACGTTTTCTGTTGTCATGGTTATTCTAGTACCTCGACTATGATATTGTTGTTGGTGTAAATGCAGATTTCCGACGCGAGCTCTATTGACCGTCTCGCGATGTCTTCTGCCTTCATGTCTGTAGCCTCGCATAAAGCACGAGCCGCCGCCAATGCGTAGCCTGACCCGGAACCGATTGATGCCGCGCTGCCTTCTGGTTCGAGTACATCGCCCGCGCCTGACAGAAGAAGAGTCATCTCCGTATTCGCCGCAAGCATCATCGCCTCAAGCCTGCGTAATGCCTTGTCGAGCCGCCATTCACGGACCAGCTTGACCGCCCCGCGCATGAGGTCGCCTTTCTCCTGCTCTAAGCAGTCCTCGAACTTCTCAAGCAGAGTCATAGCGTCAGCAGTAGACCCCGCAAAGCCAGTAAGAATTTTGCCGTCAAGAAGTTTGCGTACCTTTCTTGCGGTTGACTTGATGACCTGTGAGCCGAGTGTTACCTGACCGTCTCCGGCCATTGCGACCTGGTTTCCCTTGCGAACACATACTATAGTTGTACCGTTGAACAGGGTGAATCATTCCTTTCATGTATGATGGGATTGTTGAGTGCATATTATCTCATTTGCCTTTATTTTGTGAATATACAGGATAAGTGAAAAATTTGTGCGTATTCTGAAGGCTTGTATTTACGATATAGCTGGACAAGAAAACAGACCCCGCTTTCACACGAGGTCTGCCGTGATTATCAGTGCATATTCGTTAGTGAAAAACTAATCCGCTACCCACTAATCACTAATCACTGTTACTACTCTTCGTCCATTCCGTCCTGGTAGAACTCCCCGAAGAGCTCCTTAAGGCTGGGCATATCCTCAGGTATCGGACGCGCTACCCATGTCGTGTTCATGTAGTGCTTGAGGGTGATGTTCTCGCTGACGATGTTACCGCCCCAAGTTCCGCAGCCCATCGAGTTGGTGGGAGGCATTCCGTTTGTCGCGCTTCCTGCGTTGCCCCTGTTGTTGGGCTGGCGAATCATGCAGCGTGAAACGGGCGCGCACATTCCAAGACGGTGGATGTGGTCGTCGTCGAACGAGTACAGTCCGCATGAATGCCCCTTGCCGCCTGCCTTGTCGAAGATCTCAAGCATGATGTCAAGCGCGGTCT
>JAFSRQ010000004.1 GCA_017446055.1 Synergistaceae bacterium | reverse complement strand
CTTCGGGCAAGGCATAACTCTACCCTAAATCACGTCAACAACATAAATCCTCCAACCCCTTCCGGCTGGTTCATTGAACGGGGGGTGAAATCTCTCACATAATCCGCGCTCAAAACGGCGGGGAGTCTTTCCGCGTTCCCCAAAATCAGCAACATCAACCAACACTAAGGAGGAATCACTCATGCAACACAAAACGCGCTTCACGTTCTGCGTGTTCCTGCTACTGCTTCTCACGGCGGGGACATGTCCGGCAATCACAATCCCGAGCTATGACGGGACACAGAACCTCTCTCCGGCTCAGATTGACGACATCATCGTTCACTCTGTAGGCGGCCCTGACAGGTATGTGAAATACTTTAAGGACTCGCTGTTCCTTTTCGATACGCTGAAGGGACCTGGCCAAGACTTTTGGATACACCCTTGTATCTCCTCTTTCAACGCCAACGGGAGCCATGCAACAGCATTAGAGGGCAGAGGCAGTAAGTACCAGCTTGCCGATTATTTCGCCCCGTATGTTGGAAGATATACCACTATGGCAGGTACAGTGTTGTCAACAAAGTATGACGACACCACATCATTTACCTTACAGCATTTCACCCCCAATGCCGTTTTGGTTAGTACCTGCAAAGGCGGCGTAGGAATATCATCACGCACTTATGATGTATCTGCGCTTGGTCTGAATAATACCGCCAGCGACATCAAAGCAGGAATGACCGTTCCGGGCTTTGACGGTGAGGTAATCGCTTTCTGCACCAGAGAGTGGGAAGCCCAATCATGGGGCGGCTCTCTGCTGGCAGTAAGGGTGAATTTCGCGGAGGTTCATGCGGATGATTAGGCACTCGGTATCAGTATCAAAGCGAGCTCTCAAATGTGGGCAAGTTCAACGGCACTAGATGGCGCATACCCTTCAATGTTTGACGGAACGAAACATTGTCCTGTGAGCATGGCTGTGGGCGACTTCGACGGAGACGGCTACAAAAACGAGGTCGTTGTTGTCTGGTCGGACACGGCAGCGGTGTACTTCACCGTCCGTCAGCTCAACTATGATAACGGCGGATTCAGCTTGAAGCGTCTCGGCGGCGGCAGGGTTCACGAGTACGACTACGAGAACAGACCTGACCACAGCTACACCACTCTACATTGCTTGGACGAGTACAAGGCGCGCGGTCAGAACATGGACGGACTGATGGGATCGTACTCGTACTGTGTCGTTGCGGGTGATTTCGACGGGAAAGGAAAGGATGAGTTCGCTGTGGTCTGGAGGGATGTTCAGCCGCAGGATGGCAATTTCACATCTGGTTCTTATTCGAGTAAACAGCCGCAGTGGTACGGCTACACAGGAAGGATTCACGTCGAGACCTACAAGTGGGATCCCTACAAGTTTGCTCTCTCAGGAAACAAATTCATCACTCAGGAAGACGTTCAGGCGTATGACAAATATAATCTGACTTACGATAGTAGGGCTAGTTTCATATTCGGCTGGTGGGTAGACTCAGATGCTCCGATAGGCGTTAAAGCCGCTGTCGGGGATTTTGACGGCGACGGGCGAGATGAGCTTGCTGTCCTGCGTGTCATGTTGCAGTGGTCTAAATATGGCAAATACAATGACCCGGAACGCGGCGGTATCTGGAAACCGTACGACTCAAATCTCGTGTTCGGTGCGTTCGTTGACCTGTACACGTTCAAGCAGGGAAGCATAACGCCTGAATATCACGCTCACTCCACCAACTACGGTTCAAACGGCAACGGCTGGGTGGGGTTTCGCACGGACTCGCAGGACGGCAAGAAGGATAAGGCGTATATAGAACTCACAGACTACTCCAATTTTCATGTTGACCAGGAAAGACCAGAAGTTGTACAGTTCTTTGGGCGGGAATGGCATCTGAAACCTGTAACGGGACAGAGAGATCCTTACCCCCATCGTTGACCGCAAGTTCCAGATAATCGCAGGAAAGTTCTCGGGCGCGGTAGGCAAGTGGACGACCAAAGACGACCTCATTATCGTCTATCCCAAGTGGCACACTAACCCTCAGTACTACGGCTACGTTCCCGGCGATGAGGACAACCTCGAGACTCACGTGGCCCTGATGACGGACGTAACCGAATACCCCAGCAAGAACGCGAAGGTTCACGAGATTACCAGCTACGGCAAAGACGACAACCCCTACCTCGCGCTCGCAAAGGCTGACTATCTGAACGAGACCGTCATTCTGGACGACCCAATCAAGACGACCGACAAGTCCGATGTCGACTACATCGCGCTTCTCCAGATGACCCCCTACCATGTCGACAACGTGGCGGAAGACGGTTCAGCCCTCACGAAAGACCCCGTGAATCACACTCTCCGTCTCGGCACTCAGGTTGATTACGTCAATGCAACGTCAGACACTCAGGTAAGCAGCACGACTTACAGCATGACGAAGAAGCAGTAGACGATATTCGCCCTCGACAGCGATTTGACACGCGGAGCAGCGGCAGGATTTCAGGGAATAAGGGGCATAACCGGCCTTCTTTTCGGTGATACTCCTGCTGGTATGAAGATTGAGGCCGTCGGGAAAATCTGGGACAAGATCAAGGACACCGTAACGACGACAACAACAAAGTCGAACGAACACGCTCAGACCTATAACGTTGAGATAAAGCACGTTGCGGATTATGTTGACGCGCTTTACATGAACGCCTCGACACGCTACATCTGGCGTTATCCCGTGTATCATCTTCCGGGCTGGGCTTTCGGGAAAACTCAGGACTCCAACGGCGATTTCAACAGCTCGAAGGTCAAGAGCCAGCAGACTTACATATCGTTCGCGATAAGTGAGCCGAGCATTCCATCAACGGCAAAAGGAACGGGAGACTCTCATTACCAGCCATATCACGAGGAGGGCAATCTGTTCTCGTACCCTGTAGATCTTGAGCAGGTTGAAGGCTATCTCGGAAGCAAGAAACTCTACAGCGAATCACGGCCAATGGAATGGGGAGGAACGAACTACGATGAGACGATCACGTTCATTGATACGACCACGAATCAGGAGGAGACGAAGAAGGTCAACTCTCGCGGCCCTGTAACAAAATTCCTGTCATTCGTGGACAACATATTCGGCTCCAGCTTCGCAAATGTCCCGTGGGACAGCACCGCGTCATTCATGAGGAAGGTGTCGAACACGGAGGGTATTCACGTTAAGATTCCGACGGCTGATGACGGCGCGACTTTCTACGCGAGGTTTGAGCCGTATCTTGACACAGCCGGAGCGGCAAATGTATCGTGGGCGGTAACGGGCTTCAAGAATGAAGATGCGATGTGGACGGACGATAGCGTTTACAGGAAGTACCCTGATCCTTCGCTTCTTCTTCCTGAGAAGTTCGACTACAAGGTGAGCAAGAAGTCAACGGAATGGGACAGAGGCGAGTTTGTTACGAACACGAACGATGCCACAGCCCTGAAGATGAGGGGAGTGCGGTTCATAGCGTCCGAGTGCAGCATGAGCAGCGACAACTTTCTTCTTGACGGTGTGAACTACACGATAAAAGTTCCTGTGTTCAGCGCGAGCTTCAAGACCGCGACGAATTTCAGCGTGAGGCTTTCGTACTCTGAGGTAAAGAAGGATCAGATAGCCCCGAAGTATGACGCTCCGAGAACGACGATTAACACGTACACGTTCAGCGAGCTTCCGGGCTGGGGCAAGGGAGATCACAGGCAGTACGCGACGTTCCACTGGAAGCCAGATTTGAACAAGGGAAAATATTTCCTGTTCGTTGACATTGCCCCAGAGGGCGCGCTTGTTGCACAGAACGAGATTCACAGGAACAGGTGCAACGCAAGCGGGGACATTGTTGACTCGGGCGGGAACAACATGGGCTACTGCGTGATAGGAGTTACGACGGTTGACAGCCCTGTTTACGACCGGAGCAATCTTGATGATGATGATGAAGCGGTGTCTCGGACTGGGACTCTGAACACCAACGGCGGCGGCGAAGAACAGGAAACTCCGGCGGTATACTTCTTGCCATCGGGCGTTAATGCCTCAGCGAATGACGCTTCAGTTTTCCCGTTCATCGAGTTTGTGAGTGCTGACGGAATGGATTTCCCGACGTTCATCAAGAAGGAAGTTGACGGTAAGGACAGGCCAATCACGGCGGAACTTGAGGTGAAGTACGCGGGCGAACACGTCATGACGGACGCTGTGCTTATTGGTTACTCGCTGAAGCCGGAGTCGAAGGGCAAGAGTGTTTCTGAGGTAACTGACGAGGACATAGGGTATGTTTTCGTGAAGGAGCATTTCTTCATGCTACCGGAAGGGGATCACAGGCTGTTCTTCAAGATTGACCCGAATTATCTTGAGGACGGGGTTGGGTTCGCGCTTCAGGTTTACGGTCATGAGTACCCGATTACGGATGTTGTTTACGGGAGCGCGGGAAGTGATGACGCTCACGGAGTCGGGAGTTCTTCAAGCGGAGGCTGTGAGTCTGGACTCGGAGTCATGGCCGGGGTTGCGGCACTGGGACTCGCGTTGATGAAGCGGCGTTAGTGCCAGCAAGAATATTCCTCCTCGAGATGATTAGATGCCCCCCTTTGAGTGTGAGGGGGTATTTTTGTGGGGTATAATGGCCTCATGATAGACATCAAGAATTTATCCCTCTCATTCGGTGAACACGTAATATTCCGCGGGCTTAACCTCCAAATCACGAACACGGCCCGGCTCGGCATCGTCGGAGCGAACGGCGCGGGGAAAACCACCCTCCTCCGTGTCATCATGGGCGAAATCGATTCTGACGGCGGAGTCATCGAACGCTCGAAGGGACTCACTGTCGGCTGTCTCCCTCAGGACCTCGCTGAACTCGAACCCGTCCCCCTCATGCAGTACCTCAAGGACAAAGCCGGACTCTCACAGGTTGAGGCAAAACTCCGGGCTGTCGAGGAAAAATTATCCCAGCCATCCGCAGACCATGACTCACTGCTCGCAGAACACTCACGGCTTGAACGCAGGTTTGAGGATGCCGGAGGCTTCGCGTTTGAGGCTGTAGCGATGAAGGTCTTGCACGGACTCGGCTTCAGGAAGGGCGATGAGTCCAAGAACTGCGCTGACTTCTCCGGGGGATGGAAGATGCGCATAGCTATGGCCGGGCTTCTGCTGTCGTCTCCCGATGTGCTGCTTCTGGATGAGCCGACCAACCACCTCGACACCGAGTCCATGGAGTGGCTTGAAGGCTGGCTGAGAACACACAAGGGCGCGGTCGTGGCAGTCTCGCATGACACACGATTTCTTGAGAACATGGCCGGATCAATCGCTGACCTTGAGCGCGGAACAATCACCCTCTACCCTTTCAGTTACGACGAGTACACCGCCGCAAAAGCTCAGAGCCGCGAACTGTTAGAGAAAGCATTTGCCCGCCAGCAGTCCGAAATCCGCCACATTGAGTCGTTCATTGACCGTTTCCGCTACAAGGCCACCAAAGCCGCCCAAGTCCAGAGCCGCATCAAGCAGCTGGAGAAAATCGAGCGCATAGAGCTGGCACAGGGCGCAAAATCCGTGAAGCTCACAATCCCCGAAGCCCCCCCGAGCGGGCGTGAAGTGCTGAAAGTCTCAGGGCTGGCGAAATTCTATGACGGCGTTAGAGTCTTTGAGGGCGTGAATTTCTCGGTTGAGCGCGGTGAACGAGTCGCCCTTGTCGGGGTCAACGGGGCGGGGAAATCCACACTGTTGCGACTGCTGAGTCTCACGGAAGCTCCCACGTCAGGAACGGTGAAGCTCGGCCACAACGTGAAGTTCTCGTACTACTCTCAGGAGAGCGCGCAGAACATCAACTATTCACACACTGTCTGGGAGGAAGCCCGCTCTGTATCGTCAAAGCTGAATGACATTGAGCGGAGGAATCTTCTAGGAGCGTTCCTGTTTTCGGGGGATGAGATATTCAAGCCCGCAAGCGTACTGTCAGGCGGGGAGAAGGCAAGATTAGCCCTGTACAAGCTCATGCTGGAGTCGACGAACTTCCTGATTCTTGACGAGCCCACGAATCACCTTGACGCTGACACACGCGGGATTGTTGAACGCGCATTGCTCAAGTATCAGGGTACATTGCTGATAGTCTCGCATGACCGCCATTTTCTGGATGCATTGGCTGAACGTGTGCTTGAGATTCGGGACGGAAGCCTCTACGATTACCCGGGAAATTACTCGTGGTTCCTCGAAAAACGCGAGCAGACCCTGCCGAATGACGCTGACACACCGAAGCCGTCAGCAAAACCCAAGTCCCCCAAGAATGACGACAACACCAAGCTCATCCATGAGACCAAGCGCGGAATCTCCCAATGTGAACGGGACATCTCCGGCCATGAAGCGAGAATAGCAGAGATTGACGGGGCATTGTGTCAGCAGGAAACCCTGAAGGATTCTCAGAGGGTGCAATCACTCATGACGGAGCGGGCAAATCTTGACAGGGAACTTGCCGGGCTATATTCTCGCTGGGAGGAATTGAGCCTGAAACTTGACGGGCTGAAAGGGTGATTGATCTGTGAGTGATGTTACTGTAGTGTGCTGCTGGACGAACGAGAAGATGTACGGTGATTTAGTGAACAGCCTCAAGGCTCAGGACATACCATGTGAGATTATCGGCATCGACAACCGCGGCAACAAGGGCTTCACGTCCTGCGCGGCGGCGTATAACTCGGTGATGGATGACGTGAAGACAAAGTATGTTGTGTACTCCCATCAGGACATACTGCTTGATGATGCCGGGACAATGTCAAAGTTCGCGGAATATCTCGGCAGGATTAACCGTGATGATATAGTCGGCGTTGCGGGAGTCCGCTTTGACCGGGCCGTGATAATAACCAACATAATGCAAAAGTGGCACTCTAAGAACGATGAGATTTCGTACGCAGGCTCACGCCGTGTTGAGGGCGGAATGATGGAGTGTGATACGGTTGATGAATGCTTCTTCGGCGGACATACGGAGCATTTCCGTGAATATCCTTTTGACGCGGAAATCTGCGACAACTGGCACTTATACGCTGTGGAGGCATGTCTCAGAACGAAATCCTCAGGCGCGGGAAAAATATTCGTCTGCGATACACCATTAATACATCTGTCATCAGGAACATTGAGTCTCAAGTTCTGGCGCAATTTCTACGGGGTGTGCCGGAAATATGCGGACAAATTCCCGTTCATCAGGACAACCTGCATAGATTCCAGGACGGATTTGCTTCATTTCTGGCTGCGTTTCCTGCGATTCTGTTGCGGAGAGACTCTCAGGAAACTAGGACTTCATTAGGCACTGAATATATCTTCACATTGACACACAGCGCAAACTTTTTCGCTCATCTCTCACACTCATTGCAGGCCGTGAAGGACTCTCCTGTCTCCCGGCTGATACTAGGCTGGCACGCAAGCTGTATACAGGCTGAGGACTCGCGGCATGGTGTCGGCTTCGTCCCGGACTCACGTCTTGAGCCCCACACATCACGCCCCGTTCACACAGCTTCCCTCCTAACGTCAACCCTGAAGGAATTAGCCGGGCTTTACGTCTCACCGTTCCCGCAGGAATTTGCGGCGGCCAGTGCTGCATGTTCCGCGCTTCTTCCGTTTGCTGACGGGGGCGGGCAGTATCTCGACGCTGTGATGACCTGCGCGAGGGGGGACAAGGCTGCGGTTCTGGGATATGAGCGGGACTTAGTGCCGTTCATGCGCGACTGGGGATGGCGTTCGGCGTTCTTCGATGACCTTTACGCGGGGAGGCAGGACTGTTTTCCGCAGGAGGAATTTTCGCGGGCTGTCCGTGAAGCTGAATGGGTCTGGCTTTCACCTGAAGCGATAAGAGACCGCTGGCTTCTGTCGACACAGAATATCTTGCGCGAGAAGAAGGGCTGCTTCCTTCAGGGACCGGGTATTCCCGCTCTGCCTGAAGCGTTTTCGGCCTTGGGGATAACGCACCTCGTTGCGCCGCTGTGCGATGACGCGGGAAAAACTGAGGCTCATATTTCGGCGGGGGGCAGCGCGTGGTTATGTGAGAGTCTCAGGTGGCGGGTATATGTTACGGTGAGACAGTGAGGCGTTATGCCTGCGGGAATGTTACGGTGAGGCGATGAGGCGTTGTGCCTGCGGAATGTTACGGCGTGGCGATGAGGCGTTGTACCTGCGTGAATGTTACGGTGAGGCGGTGAGGCGTTGTGCCTGCGGAATGTTACGGCGTGGCGATGAGGCGTTGTACCTGCGTGAATGTTACGGTGAGGCGGTGAGGCGTTGTGCCTGCGGAATGTTGCGGTGAGGCGATGAGGCGTTGTACCTGCGTGAATGTTACGGTGAGGCGGTGAGGCGTTGTGCTGGCGGAATGTTGCGGTGTGGCAGTGATACGTTGTGCTTGCGGAATGTTGCGGCGCGGCGGTGAGGAATCGTAATCGCGGGCATGTTGGGGACGCAAAACACGTGCAATTCTGGATTCATGTGATATAATTTCCCCGTCAAGAAGTTGAGGGGCTTCGAGATAAACGGTTACGAACAAGTTCACACGAGGGGAGGAAAATATAATGGCAAAGGCAGTAGTAGATCAGGATACTTGCGTAGGATGTGAGTCATGCGTAGGAGCTTGCCCCGTTTCAGCAATCGCAGTTGACGGCGGAAAAGCAAAGGTAGATGCTGACGCTTGCGTAGAGTGCGGAACATGCGTAGGCACATGCCCGGTAAGCGCAATCTCACAGTAACAGCAACAATTCAGCTTTCAGAATTTATGACTGGCAGGGAACAACAAGCCCTGTCAGTTTTTTTGTACACAGGAGGATTCACAGCATGACAAATTTTCTTCCCCAAGACACACCCAAAGGTCAGCGCGATGCAGTAACAGCCGATGACAAGACCATAACCGTTGAGGCAGGAGCAGGTACGGGAAAAACTTGGGTTCTCTCACAGCGTTACCTGAGATTACTGCTTGATGATGATGATTTATTGCCCTCGGATATTCTCACCCTGACCTTCACGGACGCAGCCGCAGGAGAAATGAAAGCACGAATAGAGCAGCTCATAGCAGAATCACTTCACCTTTTCCCGAATGAAGAACGGCGGCAGAAGATACTTGACGGCCTGTCTGACTCGTGGATTTCGACCATACACGCATTCTCCACGAGGCTGATACGCGAGTCGGGTCTGTCGCTGGACATTGACCCTATGGCATCGGTGATTTCAGCGTATCAGGAGCAATCGTTCTGGGAGGACATACGGAAGGCCGCTGAGTTTGCGACTCTCGGAAGGCTCGCTCAGAATTATACGGGAGGCGAGATACTCACAGCCGCCAAATCTCTTGACCATGACGAATATATGAACGCCGCCGCTGGGAAATGGGGCGCGGGGACTCTTGCTGCCTTTGCGAGGAAAGTTGCTGACCTTCATGCGTCGTCAGGACTCTCGTGGCAGGACATGATGAAATGGGCTGATGATGACTCGTGCCTTATAGCTGATGCCGGGAATAAAGTCATGGCATTGCTGAGTCCGATATGGTCAAGGGCTTGGGACTTGTGGAAGAATATACGAGTTGCAGATGTCAGACGCACAGACAAAGCCGGAAATGCACTCAATGATTTTCTTGACGGAATGAGAATTAACCCTCCTGCTGATGATGACAGTCTCAGGAAATTTTATGACGGCATAGCGAACAACCCTGACTTTATCGGCAGAAGTGATGCGCTTGTGTCTCTTCGTGAAAGTCCTGTAGAAAACACATTGTCTGACTGGCGGAAGAAAGAGCCTGCTACAGCACGGAATATTGCGGCAGGTTTCGAGTCCCCCCTCACGAAAGAAGAAGCGTCTATGCGCAGGACACTCATGAAATTCTGCGCGGTCTCCTGGGGAATATGGGACAAGATGAAATCAAAGCGCGGCCTCCTGTCTTTCTCGGACATGATACTTCACGCAAAACGCACGGTCGAAAGCAGAGGTATCCGCCGTGCATTCAGGCATATACTTGTTGACGAGTTCCAGGACACAGACCGACTCCAGTTCGGAATGATTGAGGCTCTCAGGAAGTATGATGACAACTCCGGGCTTTTCGCTGTGGGAGACCCTAAGCAGTCAATCTACAAGTTCCGGCACGCAGAGCCTAAACTTTTCGCCGACATTATGCGCCACAATGACACCCGCAAGATTCATCTCGATACCAGCTTCAGGACCCGCGAAATTCTCCTCTCACGGATAAACGCTATGTTCTCGCACCTGTGGCCGGACGGAATAAGCCGACAGGAAGCCATGAAGGATGTGAAGTACAACGCCTTATCCCCCGCGAATAATGCAGACGGCCGGGAGTCCGGGACAATGCCGCCCTTCAGCGTGTACCTTCTGAGGAATGATGACGGTGCAGAAAACAGCCGCAGGATTTTGGCCTCACAGCTTGCCGGGAAAATATCATCATGGGTGAATGACCTTCATCTAACTATATGGGACAAGAAGCAGGGTGAAACACGCCCGGTGAAATACTCGGACTTCGCCATTCTCGCAAGGGGCCGGGGATGCTTCAGCGTCCTTGAGGAGGCGTTAGAGCGTTGGGGCATACCGTCAGTGCAGGACAGGAGCAACGACTACTTCAGCCGCGGGGAAATCGGCGATATAGTCTGCACTCTCAGGGCAGCCGCGGATTTCAGCGATGATTTCTCCGTCATGGGATGGCTCATGTCCCCGTTCTCAGGCGTGAAGGAAGATGACGCAATCACAAAATGCCTCATGCCCGCAAGAAACCCCCGCCCTGAAGACAAGTCCAAGCCCGCAGACAGATCCCATACCCCCATTGAGCTTATGCGCAGAAATCTCCCGGAGGCATATTCACGGCTGGAATACCTTTCTGTTGTCGGCGAAAACGAAGGTGCTTCCGGGATTATTGCGTTCTATGACAGAAAAAGGGACTGGCTCTCATGTTACCCGGAAAAAGACAGGCTTAGAGTCCTCCGCAACGTAAGGCTCGCTCTCAGGATTGCCCGCGAATTTCAGTCAACAGCATCGTCCAGCCTCGTATCATGCGCCGAATACATGACCCGCTCAGTCAGGAACAGCTCGCAGTATGAGGAGCCTGCCTGGCATGATGACGGTGAAAACGCTGTGAGGCTCGGCACGGTGCATTCGGCAAAAGGACTTGAGTACCCCGTAACAGTGGTATTTGCTGACAGGACAAAGAAGAATGCCGACAGAGACGCGCTCAAGCCCTCGCGTGATTTGGGACTAGTCTTCAGCAAGCTGCCTGACGAGAAACTGCCGGATAAGTTCAGGCCGAAATTGTCGGAATGGCACAAGCTCTTATCCGAACAAGGAGACACGGAAGAGGAAGAGCGTCTGTTCTACGTTGCCTGCACACGCGCTCAGGACAGCCTGATATTCTGCGGACTGATTAAGCCCATCGACACCAAGACAGGAGACACTACAGCGAGGGGGTATCCTGATACATGGTCGGACTTCATGCTGAGGAGTCTTGACGGAGTGAAACCCGAAATCCTGAGTGCTGGCGGAGAGAACACCGCGACTTCTTCCGGCCATGATGAGAACACGCGGAAGCTGACTCAGGTTCAGACGGTGAAGGCGGAACGTTCCCTGCGTCAGATTTCGGCGACATCTTTCGCGCTGTATGAGTGGTGTCCTTATGCGTGGCGGCGGAAATACCGTCAAGGGCGGACTCTCACGTGGGAGCTTCCTGACAGGGGGAATGACTCTGATGATGACGTTCACGGCGGGGCGGCACTTGGGAGTCTTGCGCACTGGATTTTGTCCCGGCGGCCCAAGAGTGATGACTACGAGTCGGATTTGGACTCTCTGCTTTATGACCGTGATACTCTGGGAATGCTGCCGGGCTGGCTTCGTGATACCTGGAGGCACTGCGACAAAGAGACCCTGCGCAAGTGGCTGATGACTTTTGCCGCCAGTGATTTAGGCGTTACTCTGAGGAATGAGCCGGAGGTTGAGCGCGAATACAGGTTCAGGCTTCCGCTCAATGATGATACTGTCATGGCCGGGTCTGTTGATGCTGTTTACGGGAATAATGTGGTCGACTACAAGATTACGGCGATTGATGATGTCCCCGAAGGACTCTATGACTCACAGCTGGACTTTTACGCATATATAATCCACGACAAGACGAAGGCAGAAAGCGTTAACGCCGTAACAGTATTCCTGCGTGAGAACAAGACAGCCTCAAGAGTGGTTGCAGATTTTGCGTCAATACGTGAGAGAATAGAGAGAACCGCAAGAGAATGTGCTTCCGGGAAAAGTGAGTCATACCCTGCGAATCACAATCACTGCGGAAAATGTCCGTTCAAGAAAGGCTGCGTGAAAAATGCAGGAACAGTTCAAGAGTGAGGAACACAGGCAGAAACATAACGAGCTTCACCGTGAGCATTACCTGACGTGTGAGAAGTACTACATATTCGAGCTTCTTGCGGTCGCCGGGGGGATGATGGGACTCTACACATACAGCCTGCGGGGACAAGTCTTCTGCAACGCCCAGACAGGAAATATCGTGAAGATGACTGCGGCAATAGGCTGGGGGCGTTACGGTGTCGCGCTGTACTACCTGATTCCGTTCGCGGCGTATGTACTCGGCACAATAATATCGGAGATACTGCCGGAGAAAGTCAGCCGCACTATATTCATACGCTGGGAGACGGCTCTTGTCGGGACTGAGATGCTCGTTCTGTTCATGATAGGGTTCATTCCGTTTTCATGGCCGGATCAGATTGTGCAGGTGATGATAAACTTCCTGTGCGCGATGCAGTTCAACACATTCCGTCAGGCAGAAGGCATCCCTATGGCGACTCTTTTTGTTACGAACCACGTCCGCCAGATAGGAATATCAATCGCCCGCATCATCAAGCATCATGACCAGGAAGCCGAAGCCCGCGCCAAGATGCTCAAGCATGTGAAGCTCATTCTCGCGTTCATGTTCGGGGGGATAATAGTTACTGCGTTGTCGTCATACCTGAAGGAGCGCACGATATGGCTGGCGATTATCCCGTTAAGTGCGTGTTTCTGCGTCATGCTTCAGTCTGACCTGATATATGAGCGGGCAATGCTGGATATTACTCCGCATGGCCACTAAAGGAGGTGATAATCATGGAGGAAGTATTGACGAGGACAGCACGGCCATGGGTTCAGCCGACAAGGAAGCTGACTGATGAGGAAATCGAGGAGCTTATCGAGACTTACGACTACGACCCGGCTTATGACCAGGACGAAGAGAGAGAGCCTGAGCCGATGTTCGACAGGTTCGGCAACCCGACAAGAGACACAATTGCGTCAATGTACGAGGTGAGGAATGGTATTCATCCACATCTTATGACACTTGAAGAGTTCCATGACTGGATGAACGAGGTACGAACTGAAGCTGTCGATGAGATGAATGATGAAGAGAATTGCAGAACGCAGCAGAAGATTTCGGCGTGATTTAAAGCAGGCACTTAAGGGCAGGTATCGCGATATTGTGGCAGAAGGCGGAGAACTTGACAACGTTGTAGATGCTCTTGCTCTGGGTCTTCCGCTTCCTGAGAAATACCATGACCACGCACTTCATAACAACTGGGAAGGTTACCGCGAATGCCATATCCGCCCGGACTTGCTACTGGTATACGCGTATATTGACGATGACGTTCTGAGGCTTGAGAGTCTTGGCTCGCATTCCGAAATATTAGGTCTCTGATATATCATACGTCCCTCCTCCGAAAGTGTACAATTACCCCGTATCCATCACATACACTCTCACAGGAGGGACATCATTTTGCCGTTCTCTGACTACTGGCCCGGCGATGGCCGCGAGAAAAGCGACACACAAAAATTCTGGTTTCAGCTCCTTCATGACGTTCTAGGAGTTCATGACCCCTTGCAGTTCATCGACTTCGAGAAAACAGTCGACCTCGAACACAAAAGCTACATCGATGCGTTCATTCCCCTAACCGGCACAATCATTGAGCAGAAATCCAGCGACATCGACCTAAGCAAGCCCATCCCCCAGTCTGACGGCTCATCACTGACTCCCTTCCAGCAGGCCAAACGTTACAGGGACGGACTCCCGGCATCACAGCAGGGACGCTTCATCATCGTCAGCAATTTCCGGGAGATTCACATTCACGACATGGAGACACCCAAAGCTCCGCCCCGCATCATTCCCGTTCATGACATCGAGCGCGAGAAGAATAATCTTGCCGTCATAATCACCCGCGAAATGACCTTGTCCCGCGAGGAAAGAATCTCCATTCAGGCCGGACTCCTCGCCGAAAAATTACGCGACGAACTCCTCAAACGCTACAAGTCCGTCAACGACTCTTCACGGAGAAGCCTCAACATTTTTTGCGTCCGAATAGTCTTTCTCCTTTACGCTGAGGACTCCGGGCTGTTCCGAAAATCTCAGTTCCACGACTACCTCAAAGCACGCTCAAGCATGGCCAGGCTCGCACTCTCGGAGCTGTTCAGAGTCCTCAACACGAAGAAGAACGAACGGGATCCCTACCTTGAGGCAGACATTGACGCTTTCCCCTACGTAAACGGCGGACTGTTCAGCGACGGCAACATTGAGATACCCAACATCGAGGGAGAACCCTTGCGCATAATCCTCGAAGACATGTCAGAAGGCTTCGACTGGAGCGAGATTAACCCGACAATATTCGGCGCAATCTTCGAGTCAATCCTCAGCGACCGCAAGAACAAAGGCAAGTCCCGGAATGACCGCAAAATCGGAGGAATGCATTACACCACAACACAGAACATCCACAAGGCCATAGATTTCCTCTTCATGAACGGCCTGAAGTCCGAGCTCAAAGATGCAGGCAGGAATCCCGCAAAGCTCAAAGCACTCCTAAAGAAGCTCACTGCCCTGAAATTTTTTGACCCGGCTTGCGGCTCCGGGAACTTCCTCACCGAGACTTACATGTCGCTGTGCAGGATTGAGCACGAAATCATACGCATCCTCGAACCAGAACAGCAGGGAACATTCACATTCCTTCAGGTGTCAATCGAACAGTTCTACGGCATCGAGATTAACCCCTTCGCAGCAGCAGTAGCACGTACAGCCCTATGGATTGCCGAAGCTCAGATGTTCCTCAAGGCCAATCCCGGCGCAAACCCCGGCGATGCCCTCTTCCCGCTCTCAACGTCAGCAAACATACTCGAAGCCAACGCACTCCGCACGTCATGGCCGGACTTCCTCCCCCCCTCAGAGAACACATACATCATCGGCAACCCTCCCTTCATCGGCTACTCGTCCCAGAACGCAGACCAGAAACGCGACATGCTCAGTGTCTACGTCAACGAGTCTGGCATCCCCTACACGACCGCCGGAAAAACCGATTACGTCGCCGCGTGGTACTACAAAGCCTCGCAGTACATGGCCGGGACAAAAGCAAAGGCCGCCTTCGTATCGACAAACTCAATCTGCCAGGGCGAACAGGTTGCTTACGTCTGGGAACCGCTGCTTGACCTTTTCGGTATACACATAGACTTCGCGCACACAGCGTTCATATGGGAGAGCGAGTCATTGGAGGAAGCGCACGTTCACATAGTCGTAATAGGCTTCAGCGTTCACGATGAGGGCAAGGCAAGGCTGCTCATTTACCCGGACGGCAGCACAAAGACAGTCAGCAACATCAGCCCGTATCTTGTTGAGGGGAGAAATATTTTCGTCAGGAGCGCGACGAAGTCCCTTACACCAAATGTACCGGCCATGATGGGAGGAAACAGACCAGCGGACGGCGGGCATTTGCTCTTAACGCCTGAAGAGAGGGCTGAACTTCTGGAGAAATGTCCCAAAGCTGAGAGATGGATAAAGCGTTACATGATGGGCAGAGAGTTTATACACAATGAGGAGCGTTATTGCTTGTGGCTTGTCGACGCTACCCCTCACGATTTGGCCTCAATGCCTCCCGTTATGGAGAGGATAAGAATGTGCAAGGAAGCGAGATTAGCCGGAGCTCCAGACCGTCAGAAGCTCGCAAATACCTCCTGGCTTTTCCGTGATACTCTCAATCCTAAGAGGTATCTTGCAATCCCTTACACGTCATCAGAACGCAGGCTGTATATACCGATGGGCTTCCTTGATGATTCTGTTGTGCCGGGTGATGGGCTGAGGATTATTCCTGATGCTGACCTGTACACATTCGGAGTTTTGACGAGCAGGGTACATATGGCGTGGATGAGGAGAGTTGCGGGACGGCTTGAGGTGGATTACAGGTATTCGGCGCAGGTGGTGTACAACCCGTTCCCGTGGCCTGACCCCTCCCGGCTTCCCCTTAGCATGGGCGGAGAAAGGCAGCAAGTCCCCAATGACGAGGGGGGATTTAGGGAGATCATAACGCAGACCGCGCGTGGGATTCTGGAGGCTCGTGCGCTGTCGCCTGAAAGCACGTATGCGGAGCTGTACAATGACTTGGTGATGCCGCCTGCTTTGAGGGCCGCACATGAGAGGAATGACGAGGCTGTGTGCCGGGCGTATGGGTTTGATGCCGGGATGGGGGAAGATGAGATTGCCGGGGCACTGATGGAGATGTACGAGGGGATTGCGGGGTCTGGTGCGAAGCTGAAGGTTAGGAAGCGAAGTAAGGTATAATCAGACATAAGAGGTGAGGACTATGTTAGCGGACGTAAAGAGACCCTATTTCCTGATAAGATACATGAATGAACGCTCATACGTAAGGGATTTTATGACAGGAAAGCTCTTCATGAACTATCTCGGGTATTTCTGGGACAAGAGCAATGGTTTCTCCGAACAGAACGATATGTATGAAGGTGTGGCCTGTACTGCAAGCGCATGGGATATTTTCCCTGATGATTTCGCCCGAAATGCATCATGTGATCCGCGCTTCAGGGCTGAGGGATACTGCTACTGCAACGTAGCCTGTTTTTACCGGGTTGATATGTCCGTATCACGTCTGAATGATAAGTATCTGCTTGTAGACTGGCAAAGCTCGGAAAATATGCAGAAATTCGGCAAATTCGCTGTAATTATTCTGGACACTGCTGAATTTCTGAGAAGGGTAGGTGTTGCGGCAGACAGGGAAAACTTCAAGTATCTTGGAGGGAACGTTGTATATCATGAAGTGAAGAAGGACGGTCTTGCTACTCCTTCGGGCTGGCAGTGTCATGTTTATGTGGACATACCGTTTGACTTGAGACACATACCATACAATGCTAGTGCGGAACGTAATTTAGACTCATTCGACAAGAGCATAGAATACGTCGGCCAGAAGGAATGGCGCATTTCTCTCTACAGAGGCATCAAGAGCGGAGAACCGATAGTGCTGGAAGCTGGAGACATGCATGATATAGCCCGCTGGACTAAGACAGAAACACTTGTTGAAACAGTTGAAGCTCTTCTGCGACAAGGAAAGATTAAGCCTGAGTACAATTATGGTTACAGGGGGAATACTGACCGTGAGACCATGAGAGAATTGTTTTACGCGTTGGGCGATAACAAAGCAACACCGTTTATCATATTGGGAACTCCTCCTGCAACAATAGCCTAAACAAGACTACAGGCAAAAAATTACCCCCTCGCACATTCGGAGGGGGCATTGTTTATCTTCACTACTTCCTGCGCTTCTTGAGCATGTCCACATAAACCGCCAGCAATATCACGATACCTTTCGCAATTTGCTGCCAGAAGGAATTTAGACCGAGCAAGTTCAAGCCGTTGTTCAGGACTCCGATAATCAGTACGCCGATGAACGTTGAGCCGATTTTCCCGACACCGCCGGACATTGACGTTCCGCCCAGAACCGTCGCCGCAATCGCGTCCATCTCGAAAGCCTGTCCTGCTGTAGGCTGACCTGATGCCATCCTCGCGCAAAGCACCACGCCCGTGAACGCCGCAAGAAATCCGCTCATCGTGTACACAAGCATCTTCGTCCTCGCAACGTTAACGCCGGAGAATATCGCCGCCTTGTCGTTGCCGCCCACAGCGTAAACATGCCGCCCGAAGCGAGTCTTGCTCAACAGAATCACGCATATCACCAGGAACACAAGCATGTAGATTACGGGGTAAGGTATCGGCCCAAGGTAGCCCGTCCCGATAATCTGGTAGTCAGGGAACATAGCGCGAATCGGCTGGCCGTTGGAGTAAATATACGCAGCCCCTCTTGCTATCTGCATCATTGCAAGCGTTACGATGAACGGAGGAATTGTAGTCTTCGCAATCACGAGGCCATTGAAGAGTCCTAATGCTGTGCCGATTACAATTGCAAGCGTTACAGCCTGTGCTACCGGCATGTTATTGTGAGCAATGAAGCCCGCGCTGAGAGTTCCCGATAATGCGAGGATTGAGCCGACTGACAGGTCAATTCCACCCGTGATTATCGCGAATGTCATACCGAACGCTAGGCAGGCATTCGATGACACCTGACGCAGCACGTTCACCAAGTTGCGCTGTGAGTAAAATACTCCGTTTGTTGTGAATGAAAGTATGAGGCACATTGCCAGAAGTCCGATCAACGTACCCATATTCTCCTTGAAGTAGCGGACAAATCCGTTCTGTGCCTTCGGTGCTTCAAGCGACATTTAGAGTTCCTCCTGTTCCTGTTGCGTAACGCATGATTATTTCCTGGCTCAATTCGTTTTTGCCGAGGTTGGCCGTGACTCTTCCCTCGTGCATGACTAGTACCCTGTCCGACATGTTGATGACTTCCGGCAGGTCTGACGAAATCATGAGAATTGCGACTCCCTGTTTGGCCAGCTCATTCATGAAGCCGTAAATTTCCGCCCTCGCTCCAACGTCAACACCCCTCGTAGGCTCATCGAGTATCAACAGCTTCGGTTTTGTGGCAAGCCATTTCGCGATTACTATCTTCTGCTGGTTTCCGCCCGAAAGATTTTCCGCGAGCTGGTTGGCTGAAGGTGTCTTTATCGCGAGCTCCTGAATGTAGCGCGTGATTGTCTCGGTCTCTTTTGCGGGATTGCCGAGCGGCCTGCCCCTGAAGATTTCGTGAAGCACCGTCAGCGTGAGGTTGTAGCCGACTGAGTTAATGAGTACGAGTCCTTCCTCCTTGCGGTTTTCCGGGACCATCGCGATTCCGTTCTGCATGGCCTGACGCACTGAGCGGATGTGAACGGGTTTTCCGTCAATGAGAATCTCGCCCGTGTACCTGTCATCAATCCCGAAAATGCAGTGTGCAGTCTCAGACCTTCCTGCGCCGACAAGCCCCGACATTCCGACAATCTCACCCTCACGAACGGAGAATGATACGCCGTTGACGAAGGGAGGACTCACCAAGTCTTTCACCTCGATAACGACCTTGCCCGGCTTCACCTCGTCCTTGAAGTATAGCTGTGTCAGTTCGCGCCCAACCATCATTGCGATTAGCTGGTCATTCGTGGTCTCGCGTGTGTTGACCGTCCCGACATACTGGCCGTCGCGCATGATTGTTACGCGGTCGGTTATGGCGAAAAGCTCACTCATTCTGTGGGAAATGTAGATTATCCCGATGCCCTCAGCCTTAAGCTGTCTCATCGTCTTGAACAGGACTTCCGTCTCTTTGTCGGTCAATGACGCTGTCGGCTCATCCATGACGAGAATATCAGCGTCAACAGAGAGTGCCTTTGCGATTTCTACCATCTGTTGCTGTGCTATGCTCAAGTCCTTAATGAGCGTGTTCGGGTCAAAGTCCAGCCCCAGACGTGCGAGCATCTTTTTGGCCGCTTCATTCTCCTCACCGCGCTTGATGATTCCCGCAACGTTTCTCTCGCGTCCCAAGTACATGTTCTCAGCGATTGAGAGATACGGGACAAGGCACAATTCCTGATGGATGACGCTGATTCCGTGAGCCTGAGAGTCCGCGACGCTCTTCATGATGTGGGACTCGCCCTTCACGATAACTTCTCCTTCTTCGGGAATGTATATGCCTGCAAGACACTTTATGAGGGTAGATTTTCCTGCTCCGTTTTCGCCCAAAAGAGCGTGAACTTCTCCGGCTCTAAGGTCAAAATTAACGTCCTTCAAAGCATAAACACCGGGAAATTTCTTGTGGATGTTCTTCATCTGGAGCAAAATTTTTTCTTCTGCCATTACGCTTGTTCACCTCCGTAAACACAAAGGCAGGTACACCCTTAACGAATGCGCCTGCCTTCTGTCGGTCAAATTCTACTGCCAGCCGTCAACGCCGAACTCGTCAACGTTCTCAATTGTGATGAGCTGTACGGGAACGGGGATATGCTTCTCTACCTTTTCGCCCGCGAGAATCTTGTAGGCCATCTCAACGCCGATCTTGCCAATGTTGATGGGGGACTGAGCCGCTGTTCCTGTCATGTCGCCTTCCTTGATTGCCTTCTTCGCGTCAGGTGAGCCGTCAACGCCGTAAATCAGAACGCCCTTCATGTCCGCTGCCTTGAGAGCCTGGATTACGCCGCGCGCTGTGGGGTCATTCACGCACATAACGACCGCCATATCCGGGTGAGCCTGGATGATGTTCTCCATCTTGGGCATAGCGATTTCGAGCTGACCCTCGGAGCTGTCTTCCGCCGCAATCGTGAACTCTGGATGAGCCTCGATTATCTTCTTGAAGTTGGCGATACGGTCAATTCCTGTCTTCGTTGTGGGGTGGCCGAGAATTACAGCCTTTCCGCCCTTCGGAAGACGCTTGAGCATGTCTTCACCGCAAACGAGTCCGGCGGCGAGGTTGTCTGACGCAACTATGCAGGCTACATAGTCCTCATCATAGACGGGAGCGTCAACGTTGATGATGGGGATACCTGCTTCGTGGGCGGCCATGAGTCCGGGAGCTACTGCCTGCCAGTCAACCGGGTTCAGGAAGATAGCATCGACTCCCTGAGCTACGAGATCCTCAATCTGCGAGATCTGCTTCACGACATCGAGAGCGGGGTCAAGGGTGATGAGTGTGTCGCCGTTAGCCTCGACTGCGGCCTTGATTGCGTCGTTCATGACTCCGAAGAACGGGTTGTTGAGCGTCATAAAGTTAGCCCCGAACTTCTTTCCCTGCGCGAATGAGACGCTTGACGCGCTGACGATGAGACATACTGCGAGGAAAAACACAAATAGTTTCTTCATGGTGAGAAAAAATCCTCCTGTGAATAAATTTGTATTACTGTCCAAAAAAGGGATGAAACAATTATACAGTAGCGGATAAATTTTTGCAGACAACATTGCGGGAATTGCTGTTACGTTTCCCGGTTCGTCTTGGGATTATTCAGGGTCATTTGGTGAATTCCCGCTTCACAGTCATTACGACTAGGGGATCGTGCTATCAACAAGCCTGCGCCGGTGTTCTGGTGTCTTACTGGCTCTCCTGCAAATGAGTCGCCACCCCGACTCGCAAAATATTCTTCGCCGCGTTCCTGTCACGGTCATGTTCCGCTCCGCAATGAGGACATCTCCACTCACGAACACGCAAATCCTTCACGGCCTCGTTCTTGTACCCGCACTTGTGGCAAATCTGGCTTGACGGATAAAAGCGGTCAATGAAGATTATCCTTGTGCCGAATTTCGTCGCCTCATATGTGAGAATCTTCACGAAATATGAGAAGGCAAGACTCATAATCTTTCTGCCTCAGCGTTTTGTCATCGCCTTAATGTTGAGATCCTCAAGGCATATCACAGCATAATCTTCACACAGCTTCCTTGCTGTCTTGAAGTGGAAATCATGACGCTGGTTGTACATCTTGCGGTATGCGCGGGCTAAATCGAGTCTCGCACGCTCAAAGTTGCCTGAGCCTTTCTTCCTGCGCGAGATTTTGCGGCTGTTGCTCCTTATGGATGTGGCGTTGATGTCGAAAAAGTCAGGGGACTCTATATCATGGCCGTCTGATGCCGTGAGAAATCTCTTCAGCCCGAAATCGAGTCCGACGCTCTTACCTGATCTGAACCCGACAACATCGCACTGAGTCTCACAGCAGAAGTACACGTATATATCCCCCAACAAATCACGCTTAACTGTTACAGTTTTCACCCTCCCTTCTATGTTACGGGATTTATAGTACCTACAGCATATGCCTTGTATTGTTATTGTCCGTGATTGTTCGTCCAGCCTCCAGCCAGATTGCTTGAGCGTGATTGATTTGTACTTCTTCACCTTGCGGAATTTCGGAGGGGAAGCCTTCTGCTTGCGTTTGAGACTCTTCCAGAAACGAGCATACAGCAGGTCAATTCTCTCAACAACATTCTGCATGGCCTGCGCATCAAGTCTCCTGAAGAAGCCGAATCTCTTTGTCCGCTTAAGGCTGGTCAGGTGCTTCTGCAAATCATTCTTGTGTATATAGCCGCCGTAAAGCCTGTAATACCTCCTGTGAAGGGCTATGCAGTGATTATAGACGAGACCAGCAATATCTATCAGCCTCATAATCTCACTGTTACGCCGGGAATTGTAGAGCTTGAAGCAGAACGTCTTCATCCCTAATATGCGAGATACTCTATCTCATCAGCAATGTCCGGGAATTTCTCCCTGATTTCGTTTTTGCCGACTAACCTGAAGCCCTCGTACCTGAATTTCGGGGACGTTGCGCAGGATACGAACGTGTAGCTGTCCTTGCTGAGATTCTCCGCCGCGAATATGACTCCTTTCGGGATGACTATCATATGACGCTCGCCGTTCGACACGTCAGCACCAAGCCGATATTCCTTCTTGCCCGCGCCATCAAGGACGGTGATTTTCATTCCGCAGCCCTCGTGATAGTACCAGATTTCATCGCAGTCAATTTGATGGAAGTGTGAGATTTCGCCCCCGTCAAGCAGAAAGTATATGCTCCCGGCCAAACTCCTCTCGTCCTTATCGTCAGGAGATGTATAGACTTCCGCGAACCTTCCCCCCTCAGAATGACCCTCCAGATTGTAGGCTTCCTTCAGGATTTCAGCGCGTGAATTTTTCGGCACGTCATCAGAAATCCCGGCTTCGGCTTTCACAGCAGCAGCTGCAAACGCAAGAACACATAACACAACAAGTTTCATGAATTACGCCCTCCTTCGTGTGATTTAGCGATTATACTATGCACATTACCCAGCAAACAGGAGGCAATCACCCAATGAAGTACTATCTCGGAATCGATACAGGCACAACGTCAGTCAGCATAGCGGCGGTGAATGAGTCCCGCGAAATTATCGAAAGCATCACCGTCAACCACGAAGCATTCATACCCGGCGACTTCCCCGAATCGCGAGTCCAGAACCCCGCAAAGATACTCTCAATCGTCATGGCCGGACTCGACTCCCTCACGCAGAAATACGGCACTCCCTCCGCAATCGGTCTCACTGGCCAGATGCACGGCATACTCTACTTAGACTCACGCGGCGAACCCGTCAGCCCCCTCTACACGTGGCAGGACTCAAGCGCGAATATCCCCGTCAGCGGCAAATCCTCACTCGACATCCTCCGCTCTCACGGCCTCAAATGCTCGTCAGGTTACGGAGTCGGGACTCACTTCTACCTACAGAGAGCCGGGAAAATTCCTTCTGACGCTGTGAGGCTCTCGACAATCAGCGACTACATAGCCATGAAACTTTGCGGGAATGATTGCCCGGTCTTGTCCGCAGAAATGGCCGCGGGGCTGGGCTGCTTTGACGGAAGGGAACGCAGGTTCATGTTTGACCGACTCGAATCGGCAGGCGTTGATGTCTCGTACCTTCCTGAAACTGTGAGGGGCTACAAGGTTGTCGGCGAGACTGAAGCGGGAGTGCCTGTTGTGTGTTCGATGGGCGATAATCAGGCCAGCTTCATGGGTTCTGTTGACGACCCGGAAAATACGCTGCTCGTGAACATCGGCACAGGCTCTCAGGTCTCATTCATGACGCGGAATTTCGTTGACGTTTCCGGCGACATTGAGCTTCGTCCTTACGGTGAGGCGTATATTCTGGCCGGGTCTGCATTATGCGGCGGGAGGGCTTATGCGATGCTCGAAGGCTTCTACCGTGAGATTGCCGGGCGTTCGTGCTATGACGTTATGTCGAGGCACGCTGAAGGCTTCCTTAACTCTTGCGGCCTGAGTCAGGCTTGGGATGTCGATACGCGCTTCAACGGAACACGCAGCAACCCTGAAATCACCGGGAGCATTACGGGAATCACAGCGGACAACTTCACGCCGGGAGCTTTCACGGTCGGGGTAATGCGGGGGATTCTCACGGAGCTTCACGGAATGTATCAGGAGATGGCACGTCTGACTGGACGCAGGGCAAGCGTGATTGTCGGCTCCGGGAACGGTCTCAGGAAGAATGAGATCATGCGGAGGATTGCGGGCGAGATCTTCGGGCTTGAGGTGAGACTCTCGAAGTATCAGGAAGAAGCCGCGAGGGGCTGTGCAATGTGCGCGGCCAATGTTGCGGGGCGGTGATATGCTCTGTAGAATATTCTCATCACAAAGGGGGGTATACACATGGAATATCTGCATCACATCGAGTCAATCTTCCAGCTGATAGTACAGTACGGTATATTGATGATGGAGTGCGTTGGCGTAACAATCCTCCTCACGACAGCCGTCAAATCAATCTGGGGAATCTTCATGCGGGACGCTCACGTAAGGCTCACACTCGCGAAGGGTATTGCTTTGTCTCTGGAGTTCAAGCTCGGCGGTGAGGTCTTGAGGACGGTAATTGTCCGTGAATGGTCAGAGCTGGCTATACTTGGGGCTATTATCGTGCTGAGGGGGGCGTTGACGTTTCTGATTCACTGGGAGATTAAGACGGAGGAAGCTCACCTGAAGTAGCGGCGCGGCGAGGTGATAAGCGTGGTATTTATGGACGAGAGCGGCAAATCTGGAACTATGCGCCTGGAAAATGGCTCGTGGAATCTCAATGGAGCTCCCTATTTCGTCATGGCGGCTGTAATTGTCCCTGATGAGAAAGTACCCCTCCTTGAAGCAAAGGTAGACTCAATCCTGAGAGAGTTTCATATTCAGGGAGGAGAGCTGAAATCGTTGTACAGGCAAGTGGACAAGTATCGTCAGGAAATCATTGACATCTTCGGTGAATTTCTCAGGGAAGTAAACGGAAAAGTACTCTCTGAAGCCAGCAGCAAAAAGTACAACATCTGCATGACAATCACGGAGTACTGCGCGCTTCCGTATTACGACACCCCTGACTCACAAGCCTTCAGTCAGGAAGAGACAATGATAAAGATGATGTTCGCTAATTTTTTTGCCGAGAGACTGAGCGACAACCTGCTTGCTGAGACTGTAACATTCTTTGACAGCAGCTCTCACGACGCAGAAGGACTCGTGAATTTGTGTGGGAAAATCATAGCCTCATCCGATGACGGCAGCATAGCATCAGGGCAGGTTATACGCTGCATAGAAGGCACTATCGGCAGCATAAAGCAGCATACAAGGCTGGGACTCTCTGTAGAAAATCTCTTCCCTGTACCAGATTCTTACAGCGGCGGAAGGACAAGCACCGTTATATCTCCTCAGATAAACTGCATCAATAACCTTTTGTTCAGGGCTGGCAATGAAGGAGAATACACATGCAAGCTGGATAAAATGTATGACCTTGCAGACTCTATCAGTGCAAACGCGGAGCTTCACGGAAAACTTTTCGGCAGGAAACTTAGCGTGGGCTTCTTTGACTCGAAGTCGGAAAAAGGAATACAGGCGGCAGATTTTCTTGCGGGGTCAATAAGGCAGTATGTCGAAAGCGCACAGGGTCTCGCAAACGTCAGCCCCATAAAGCTCCCAAGTGCTATAACGGACGGGATAAACATTATCGGCACGTTCCGCGAGCAGGCAAGAGTCCATCCTTTGAACATTGAGCTTCAGATGATGACAGAATTATATGATGACTGGAGAGCCGCAAAATCTTAACGCCAAGGCATGAAACAGCCGGGACTCCCATCACAGGAATCCCGGCAAGTCTTCTCACTGTCTGCAAATCGAGTCGAGCCAGTCAAAAAGCTCCGGCAGGTCATAATTCCCGTCATGAGGGACTCCCCACACCGCCGCAACATCAGCGTCATACCCGGACTGCTTCAGCTTCAGCGCAAGAATCGCCGGGACAGCCAGCGACGTATCCCGGTTCTTCACGCCGTGCCGGATGCGCCAGTGCTTGGCCGTGTCAACACCCTCACGCCCGATAAAGTTCATCGGATTCATGACGTACACCTTCTCAGCGTCAGCCATTGCGGGACTCTCAGCAGTCGAGTGCGAGAACGAGTACTCCGTGAAATGCTTGTCGGCAAACTCGTTGTTCTCGAAGCTCTTCATGTTCAGCGAGTCGAAAGCAGGAGCAGCCTTCATCCTCGTAGCCCACACAGCATATTTCTCCAGGTCAGCCCCCGTAACCTTGCCGCCTTCAACCGTCAGCCAGTCGAGTCCGAGTACGTTTTCCCCCGCGTCAAGAGCCTTCTGCGCCGCCGAAACATACAGCCCCTCGATGTAGTCCCGGAATGTCCCGTTACCGTTCTCGTCCAGAGTGTAGCCTTCGAGTTTCAGCCCGTTCAAGTAAGCAGGGAACGCCGCCTTGAGAGCATCGGAAGCCGCCTTCATGTCCTCGTCCATCTCGCGCGCCGGGCCCATGTGATATGTGTTGACCCCGCTGAATATCCACTCATAAGGCATGTCAGCGTTCTCAAGGTTGGTGATAGGGCAGTAGACAGCAGACGCGAAAATGTCATCACGCTCATTCTCCGCTCCGATTTCGTCAAGGTATGGCTGGTACTCCTTAGCGTTTCCTGTAGCACCCAGCAATGAAGACAACGCACCCCCCGCGCTGAGTCCGTCAGAGATGATTTTCTCCGTGTCTCCTGCCGGGAGTCTGTCCTTGTTGTGCCTGACCCAACGAACCGCCGCTTTGTAGTCCACGATGAGGGCGGGAGCTTTGCCGTTGGGGAGAGTCCTTCCGCGTATTGCCGGGGCGACTACGACATATCCCCGTGAGAGCGCGTAAAGTGATGCGTTGGGCGTTTTGTGGCGGGAGTCGTTGGCGGGGATGAACTGCTTTCCGGGCATGTAGCCTCCGACTCCGTTGGGCATGAATATTGGTGCGGTCTTGGCGGTGTAGCCGTTGACTGTGCCATCGTGGAAGTATTCTTCCGGGATGTAGATGTTGAGACGCTGGTATTCGGGTTCAACGGGCTTGCTGACGTAGGGAATATCCAGCCATGAGCGGAATGTTACGAGCTTGTCCCCGGCGAGCATGGTCTGTGATATTCGGTTGCCCGGAGGCATGGTGATTGAGTCAGCCGGGCCAGTGGCGAAATCCGCGGCGAATGAACACGAGCAAACAGTAACAGCAAACAACAACGCGAGTGAAACTTTCAGGCGCATGATACAGCACTCCTTAATGCGTAAAGATTTGTGGATGGAAATATTCTAGCACACAGGCGCAATCCGTAATTCTCCCGGCCATTCCTCCGCAAGAAGCCTCTCACACAAGCCTCACTCACACGCACACAATAAAACCGGGACTGCCCCATATACTGAGACAATCCCGGAATCTTAAGGAGACTTTATGTGATGCGGAAGCTGATTATTGCGGCTGCCTATATCGCTATTCCGGCCTTCCGGAAGATCTTGATTACCTCGTTCAGCGACTTGTACCCGACCTCCCTGGCCTTCTCTTTTCCCGACGCGTCACGGAATATCAGCATAGGCACATAGCGCACGTTATACTTCCTGGCTATGTCGGGGTTATCCTCAAGGTAGATATGAGCCGTTGAGATTTTCCCGCTGTACTTCGCGCTAATATCCTTCAGGACGCTGGCCATCTGCTCACAGGCCGGGCATGTCTTCGTTGAGAGCATCGTTACCGAAGGAAGAGCGGCATAAGCAGACGAGCTCAGAATCACAGCAAGCAGTAAAGCCGACAGAATTTTTGCCTTCACTATCAATCACTCCCTTTAATGTGTGAAATCTTTACGGGGAAATTCTACGTGTAAATTGTACAAAATTTATGGAGCTAATCACAATACACAATAATAACTAGATTTGATTGCGCTATAATTTCAGCATTCATTAACACATCAACCATAAGGAGAAATTCAGCATGGAAGAACAGGGAAAGATTATCAGCTCATGCGATGTTGACGCGAACCTTGCGCTCCAGATATGGACAAGGGGAAAAACTCCCAGGCTGTCAATCCTCAACAAGGCGAAAAATTCCCGCAAGCTGATTCATCTGTCATGGGTGGAGAAAAGATCACGCACTCTCTCTATCAGCGGCAAGAAACACGGCGAGAACATCAACTACAATGTTGCTGACTTCGGCCCGGCAGTCTCAAGAATACTCACAGAATATTTCGCGCGGACTAACTTCAAGGTCAAGTTCCTGAAACTTTTCATAGACTTGGAGAAAGCCGTACATCATCCTGAGCCTTTTTCCAGCAAGTCAGACTTCGCCATGATGACGGAGGAGAAGCGTTCATCACTGTGGATTGCTGACTGCTCCGGGGAAGACAGAAATTCGGGGGTATTCCGTCCGTTTTTCCCGCTCACAGAACAGGAAGCCGCCATACTCACGGAAGACCGCCTCAGAATCTCAAGCCTCAAGGCACGCACAACAGAAGGACTCTTCGCCCTCGGAGTCATTGACGCTCTCAAGCAGGCAAACCCGGAACGCTGGCACAACGTCCTCAGAGTTACAGCCGCGGCCATGCTTCTTGGCTTCTCGTACTGCGGCGCGGACGGCACAAAGACAGCCGATTATTTCTGGTCAGCCGGAGAAAAGCCCGTAAACCTCAACCCTAATGTTACAGTCCTCAAGGCACCCGTCAAGAAACTGTCCATCAATGACGCTGAATTAATGCGCCTGGGCTACAAGCTCACTGCATATCTCCGACACATATACAGAGCCAATGAGGTCGACATAACTTATGCTGACGACAGCGAGAAATCACTTCCTGAAGCGGGCTTCTCACGCAACAGACGCTTCGACTTCAACGCGGGGACTATAGGCGATGTTCCTTACAGGGTAACTTTCTACGTCAACGAGGAGGACAGGCTTACGGCTTTCGGCTGTAATCCCAGAATGCAGACAGCAAAGCACCGCGGCGACATGGTCATAATGATTCCCACAGAGATTTTCACCCAGGCCATGAATGACGACACAGCAAAAGGCTCAAGCGCAAACGAGTTCTACACATTGACGCGGCTCTTGTGGGCTAGGGAGTTCTCTGAATGGTACGGAAGCATACGGCCTTATGTGCAGAATTTCGCGGGGCTGATTGAGGGATGATGCGTAAATTCTTGTGCGTCATGATGCTTCTTGCAGTCTGCGGAATCTCAGAGGCAGGTCAGCAGAGACGCTTGTCCATCGTCATTTTCCCCACGATAAACAGCACAGAGCTTGAGATATGGCAGAGCAAGTATTACCCCTATAACGTGCTGGAAGAAAAGATGTCCGAGTACCTAGAGTCACTCTACAAGACTTCACCCCTGATTGAGGCAAGAGTCCTTGATGAGGCGGCGATGAACAGGTGGTTATCCGGCTCAAGGCGAGGTGATGACATGGCCGTACAGCTTGAGCTATATTCCGCTGTCATGAAGGACAAGCATGTTGTCGGCACGGCTTCTACAGGGCGTGTTCTGGTGAGGATACGTGTGTTTGACCGGGCGAGGGTCAGTGAGGTCGCTGTGCGCAACGTTCGGGGCAAGAGCGCAAGATTCACGCTTGATGATGACGCTTCGGTATTCTGGTTTGACGCTGCTGTTGCCGGACTGGGGATTCCGTTCGAGAATGGGCTTGACCTTTTCGGGCTTACTGACACGAAATATACAGGCCAGAAGATGAGCCGCCCAACTTGGGATCAGTTCAAGGGTACAGCATACTGGCAGGCCATCAAGAACGCGATTGCCAACGCACACAGGGAGTCCCTCGACCAGATCCGCAACGTAATACGCAGCAACGACCCTTCAGCGGAACTCACAGCACGCGATAACTTCTCGGACAGCTACAGTACCATCGGCAGAATATTAGCACCCACAGCCACAGCCACACGAAAGAGGCGCGACTACATAATCTCGCTGGGGAGATTCGCGAACGGCTCTAATGACGGAGTCAGAGTCGGTGAGGTTCTTGATGTCGTGAGGGCTGATACGTATGTTACAGTAGTCCCGGATGACCCAGTTGTAGTACTCCCGAAAGTTGTCGGCAAGGTCAAGGTGATAAAAGTCTACGAGGACAACGCCATTGTGAGAGTCATAAAGGACAACAAGAAAGAGCCGGTAACACTCAAGGATTTAGTCGTCAAGCAGACAGGCATAACAGGCAGGTGATTATGATGATGAGAAGAATAATGATGACGGTGATTATTGCCCTTATGTTTGCTGAAAGTTTACACGCCGCCGCCGTTCCTGATGATGACAGCGCGGTGTTCTCCCCGTACCCCGAACAGCCCCAAGTACAGCAGGAGACTCAGCCGACTCAACCCGCACCCAAGAAGGCAGCCCCGAAGAAGTCCGCGCCCAAGAAGAAGACTCCCGCCAAGAAGCCCGCTCCCAAGAAAGCAGCTCCCAAGAAGACAGCTCCCGCAAGGCAGTCATCACTTCAGAAAGGCATCGAGCTTATGCAGCAGGACAGGTACGAGCAGGCCAGGCCGTATTTGCTCAAGGCCATTCAGGAAGAGCGCAACAATCCTAACGCATGGTACTGGTACGGTGTATATCACGAGAAGACCGGGGGATTCTATCAGGCTCAGTATTTCTACACGAAGGCCGTAACGATTGACCCGGCATTTGAGCCGCTCTCACGTGTCGTGTTTTACCCTGAGGACCCGGAGAAGACCCCCTTGTGGGATCCGAAACGCCCCGCGAGAGTCTATCCTGTTGAGACCGCCAACGTTCCGCTCAATGTCTCACGTTTCCCCAACGCCCCCAATGACCCGGAAGTCCCGAAAGTACCCGTATACACTCCTCCTGAACCGGGATCATCGCCGCTTGACGGAGACTCGTGGAATCCGGCCGTCTATGTCCCTCCGAGTCCCGAAGAACTCACCGAGACTGACGGACAATCGCCCGTGTATTTGCCGCCTGACGCAGAGTCAGTGATTGCTGACGGACGGCAGACGCTGGAAATTCCTGCGTACACTCCCGACAGCCAGATACAGCGTCCCGACAATGACCAGATAATCACCGACAGGGACAGGATAATGAGGGTCGACAAGCCTCTGTACAATCCTCCCGCGCCCGGCCAGAAGGTAGCACAGCGTCCAGCACCCCAGCCCGAACAGCCCCGAAAGGCCGTAAGCATTCCGACCAAGTCGGCACAGGGCAAGAAGTCCGCCACAGTCCCGGAAAGCAGGGTAGTCCGACAGTCTCAGAAGAAATCCACGCCAGCCGTGAAGACTCAGAGCAAGACCCCCGCAAAGCAGACCCGGAAATCTCAGCCTGCCCCGCGTGCTGCAGTCTCTCAGGATGTCAGGCCGCAGACTCCCCGTCAGCAAAACCAGACCCAGACTCCCCGTCAGCAGACACAGACTCCGACTCCGACTCCAACGCCGCCAGCGAGACAGCCACAGCCGGAAGCCTCACAGCCTCAGAGACGGCAGAATGAGTACATGCCCCCTGTAGGACAGTACGCGCCTGACCCGGGCACGATTTCGGACAGGCCAATTCCCCCGGTCGGACAGGGTAACCAGAATTAGCGAGGTGATATTGTGATGATGAAGAAAGTTTTTGCCGGGATTGTTGTTGCTGTTACGGTGATGTGCGCTGAAGGTGTTTGCGCGGAGAAGGCTATACGTGTCAATCAGCCCGCGTACCACTCGATGAATTTCTACGTCTACAAACCGGGCAATCTCCCGAAAGATTTTTACGTTACCTTTGACGGCTACCTAGTCTACAAGGGCGCAAAAGGAGTCTGGTATTACGGCACTGCTGAGAAAAGCGGCCTCGCTAAAACAGGCTACGTTGTCGGCTCAGTCCTTCCGCAGGTCGTGAGGCTCAAGCCCTATAACGTGAAAATATCATCAGTCGCTCCCGTCTTGGGCGGAGACAGAGTCGTTGACCCCCCTGCGAATCCCGGCGCAAAGCCTGAGCCAAAGTCCAACAGAGTCGTATACATGCCCCCGGAAATGTACACGGAGATATACGCTCCCTCACGCCTGAGTCCGAACGCATCAGACTGGACGCAGAACAGCAGCTTCATGGCCGTCGGCAAATGGCAGAAGAGCGTCAACAAAATGGGAGTGCTTTACCGCCCGAAGATTCCAGTCGCATGGAAGGGTGATTTTCCCGAAGTTGTCTATGCATGGAACGGAATGACCTGGCTTCAGTTCACGCCAAGAAATCAGGGCGCGACCGCAAGAAATATACTCAGGCGGGAAATATACGGTCTCACAGTCAGCACGAACAAGAACAGCCGCCTTCAGTGGACGAATGACGACTCTCACGTCCTCGCGCAGTATGCGGCCATGTGGGGCTACGAATGGGCAGGTCATATCATACTGGGGAGGGATTACTATTGATGCGGAAAATTTTTGCCGTAACTCTCGCGCTTCTCGTCCTGTCGACACCTTCACACGCAAAACGCTACATCACCGAGCCGCTTCTAGTGCCACAGTCGCCATACGCCGGGATGACTTTCTACGTTTACCGCCCCTACAACATGCCCAAGGACTGGTACATTACGCTTGACGGTTACCCGGTACACAGGAACCCGGACGGAATGTGGGTATACGGCACATCCGAGGGGCCTAACCTTGTCCCGACAAACTATGTTGTAGGCTCAATAGTGCCGTCAATGGCGGGGATAACGAAGTGGATTTCTGACGCTCAGATCTCGGAGCTGAGGAAATATCCCGGCCCGGAGGCTCTGGAGGTCAGGCAGAAAGGCTTCACACGCAACCAGATGGCAAGGGGCAAGAATTACTCTACCTACATTCCCGACTGGACATTCAACCCGGCGTTCATGGCTGTGGGCAACTGGAAGGGTACTGTTGACCGTGTAGCAGTCATAAGCGAGCTTGGAGTCCCGGCGGCTTGGTCAGGAGGGAGTCCTCGTGTAATCTACGTGTGGACGGGGTCAATGTGGACTCAGCTTGACACAGGTGAAGTGCGTAACCCGAAAAAAGCCTTTGTGAGGAATTACAGCAAGGTGCAAAGGCTCGTGAGGGAGTCGGGCTTCAAGTGGTACGCGCAGGATACGCCGGTGTTGTCCCAGCAGGCTAAAGCGTGGGGGTATTACTGGCTCGGCGAGATAAGCATCAGGAACTAGTCAGCAAGTCAGCACAAAGAAACCAGCAATCCCCCTGTATGTCTCACAAACATATGGGGGGATAATTTTTCAGGAGGATTGATACTATATGAAGTTCACGAAAATGCACGGCTGCGGAAATGATTACGTCTACGTCAACTGCTTCGAGGAAAGCGTGAATGACCCGGCGAATCTCTCAGTCAAAATCTCAGACCGCCACAAAGGAATCGGCGCGGACGGATTGATACTGATACTGCCGACCCCTAATGCTGACGCTTTCATGCAGCTCTACAATTCTGACGGCTCATCTGATACCATGTGCGGCAACGGGATTCGCTGTGTCGCCAAATACGTCTACGAGCACGGCATAATCCCCCCTGACAGGCGCGAGCTCACGATTGATACGCCTGTGGGTATGAGGACGCTGTATCTTACGGTTGACGGGGGCAAGGTCTCATCAGTCCGCGTGAACATGGGCAAGGGCACGGCAACAACGAGAGTCCCGGACGACATCACGGTTCACGGAATGGCACTGAAGTACATCGGCATCAACGTAGGCAACGACCACGCTGTATATTTCACGGAGGACAACCCCATAATCGCCGACATCCATTCATGGCCGGACTCGAAATTCGCGGCAGAAGGGGTGTACTTCGAGAGGCACGAGTTTTTCCCCAAGCGCATAAATTCCGAGTTCATCGACATAATATCGCGGCGGGAAATCAACATGAGAGTGTATGAACGCGGCTCAGGCGAGACTATGGCCTGCGGAACCGGGACGACTGCGAGCGTTTTTGCTGGTGTAGTTTCCGGGAAGCTGGACAGGAATGCTGACGTTCTCGTTCACCTTCGCGGGGGGGACTTGGTGATTCATGTTGACGATGATAATACCTGCTGGATGACCGGGCCAGCGATTGAGGTCTTCACGGGGGAATACAGCTGGTAACGCATAAAGGAAAAGCTTTCCCCGTTTAGAAAAATCGGCAGCAGATGAATGTATCAGCCATTTGACTGCCGTTGTTTTTAAGCAGACTAAAATTTACCCGCAAAGAATTCCATCTCTGTTCACAAGGTTAATATTTCGGCAAAAATACTTCTTTGCAATTTCAGAATGATCAACGACTGCTACGGTTTTTCCTTTTGAGACTAACTCGTTCAGAAATAGCGATACCTTGTAAATTTCTGAGGAATTAAGCCCTCTGAAAGGTTCATCTATGCCGAGAATCTCTGAAGATGATTTAGCGGCCTTCATGATTTTGATTCGTATGTTCTCGCCCCCGGAAAGAGAACTAGTTGGCTGACCAAGCCTGAGATGACCGAGCATAATTGAAGAAGCTTCCGCAAGCAGTTTAGTAATCTTAGGATCTGAAGAACGAAAAAACTCAGCTGCTTCATCAATAGTCATATTCCAGATATCGAACATACTTTTTCCTCTGACTTTGTACTTTTTGATGACACGGTTAAAACCAGTACCTAGGCAATCTTTACAATCAAGCCGGACTTTTGTTCTGCTGTCATAGCCATACTCAATATAACCTGAGCCGCCGCAGCATGGACATGCCCCTTCATTTCCAGTAATATTTGAAAAGAGTTTCTTGTCTTTTCCCGTGCTTTTTGCGTATATTTCCTGAATACGTCCGAATATGTCAATGGCTGTTACTACAGATGAGTTTTTGTTTCCTGTCAATGGTTTCTGGCTGATGTAGAGATAATTTTCAAAGACCTGCGGGAAATACTCTCTGAGAAGCGTAGATTTTCCCACGCCTGAAGCACCGGTAATATAATTCATGGCGTTTCTGAGAATAGAAACAGACACACCACGATAATGATACACTTGATCATAGACATTAATTTTCAGCTCACCGTCAGGCGCATGAATATCAAATGAATGTTCGGCAGCCTCATCTGAAAGATACTTTCTGTAGTCAATAATATAGCCCCCTCTTGCACCGCCAGCCGGACCCAGTGCTGTCACTATGCTTGAAGAATCCACAAAAATATCGCTGTGATCCACAATTAGGACTGTATGCTTTTCTGCTAATTCAAGTATATTGCGAAAAACAGAATTTTTTTCTTCCCCAGACAGTCCTGCTAAAGGCTCGTCAAGCACGATCATCAAATCCGTAAGCTGTGAATTGAAAACCTGTACCATCTTTAGCCGCTGTAGTTCCCCTCCCGATAATGTAGGAATTGCGCGATGAAAAAAAAAGATGTCCGAGATTCAGTTCGATTGCTTTGTCAACAAAATTACAGATTACATTAAGCGCAAATTTCATCTGCGAATCTTTAATGTCATGCTTCATGCTATTCAAAACTAGAATAAGATCCGAAAAAGGCAATGTCATGAAAGTGCCTATAGATAATCCGTATACGGTGTATGTTTCTGTTTCTTGTGAGTATTTCCTTCCATGACAGCAAGCACATTCAGAATCAGAAAAAAATTTCTCTGACGGCGTAAAACCTGCAATCATCGGTTTCATTGTCATAGGCCCGTAATATTTTGTAGTCCTCCTCGAAAAAGCGTTAGCTTTCTTGTAACGTACAGAATACTTTTGTTCACTTTCACCGTATAGTATCAGTTCTTTCTCCTTCGCGGATAATTCCCTGAAAGTCTTAGCGGAGTCTATACCAATATCAGCACAGTAACGGCTGATAATCTGTGCATAGAAATCTTTATGCCTGCTCCATGATCGTATAGGATTTCTGAGAAGCGGCACACTGTAATCAATAATTCGGTTTACATCAAGTGTTCGGATATAGCCAAGACCGTGACAATTCTCGCAGAGATTCCCGGCTCTGTTAAGTGTGAAAGTATCCTCCTGAACTTTCAGGATTGCGGCAAAAAGAAAGGCAATACTTCTGTTCAAACCAAAATATGTGCCTATCGTAGAGTGCATATTGTTATTGTGATTTGACTGCTTTATCGGTATAGCAGCTGTCATATTGGCGTAGCTGCTGACACGGCAAGAAGGCTCTGCAACGTCATCAGCGAACATTGACATAAATTCATGCTGTCCGATCTGAGCGACAGTATCATATGCGAGTGATGATTTGCCGCTGCCGGAAGAACCAATTATGAGATTAACTGCCTTTTTGTTGATACAGAAATCAATTCCCTTCAAATTATTAGTCTCTATTCCCCTGATTACAATCTGTTCAGGCATTAGCGTTCTCACTTTCGGAAATAATCCTGTATAAATCTCTGATGAAAAACTCCAGTGTTTTCTTTGAATGAGCGCAAAATCTTTCATCAATGGAGTGAATAGTGTTGTTAGGCTTGAGATGCATCGCATTTACAGGACAGCCACCGCCGCATATTCCCAAAGCAGGACAGTCCAGACACCCCGGCTTATTCACAGGACTTAACTGCGACCATTCAATAAAACTGGGATCTTTCGTTGCGTCAAAGGTATCATCATTAATGTCTGAGATAAAATACTGCTTATTGTATAAACATCCGTGGCATATTCCGACCTGTCCATTCGGAGCAATAACGATCTGTCCTCCAGATGTGGCGGCACAATCAGAGAAGTATACTTGCGCTTTGGTGAAGGCTCTCAATTTTCGCATGATACGATCTTCATATATACCACGTTTGCGAAGCTCGATAAACTCATCAATAATGAACTGCGCCGCGGCATCATTATAACTTTCAGGGAGCACAAAATTTTCATCGGACATCATGATATTGAAGCCGAAAGACTTAACGCCATAATTATCAATGAGATTCAAAATGTTTTGAGTATCTCTTATCGTGTCATTGCTCAAAGTTACAGAGAGGGAGATTTCAACGCCGAGCCTTTTACAAAGGTCAAGAGTCTTCAGAATACGTGAAAAAATAGGATACCCGCCTATATCAACACGCATTTTATTTGTTTCTTCCGTAAATCCGTCTACAGAAATGGCTATAGAGACACCCAGCTCTTTTAATTTAAGCACACGTTCTTCATTTAAGAGAAGGCCATTTGTAACCACAGACATTTCGGCATTCTTTACGCATTTCTCAACCTCACGAAGATCTTTCAGCTTCTCAGCAACATGTACGAGAACAGGAAAGTTCATCATAGGCTCTCCACCATAAAAGATTATAACGGGCTTGTTATATTCTGAGTCGAGGCCGGACAGCTTTATCTGGCGGATGAAAAAATTAACAGCCCTGTCAGCGGTATCTGTTGTCATATCTTCTGACAGAAACTGCATACGCTTCTGTCGGTCATTATTTCCCAAGAAACAATACTTGCACGCTAAATTGCACTGCTCACTAAGTATCATGTAACAGACATTGACAGCGGGCTTAGGTATTTTTGATCTGACAAACTGTAAAACTTTCTCGTCTTCGTCTTCTGTCCTTGTGATGATTTTGCATTTCACCAGTTCATACACTTCTGACTGAATAGCAGCGGGAGCATGTTCAACGGAGTCACAAAAAGAGCCTGCAAGCCAATCCTGCAAGCTCTTATATACCTCTCTTGTTAAGTACACTGGCTTCATTCTCAGGGAATGATACAATGCAATTGCATTCCCGAGATCATACCTGTGTGTATAGCGAGAATACTTTACCATTCAATCTCTTTCATATCTTCCGGGACTATGTGGCATGAACAGGCGCAAGTGCACGAATTACATGCAACACAGGCACATCTAGCCATTGTAACTGGTTCGCTGAGGATATTGCCGAACATTTTTCCATAATCAGCCATATTTGCGCTCATCTTCTAAAGTTCCTCCCATTCAAACTCAGAAATTACACCGCCGGAGCATGAGCATCTACAATTGCACATACAACCAGTACACTGAGAAATGCATTTAGCTGACATAAAGAACGCATCATGCTCGATATTGCCAAGCATAGAGTCATACGCTTTTGTATTGCAGAAAAACACGATAATAACCTCCTTATATGAATTTTTTTAAAAATATACTATACTTATAAAAAATGCAAGATATTTATAACGCGGAAATGAAAAAGCCCTCCTTTTCGAGAGGAAGGCTTTTTGCGTGTGAATATATCTTTTCGTGTTGATGTCTACAGATATACGCCCCTGAGTTCAACGATGTCAGCGACCCTCTTAATCGCGGCCATGTATGCCGAGCGTCTCATAGTAACCTTCTTTGCCTCCGCGAAGTCCCAGACCTTGCAGAAGTTATCCTTCATGAGCTTGACGAGCCTCTGGTTGTACTCGTCCTCAGTCCACGTGAATCCCTGGAGGTTCTGCGCCCACTCGAAGTATGACCCGACAACGCCGCCAGCGTTCGCCAAGAAGTCCGGCACAACGATTACGCCCTTGTCGTTGAGGATGACTTCTCCCTCTGGTGTGGTCGGTGAGTTCGCGCCCTCGAATACGTACTTGGCCTTGAGTTTCCCGGCTGAGTCCTGATTGAGTACTCCCTGAGCCGCGCACGGGCAGAATATGTCGCAGTCAATCCCGATGATGTCATCGCCCGGCAATTTCTCGCAGCCTTCCTTCTCGAACCCTGTGAGCTTGCGCCCTCTTGTCCCGGGATTCGTGTTCATGTACTCGAACGCCTTGCTGATGTTGATACCGTTGGGGTTGTAGTACGTGCCTGTCGTGTCGCTGATGGCAACTATCTTGATTCCGGCCTCGTTCATGATTTTCGCCGCGTAGCTTCCGACGTTGCCGAAGCCCTGAACCGCCGCCCTCATCTTTGACGGGTCAAGCCCCTTAATCCTCAGCAGTTCGAAAACGCACTGAGCGAGTCCGCGCCCTGTCGCCTCAGTCCTTCCGGGAGCCCCCCAGTAGTCGATGGGCTTACCTGTGAGCATTGCAGGCTCAAAGTGTCCGAGCATCTTGCAGATAGTATCCATGATCCAGACCATTTCCTGGCCGCCCGTGTACATGTCTGGCGCCGGGACGTCTGACCACCTGCCGATGATGGGAGCGATTCTTGCGCCGAACGTGCGGGACATTCTCTCTTTCTCGTTGCGGGACATGTGGGTAGGATCACAGCAGATTCCGCCTTTGCCGCCGCCGTAAGGAATCCCGGCAAGTGAGCATTTCCACGTCATGAGCATTGCGAGTCCCTCACACTCCTGGCCGCTAACGTCCATTGCGTAACGGATACCGCCCTTTGACGGACCGAGAGCTGTCGAGTGCTGAACCCTGAAGCCCTGAAAGACTTTGACGCTTCCGTCGTCGAGGGTAACCGGGACTG
>JAFSRQ010000026.1 GCA_017446055.1 Synergistaceae bacterium | reverse complement strand
GACATTTGCCATGACATTGTGCCTCCTGAGTATTCAGAGTTCTTGCAGTTTTTCGAGCGCGTCCTCAAGTATCCTGACCTGCTCAATGCCTATTCTTGACTCATACTGGCTCTGCGCGTATTCCCATAACTTTCCGGCTTCTTCGCAAACTCTGCGCCCCTTGTCCGTCATCGAAAGCCTGCTGTTTCTCGCTCCTTCCTCTTTTGTATCCTCAATAAGACCGCATGACATTAACGGTTTTAGACTTCGAGCCAAAGTTGAACGGTCAAGCTCCGTAAATTCAGAAAGCTCACGGACGCTACAGCCTTCATGCGCCGAAATCTGGTACAGCAGGGAATACTGCCTGACGGTTACACCTGAAGAAGCAAGAATATCATCATAGAAACGTATAACGTTCTCAGCACTACGTCTAATCTTCAGGCAATGGCAGCTAGTATTGTCGATTCGTTTGCTCAAAACTGCGCCTCTTATTTTGATGTATATACATTATAACATGAACTTACACTCAGCACTCCACAAACCTCACAGGATTCCCGCAAGCCTCGACAAACTTCATGAACCCCTCCCAGCTCACCCACACAGTAGCCGTATTCACATTCGGGTGAAACCCCAGCCTCTCACGACTCCGAATGCTCCCGTCAACCACAAGCTCCACATCATGAGCCGCGTTGTTGATGAGGCCGAAAGGTGAGACTGATCCCGGAGTCAGCCCCAAATGTTTCCTCAGCCGCTCATCTGACCCGAAACTCAGCCGCGTGCATCCGATCTGCTCCCGTAACTTCGTCAGGTCAGTGTGCTTCCCGCCGTCATGTATCACGAGGAAATGACGCTTGCCCTTGTAGTCCCGCAGGAAAAGATTCACGGGCATCATCCCCTTCTTGTCCAGTCCAAGCGCGGAAATCTCCTCCATCGTGAAGACTGCTTCGTGTTCGTCAAGCTCATACTCAATCCCAAGTGCATTTAGCCGTTCGATTGCTTCATTCATTCTGTCGTCATCCCCTCAATATGTCTGCAACAGTATAGCATTATTGTTCTTCTTACCCCCCTTTGCAAAAATAATCTTTGGTGCTAAAATTCAGGGCGTTCCAAAAAATCCAAAACTATAGAAAGGACTTGACATTATGGCAAAAGTTTGCTATAATTGCTCACAGCTCACAGCTCACAGCTCACAGCTCACAGCCTTAGTTGTGGCCTTCTGACAGGCAAGCTAAGACTCCTCGCGCTACTACTCGCAGTATTCCTTCTCTCGTTCATTGTCCCACAAGCACAGGCTGTAACTATCACTCTCCACACGAACGGCGGCACTATAGATACCGCTACCACAGTAAAAGGCTGGACTTGGGGAGAAAGTCCTACAGCAGGCCAGTCATACACCCTTACGGCAAATTCCGCGCCCGAAAATGCAGTTGACTTACCGACCACCACAAGAATAGGCTACACGCTGGAGGGGTGGTACACAGAAGAGACTCTTACAAATAAACTTGATAACAACAATATCCCGGCAAATTTAACCCAAGATGCAGGATACTGGGCGAAGTGGACGGGCAACCAGTACACCATAACCTTCAATGCGAATGCTCCTGAAGGCAAGACCGCCACAGGCGAAATGGCTGACTTACTGTTCACTTGCGGAAATGACACAGCTATCACAGGAAATGCGTTCGCGGTAGAAGGCTACAAGTTTGTTGGCTGGAGTACCACAAATAATGGGCCACATAATTCGGATTTCACGACTGGAGATGCTGTTGTGGCAACTCTCGAAATAGAGCCTAATGAGGGCAAGATACCCCTCTATGCACAATGGATGCAAATCTTCACGTTAACGCTCAACCTTGATGGAGGTACACTGCCTACTACAGGTTACCCAGGTGTAGATGGTGTGACTCTCACTCACGAGGACGAAAGCCAGACAGCAACCATAACGTATGACAATGATGCTACTGCAAAATCTTTTAACCTGCCCGTTCTCACAAAGGATACGTATACATTCAAGGGGTGGAAGGACAAAAATGGTACTATCACAGAGAAATCTGCTCTGGAGAGTAGCGAAAGCAAAGTATTCCCCAAAGAACAAGACAATGAAGATGCGACCTACACAGCGGTTTGGACACTGGATAACGTCAGCTACAAAGACGACAGCGGCACTGATGCAACGGCTACAACGGTTACGGTTCTCACGCAAAATTCTGACTGGACAAATCTCGGCGATGAGTGGTATCTCGTTGAGGGTAATGTAATACTGGATAGTGATGTTGTGTTCACTCACGATACTTCCGTCAACCTGATACTCAAGGACGAAGCAACGCTGACTCTCACCGACAAGTCCATAACCGCAAGCGAGAAGACTCTTAACATCTATTCTCAGAGTATTACGGGAGATAAAATCGGCAAGCTCACCGCACAGAGCATTACGGCCGGGACGCTGAACCTATACGGAGGAAATCTGACACTCACAACACTACCCACGGGGGCAACCGTGAAGAACGCAACCATCAACGGCCATGCGTATAGCTCTGAGGGCAAGACAACCTACACAGTGATCTTTAATCCCAATGGAGGAACATTCTCTGATAACAGCACCGAGAGCAAGACAGTTACGATTACGGTTGCTTACGGCTCAGAAGCAGATGCAAAAGTAACTTCAGCCACCGAAGGCGTACCCACTACAGTACCAACGAAGACTGGCTACACGTTCGCGGGGTGGACGCTGGCTACAGCTGATGATGTTTACGATTTCGCAACGTCTAATCCTGTCTCAGATGCTAAGACCGAATTGACACTGACAGAGGCAACGACAACCCTCACAGCACAGTGGACACAAAATGAAGAGGAAACTGATGACTTGCCCGGCGAGTTCTCGTATCACTCGCTCGTCCTCAGCGGCAGAATCGGTGTGAACTTCTACGCGGAAATCCCCACAGGCTACGACACAGAAGGCGCATACGTCAGCTTCACGGTTGGCGGCGCAACAACTACGGTCGGTATCAATGCTGAGAAGAATTACTACCAGCCGACAGAAGGCGGAACAAAGTACTATGCCTTTGAGTGCCCGATAACCTCAATCGAGATGGCTGACGAAATCACAGCACAGCTTTTCTGCAAGAAGTCGGCAACAACAGGGGAAGATGAAAACCCAGAGCAGGGAAGTACAGGCGCAACAGTAACAGGGGACGGCGGCACTGAACTTGTGGCTGAAGAAACAGACTACACGGCAAGTACTTACCTTGACACTGTCATAACGAAGAATGCTGATGATAGCTTCACCGATACGACCATCAAGAACGACAAGCTACTCGCGCTTGTGAATGCAATGAAGGATTACGGCCATTACGCACAGATTCCTCTTCAGGCTTACCACTCTGATACTTGGGTGTTTTCTGATGCCGATAACACAGACGACAAGACTACACATGTGAGGATGGATGCTTCTGCGGCTGAAGATAACACAGCGATATACGGTAATGATTTCGCGACTGAGACTAGCGGCACCGTGGCTACAGTAATGAAAGCAGTCGAAGGCAAAGCAGTGAAGGACGGCAACGCCAATGACAGTGGAGCGACGACAGGAATCAGCAAGGTTGAGTATACCCTCGTGCTTGACAACGAGACTGAACTTGAACTTGACCTGACCACAACGGACGATGTCAAAACCGTAAGTGTAAAGATTGATGACGGAGAAGCCCAGACACTTACGCCAACCAGCAATAAGGTAACAGTCTCAACAGGCGGAATCCCGGCGCACAAGCTTCACAGGACTCGTACCTTCACCATAACAGCAACAAAAGCTGATGAGTCATCCTTAACAGCGTTCATGGTCAAACTGTCGCCCTACTCCTACATCTACAGCGTCTTGGATGACAGCACAAAGACTCACTCAAGCCTGCCTAACTACGGCAATGTGGGAGCTACGGATGCTGAGAACGACCTCGCGAAGGCAGTTGTCGCGCTCTATCACTACTGCGAGGCGACAAAAGACTACATCACTGCGAACAACACAAAGTATGCTGACTTCGACATAACTGATGACGAAGCCGAAGACAGCACCGAAGACCCGGCAGAAGAAGAGCCAGCAACCAATCCCTAATCACTACAGAAAGGAGGATTAACCTATGGAGAAGAAAACATATGAGCGTCCCGAAGTTGAAGTAACCTACTTTGAGAACGAAGACGTAATCACAACAAGCAACGGCGGTATCACCCTTCCTCCTACATCTACATCTGGTTCCAGCATCTACTAGCGGCCAGAGACAGGCAGAAGGGACGTAACGCAATAAGGCGCAGGGAGGAGAAGCAATCAATCCCCTTCCTGCTTTTTTCTTGCCCGTACAGGAACATTGCACAGGCAATCCCAGCACACTATTCACGCCCCGCAACAACCACACCAGAAGCAGACGCTCCAAGAGAGTCCAGAGCAACCCCCATAATGTCCATCAGCTTGGTAACCCCCAGCACAAGCTCAACCGCCGCAGAAGGCACACCCAATATCCCGGGTACAACAAGCTGTGCCGTAATCCCGGAAGCAGCCACAACTATCAGCATCGCCTGAGCCGCAAGAAGAAACACGTCCCACGCGCTCACATCAATTCCGCACATCAGCGCGAGGAATAACGATGACACTACGCACGGGATATAGTCGCCCTGCTTGTTGAAGATTGTTGCCATTGGTACGGATATGTTGTAGACGTTCGCGGGGACTCCGAGTTCATTGCAGGCCTTCATGTTCACCGGGATTGCCGCCTTGCCGGACATCATTGACGCTGACGTGATCATTGCGGGCGCGGCTTTGGCCAGAAATTTCCGCACGCCCATTCCTGAGACAGCACGGACAGCAGCGCAGTAGACCGCCATAACTGCCAGCTCACTCACCAAGAGGCACACAGCAAGCCACGCGATATTAGCGACAGCCTCAAGCCCAAGCTCCAAGACCTGCCGGGCTATTGAGCAGAAGACTATCAGCGGTGTAAACTTGCAGACGATGTACAACGCCTTCACAAGCAGCTTGTCGAAATCCTCGAAGCCTTCACGCAGCCTCTTAACGTCAGCCATTCTCATAGCGAACCCGAAAAGTATTCCCAGCAGGAGCAATTGCAGAACGTCATTGTCCAGGAAAGGCTCAATGATACTCGGTGGCAATAAGTCCTGTAACATCTTCGTGAGGAAATTTGTCTGCGCCTCAGCTCCTATCTCCGACATTCCCGAAAGACTCCCGGCAACTGACATCATCGCGGGCTTGAGCATGAAGAACACCCCGATGCTCGCCACAGCCGCGGCAGTTGAAGCAGAGAAGAAGCAGGCCATGCACCTTAGCGCAATCCTCTTCATATCGGCCGGATTCCCGAAACGGGCTATGCACACCACAACCGAGAAGAACACCAGCGGTATCGTACACATCTTCATGGCGTTCATGAGCGTAGAACTCACAGGAACAAGGAAGTCTGCCTTGACGTATGAGCGTATCTCAGGAGTCGCGAACGTCCTCATGAGTATTCCCGCAAGAACCGCAAGCAATATCGAGGCTACAATCATGAACAGCGCGTTGTAGGGTGAACTGAGTGCCGCAATTCTGAGGTAGTTCACGCCGTCCCTGTGTTCGTACCTTAGGCGGTCGGCGAACTGCTGTAGCAATACGTTGTTGATGGCCTCGTAAGTTTCGGGGGACACTTCGTCAGGGTCTAAGTCTGCTGACTGGATGCTGTGAAGGAAGTCGAGCTTCGCGCCGGGAATCCTAAGCGTGAATCTGACGTTGCCCATGAAGCTTGTCGCTGACACCTCGGCGGTTACTGGTGAACTGCCGGAGAAGTCCGCGTAATCCAGGAGCTTCACAAGGGACTCCTCGCACATCATCCTGATTCGTGCTGACTCGCGGGGGGATGTCCTGAACTTTTCGGCCTCAGTGTCTATGAAGCTCAGGGCTGAGGATATGGCCTCGATGTCGTCCTTCGAGGTGAAGGTGAATTTGCGTCTGTCTGTAACAAGTTTCAACATAGTCTGCTATCTCTCACAAAAAAACGCCCCTCCCATTCTCACAGGAGAGGCAGAATATCTTAGTCCTTCTTTTTCCTGAATAGCGGAGACACAATCGGCCACAGCAGAAGCACGATGCTCACGGCCATTAGAGTCCCTGCAACAGGACGCGCGAACATGTTCACGAGGTTGGCCCGCGAAATCGTGTAGGCCCGGCTGAAGTTCCCCTCGCATATCACGCCAAGCACAAGCCCCAGAATCAGAGCCGCGCTGTTGAAGTGGCACGCGGAAATCACCAGTCCCAGAACGCCAGCGATGGCCATAATTTTCACGTCAGCAATGCTCATGTTCGTAGCGTATGACCCGATTATCGCCAGCATTATGATTATCGGCCCAAGATATGAGTACGGCACGGCCAGAATCTGCGCGAAGACCTTTGCGATACCGATTGCGACAAACACCATGAGGATGTTCGTTACCACCATTGACGCGAATGTTGCGCTGAGATATTGCGGCTGGTTGACCAGTAACAGCGGCCCTAACTGTACTCCCTTAAGGACGAGCGCGCTCATCATGACTGCGGCGGCGTTTCCCCCCGGTATTCCCAGAGACAACAACGGCACCATCGCCCCCCCTGTCGCTGCATTGTTGGCGGTCTCGGAGGCGGCTATTCCGTCAATGATTCCTGTCCCGAACTTCTCAGGGTGCTTCGACAGCTTGGTCTCCGTTGAGTAGCACAGGAACGAGGCTATTGTTGCCCCCGCTCCCGGCAATATCCCGATT
>JAFSRQ010000025.1 GCA_017446055.1 Synergistaceae bacterium | reverse complement strand
CACAGGATTACTCCGTCCAGCAATACGTGAAGACATACTTTCAGCTGTACTCAAAGGATTTCAGCCTTGAGGCGGACGACTTGGTGCAGGCTGTCGAGGATTACGGGCATTACACGCAGAAGTTTCTTGCTGAGGTCAAAGGATGGACTCTCACGGACGGGAAATATCAGGGACTCTTCACACCGATGGACGAGGAAGCTGTGCATGTCCTGACGGATGACGAAATCACAGAGGCCGCGGGCTATGTCTCAGAGGCAGCGTTCACCAAGACCAAGAGCAGCGGTGTAACAAACGTAGACCTCGCGCTCAACCTCGACTACGAGACTTCAGCATACATCTACATCACTCCCGGAGACGGCAGGACGCTTACGGCAGGGAACGTAACGCTGGCACAATCCGTTTGGGACAATGACGAACAACAAATGAAGGATGTGGATTTCCCGTTCACGCTGGAACAGTCCGGCGGCGATTACGTCATCAAGACCGGGGGAATACCTGCGGCTGAGTTGTTCGCTAACTTTCATCTCACGGCGAAATTTGACGGCTCAACGGAAGATGATATTGACTACGGATTTTCCCCGCTGGTTTACGCGAAGGCTGTACTGGGTTCTGACACCTACAATGACACGTGGAAAAACGCAATGGCCTCACTGGTCAGGTACTCTGCTTCGGCTGGAAACTACCAAGCCAGCGAGTTTATGTACGCAAATAATATGAGCCTCACCTACGGCTACATAGGCACGGCAGAAGAAGCGTTCACCTTCAGCTACACGGACAGGAACGGAGCGCAAACCTTGAATGTCCCGGCGGGCGGGCAGGTTCTGCTGTACTTCGAGAACTACAACGATGCTCCATATGTGCGGGTAAATCTTGCCTTCCTTGACGCGGACGGAAAAGTTGCGGGCAACTTCAGCCTGTACACCTGCACCCACGAGGACAGCTCCGACTCCTTCAGCGCAAGCAGGACTGCGGGCAACACCACGCTGGGGGCGTTCACGTTCCGGCTTGCTGAGTCCGGCGGTAAAACTGTCTTCACACAGAGCGGGGACAACGAGAACATCACAGGCATCACCGTTGGGCAGTGCGTCGCCAAGAGAGTCTACCGCATGATTGAGAGGGCTTCGGACAGTGGCGGCGGCGAGAAGTGAGCAGGGGAGGTGAGAGACATGAAGAGTGAGAAGAGAGAGTACACAGCACCAGAGCTTGAGGTAATCGAGTTCGATAGCGAGGACGTAATCACGACCAGCGGAGGTTCAGACACAGGTGGGCATTACACGACGCCGAGAATACCGATCACATCAATCTACTAGCAGAACGGAAGGGGAGTTTTTGCTCGTTCACGCGCTCCCCTTTTTTCACGCCTAATATTTCGTTATCTTCTTGTGCGAGTCCATCACTACAACACAGCCCTGCTTCACATGACGCAAGACTTCCCTCATGTCATCCTCCGGGATTGCCACGCACCCGGCCGTGAAGTGATTCTTGGTCTGGCAGTGAAGGAATATCGCCGAGCCTCTTCCGGGAGTCCCGCTCTCGTTGTAGCTGATGTTGAGGCAGTACTTGTAGGCGGTCTCGTAGTCGGTGATGTGTTCGCTGTCCTTCCTGCTGAACGAGTCATATTCCCGCGTGGATACCATCGTGTTGTAGCGGCCAGAGTTCGAGTCGCCCACCCAGTAGTGCGAGCCGTCAACCTGCAAATATCCCATCTCACAGCCCGGATCCGGGAGAATGCCGAATGCCTCAGTGAACGTGTACACGCCTGCGGGACTCTTCATGTCGCCCTCGCGTGATTTGCCCCAGCCCTTTTTGCCGATGTACGCAGGGCAGGAGACTATTTCGCGCCAGGTTCCGGAGCTGTCTTTCTCGTGGAATGAGAAGCGTGCGCTTGAGCCGTGAGTCCCGGAGACTATCGCGAGCTGGGTTGTGTTTTCCGCCGCCTTGAGCCCCGCTACCCATCCGGGGGACTCGCTGTAGTCAGCAAAAGCAGGCGAGGCAAGTATCATAGTAAGTAACAAAATCTTAAGCATCATTGTTCCTCCTGTAACCGCAAATTTCCGACAGCACACAGCCCTCGCATTCGGGCTTCTGCGGATGGCACACAGCCCTTCCGTGAGCGATCATGTTGACATGGCCGCCCAAGCACCGCGACTCAGGCACGACAGCTTCAAGCATCCGTGAGATTTCTTCCGGCGAGGATTTTTCCCCTGCAATCCCGGTTCTGCGTGAGATTCTGGTTATGTGGGTGTCGACCGGGAAGGCAGGCAGCTTGAAGTCAAACAGCAATGTACATGCGACAGTCTTAGCCCCGACTCCCGGCAATGCCCGCAGGTATTCCCGGATATACTCCCGGCCATGAGCGGCAAGCCCCCGTATCGAGTACTCCCCGAAGTCAGAATACACACGCTCCAGCACCGCAATGATTCTCCCGGCCTTAGTGTGAGCGAGTCCCGCCGTCCTGATTGCGTCCTCAAGTTTTGCCGGGCCAGCAGTGATTATGTCCGGCCATGAGGGATATTGCGCCTTGAGATTCGCAAATGCCCTGTCGCGGTTAATGTCGTTGGTGTTCTGGGATAAGATGGTGAGTATAAGCCCGTCCAGCGGCTCAGGGTGTCCGAGTTCGGGCGGGCATTGTTCGTTGTGGTACTGGCCTTCCAGCGCGTCAAGAATTTCTGTTACGCGGCTCATTTCTCGTCATTGGGTGAAGTTTCGTCTGACGGTTTCGGGGATGGCTTCTTCCTTTTGCGGGTTGACCGGGCAAATTTCTTCTCAAGCCTCATCCCGTCACTCAGCATCTTACGGAGGCGGGCTTTCACTTTTCCGTGTACTGTCTTTTCGCTGTAGCTGCCATCCTTGCGGGGTTTTCCTGCCGGAGTGCCTGTGAGGATTTCAAGCCCCTCGTCAATATCGCTCACCGCCCACACAGAGAACTTGCCTTCACGCACCGCCTCTATCACTTCATCGTTCAGCATCAAGTGCCGCATGTTGGACGCGGGAATCATGACTCCCTGCTCACCTGTGAGACCCGCAATCTTGCAGTACTCGTAGAAACCCTCGATCTTCTCGTTGACCCCCCCAATCGGCTGGACGTTCCCGAACTGGTCAACAGAACCCGTAACAGCAATCCCCTGCTTCAATGGGAGTCCTGAGAGTGCCGACAGTATGCAGTAAAGCTCGGTTGACGATGCGCTGTCTCCCTCAATACCGGAGTAATTCTGCTCGAACGTTATGTGCGCGGACAGACTCAGCGGCATATCCTGAGCGTATTTCCGTCCCAAGTAGCTGGAGAGTATCATCAAGCCCTTGTTGTGGATTGGCCCGGTCATTTTGACTTCGCGCTCAATGTTCACGACTCCCTCCTGCCCCATGAAGACGTTTGCCGTGATTCTCGACGGATGCCCGAACCTGTAATCCCCCAGATCTATCACGCTGAGGCCGTTAATCTGCCCGATAATTTCCCCGTCAGTGTCAACACGTATCACTCCGTCCCTGAACGCCCGCGCAAGTTTCTCACGGTAAAGACTGAGACGGTAATTCCTGTGTTCGATGGCCCGGACAACGTCAGCCCCTGTTACCGTCTCACCAGCTGCCCACGCGCTTGACTCGGTAAGCAATTCCCGGAGTCTCCCAGTGTCAACCGACAAAAGCGACTGGTCTTCAGCCTCACGCCCGGACCACTCGACAATCTCAGACAGTGCTGAAGCGTCAAACGGTTTCAGACTCTTGCGCCTGACGTATTCGGCGATGTAGCGGGCCATTTTGCGTTCATTGCTGGCTGTTCGCGGCATGTCGTAATCGAAGCTGGCCTTGACCTTGAAGATTTTTCCGAACTCAGCATCATAGTACTGTAACAGCTCATAGATATACGGTGTCCCGGTCATGATGATTTTCACGTTCATCGGGATTGCTGACGGCCTCAGTGATGACACGGGAAGCGCACCGTACTGTTCGCCGAGATTCTCGATTGATGCCTCGCCCGTTCTCAGGATACGTTTGACCGCCTCCCAGCTCATGAAGTTCATCAAGACCTTTTCCGCGTCAAGCACCAGAAATCCCCCGTTGGCCTTGTGGAAAGCTCCGGGCAATATACGCCGGAAGTCCGTGTACAGGTAGCCCTGGTGACTCTCGTATTCGACCCGGCCGGACAGGTTGTAGTACGTCGGGTTGTTCTCCAGAATTACGGGCGCACCTTTCTGCGGGTCATTGCTGACGAAAAGATTTGCCTGATACCGCGTGAAGTCGACTTCTGCGTTCTCCTCCCTTGCCGCCGTAACAAACGCCCCGAAATTCTCGATCACGTCATCCGTCATAGCGTCAAACCATCGCTGGAGCGCGTCATTCTCACGGTACTTCGCGCGAATGTCATCCATCACAGGAGCTATTGCTGACCTGCAAATTTCCGCGTCAAGTTTGCTGAGGGTATCCTTGAGGGCTTTCTCCATGTCGCGTATCTCACGCATTCCTGAGACCGTGCGCTGTGAAATCTTCTCGCTCTTGGCCTGGTACTTCTTCTGCGTCTTGTCGTCAAGTGCCTCGTACTCTTCCGGCTTAAGCTCGCGGGTTATCTCGTTGCCGTCCTCGTCCTTGTCTTTGATGAGGGGTATGTTCACGAAACCTTGAGGAGTGCGCTTCAGGGAAAAATGTTCACGTTCCGCACGTGCCTTCAGCTTGTCCATGATTGCCCCGGCTTTCTCTTGGAACTCTTTGATGTGCTTTGCTTTCGTGTCTTCGTACTGGCTCTGCTCAAACGCACGGCTGATTACGGCCTTCAAGTCCTTCAAGAGTTCATCGAGGTCATCAGATAAACGCTTGCCTTTCCCGGCTGCTACTGAGACAGCTAACGGCTCTCCGGGTCTGGCGAAATTGTAGAGATACAGCCAGTCATCAGGAGCAGGAAGTTTCCCGGCCATGTCTTGCAGGCGGTCGAGTATGTAGCTTGTACGTCCGCTTCCGGGCTGGCCGACCACGAAGATGTTGTAGCCGCGTCCGTCAACCCTCAAGCCGAACTCCATTGCCTCAAACGCCCGTTCCTGTCCGATTAGCGGTTCTGGCCTGCGGGATTTCGTGAGGGGTATATCGTCAGTCGTTGTGATTTTCCATGTCTCAGAAGGCTTGATCCTCTTCAACTTTTCTGGCGCAATTCGTCTCTGTATCGTCAATATTTCTCTCCTTAGTCAGATAAACATTTGTTAGCCGCAAGAGCCTCAATCACTGACTCATCATCGGCCTCAAGCAATATACCGCTCATTCTCTCGTAATCATCATAGCCGCCGACAGTGTCAAGTACGTCAAGCATATACTCACGCTCCCGGCCGTCAAAGCGATTCGTCAGCAAACCGAACAATATCGTCCCACGCGTGAACCATTCACGGAAATCTTCTGAGGTCTGCAATATGTCATAGTACATCAGGGCAAAGTCGAAATCATCATGTTCTTCACCGTCATCCGGCTCACTGTAATATCCCAGCATGTAGAAAGGCACATCAGGCGCAATAATCAGAGCGTCCCAGAACATTTTTGCGCACAACGCCCGGCCTCCTCCCGTCATCCATGCCGCTATCATTCGCGAATACCCCCAGGCTAGCCCGTGTGTCTCGTCCTTCATCGTTAGCGCAAGTATCTTCTGCCACTGTCCAAGCCCTATTAGCGCACGGTAATGCAGGGACGCTGTATCTTCCTCACTGTCGGGGTCATCAAGCGCATTCATGGCCGCCTCGCAGGACGCAAGCATTTCCGGGAAATTCCTCATCATGAAATATGTATATGCCAGACGGTAATTCACGGAGAAGGATAACTCTTCCTTTTCGCCGGGCTGATAGTTATTCTCATCGTTCAGGGACTCTAACGCTCGCAGAAGGGTACTCCTACGTTCAGCGTCATCGTCTGTATTGTCGGCTGTGATGATCAGTGCCTCAGTGTTTGCGGGGGATATGGTCAGCACTTTTCGGGCTAATGAGAGTGCCTTCTTGCTTGTGGGACTGTTCCACGCGTCATTGAGGAGATGCGATATTCTCTCGTCATACATGGCTAATCAACGTCCCATTGTCCGCCGTTGCGGGAGGGTTCCTGCGGGGTTGTGGGGGTCTCAGTCGTTGTGCCGGAATTGTCGCGTAGTGATGTTACTGTTGACTGGGAATCGTGGCCGCCGTCATGGCCGTATGCTCTGAGGCTCTCCAGAATTACCCGGCCTGCCCAGATATATCCCCACTGCCGCGCAAGGTCTGCCACTTCTAGAGGCTCGCTGCCGTAATAGTATGCGTTGTTGCGGCGGAGTGCGTCTGCTACACGGGGGCTTATGCGCTTTATCATCTGGTAGGTGTATTCCCCCGGATGAGGCTCGTACTTCTTCCACTTGTCGCCAAGCCATAAATATATCCCGATATTGTTCGTGTGCCAGGCTATTATTGTGCTGACGTACTCAGTGTTAAGCCAGCCCATTCGGTTGACCCGCTTATCCCGTATGCTGAGAAATTCGGGGCTGTTCATGTTCTTGCCCAAGCTCCAGACCGCCGCAATCCTCGCGAGTCCCGGCACCCTTGACGGTATCACCGAGCCCACAAGAATATTCGTCGGAGTAATCGTACCCTCAAGCCCTAACTGGCCGTATACCCACCTGTTCTCGGCTATCTGTGCGACCGGGAAGCCGTCAAACGTTGCGTACCATCCTGCGGGCAGGTCAGAAGGTCTCCATATCTCGAAATTCATCGCATATGCCTTCTGGTATGCCGCCATCACCGCACCCCTGTACGAACGCGCTCCCTCAAGTATCACTCCGCCGGGACGAACTGAGAGCCTTTCTGCACCGTATGAAGTATGCGCAAGCAACAGCACAAACGCGGCAATTATTACCGGCCTGATTCGTGAAGAGGACAAAATCTTTCACCTGCTTTATGTTTATTGTAGTGTGATTTTCCCGTATTATAGCAAAAACAAAGCCCCCTCATATTGCAGAGAGAGCCGAAAATGTTAACCGTATGTTCGTTAATGCCTATGCCACATTCTGACCCGGCGCAATCTCACCTGTTACCTTCACTTTCTCCGTGTTTTGCTTTGCGTGGGTTTCTTGCTGACGATTTGATTACTTTGCTCGCTTTCACTTCTTTGGCTTTCTCCTGGAGATGCTGAAGCCTTCTCTCTGTCGGCGGATGTGAGTTGAAACCGTCAGGCTGAGTGATATATTTGTTGTCAGCAAAAGCCTTCATTGCCCGGTACAGTCCGTAAGGGTCATAGCCTGCTTTCTTGAGAAGTTCAGTACCGTAATCATCAGCTTCAACTTCCTGCTCTCGTGAAAAGCCGCTCTCTATGAGATTAGCACCTATCTTCCCTGCCGTCTGTGCAGCAATTCCCCCCAAGCCGCCAATCCTGCCCAGCATGTAGCCGAGTACGTTCCAGCCTAAAGCGCGGCTGACATCCTGCCCGTAATGCCCCAGCCTGACATGGCCGATTTCGTGTCCCAACACCCCGGCTATTTCGTCCTCTGCGTTGAGTATCCTCATGAGTCCCGTGGTAACGTGGACGCTGTAATTACTCCCGGACTGGAACTTCACCCAAGCGTTTGGTGAGTCTTGGTTCTCGTAGTTTATGGGAACTTCACGGAAGCCGTCAGCCTTCGCAATTTTCTTCCACGCAGACGCAACAATGTCCTTCGAGATTTCAGCAGATGCGCACGAACATGAAACCATCACAAACATCAACGCCGCCAGAAATTTACGCATGTAACAATCACCTTGCCTTCCTGTATTTTTCCGCGAATGCCGCAAGATTCTTCAGCCTGTCATCCGTAGCGGGGTGCGAGCTGAACCAGTTTACGATTCCTGACTGTGAGCCGTAGCCGTTATCCTTGAACGCCTTCATAGCGTTGTACAGTCCCATAGGGTTATAGCCAGCCTTCACGAGGAGCTTCACGCCGTATTCGTCCGATTGTGTCTCCTGCCTCCTGCTGAAGCCGTTTTCCGCTAGGTTCATGCCGATGTTGCCTGCGGTCTGAGCTATTTTGCCTGTCTTGCGTTCTAGAATCTTTCCGGCGACATTCCAGCCTACATTGCGCAGCATTCCTTTCGTGTAATGCCCTAATCTTACGTGGCCTATCTCATGTCCCCAGACCCCGGCCATCTCGTCTTCAGTGTTCAGTATCTTCATCAGCCCTGTAGTTACGTGAATGCTGTAATCGTCCTTCGACTTGAACGCCACCCAGGCATTTGGCGAGCTGTCATTCTCATAATTCACCGGGACTGCCTTGAAGCCGTCAGCCTTTGCTATTCTCGTGAACGCTGTTTCGACAGTCTGCTTTGTGATTTCACCGTATGAACCCGCGCACGACATCAGGACTAATATTATTGCTGACAGAATTTTTCGTATCATCATTACCCCTCCATATCACTTAGTGTTTCCCGCTTTAGTGTAATCGTTCTTCATGCACCGGGCGAGTCATAATCCACCTGCAACACCCTGAAGCCGTCAGCCCGAACAGTCTGCTTTGGGATTGTGGCATTAGGGCACGGACATATAGCCGCAAGAAGTATCACGGTCATGAAAATTCTGCGCGACATAAACACATTCTCCTTTGCGTTGGGATGAAAGTCTCCTAAATTTTACAGCCAATAATGACGGGTGAAAATGTCGGTGAGTGATTACGGGCAAAAAAATACCGCCGCAATTTTACTCACGGCGGATGCGAATCTCAATTCCTGTTACTGTGCCAGTGTCTACAGCGGAGTAACTCCCAGCACTATGCAGGACACTATTGCGAGGATACTCACGCTCCATATCCACGCAAGGGAGTACTTGATGTGTTCGCCAACGTCAATTTCCAGCAAGCCCAAGCCGAGATACATTGCCGGGCTCAACGGTGAAATCATGACTCCAACGTTCTCAGCCACAAGAAGAACGCACGCTACATCCATCGGGTTCACGCCGAACTGTGATGCTATTCCCACAACGACAGGAAGAAGACCGAAGTAGAACGAGTCCGTACCCAAGCACATAATCAGAGGAACAGCGAAGCACGCCACGATGAAGTGTGTGTAGCGTCCCAGCTCAGGAGGAATCACCGTAACGACCGCTGAGGCCATCGCGTTAAGCATTCCAGTACCCGAAAGAACACCCGTGAAGATACCTGCCGCAAACAGAGTAACGACCATCGACATAGCCGCAACACCGTAATTCTTGAGCTTGCCGTTCTGCTCCTTGAGGCTCTTGATGTTGAACGGGAGAGTCAGCGCAAGGGCGAGCATGAATGTGTACGCAGGGTTGAGCCAGCCTACCATAAGTACAACGATAACAGCTACTACAATCAGGAAGTTGTACCACTGGAGAGCCGATGATGTCTTCGGCTTGCTGTCTTCGGCTTTTGCTTCCTCAACGGCTGAGTCGTCAGCGGTGAGTCCGAGCTTCTTGATTCTCCTCTTCTGGATGCCGCTCTGGAGGATTGCCACAACAAACGTGATCACCAGCATTGCACCCTGAACCGGTAACAGCCTGTGCCACAGAACATTGGGGTCTGTCTCAAGAACTGTAGCCGCCCTGATTGTCGGACCGCCCCAAGGACACACGTTCATTACGCCGATAGCAACGCAGACAAGCATCATCAACGCGCGGTTGTCCATCTTCAGCTTCTTGAACAGGGGAAGCATTGCCGTTATCGTGATGATGAATGTTGTCGCTCCTGAGCCGTCAAGGTGTCCGATTACAGCAACTGCCGCCGTCGCGCAAAGTACAGCCGTTACGTTAGTGCCAGCCTTCTTGATGAGGAAGTTGACGACAGGGTCAAAGACTCCCTGGTCAGACATCAGCGAGAAGAACGAAATAGAGAACACGAAAAGCGACACAGTAGACACCATTTTACTGATGCCTGAAGCCGCGAATTTGTTGACGGTCAGAGGGTCAAAGCCTGCCACTAATGCCGCAATTGTCGGAAGGAGTATGAACGCCAGCGGAGGAATGACAATCTTCTTGATGAGGCAGACAATCAGCACGACTACCATCACGAAGCCGATTATAGCGAGTTTTGTTGACGGGGCAGCTGCGGCCTTCTTCGCGGGGGCTTTTGCGGGCTTGAGCATGTCGGTGAATGTCTTGTACTCATCCTCAAGAGCCTTCTGGTATTCGGGAGCGTCAGCATATCCGGGTCTCTCGTCATAGCCGCCCTGCTGGAGGAAGTCGCGCCATGCGTCAGTCTTTGTTGCTTCGGCGATTATTCCCCTCATCGCGTCAATTGCTTCTCTGGGCGTTCCGTTCTTGGCGAAAATTCCGCGCTCAGATCCCAGGAATGCGTTGATGCCCAGCTCCTTTGAGCACTCAACAGTGGGATAACGGTTCATTCTCTTTTCCGCAAGGGCTAACATTGGGATGATTTCGCCGGTCTGAATCTGCGCCTCGATCTCCTGAGTCCCAGTAATCATGAGGTCAATCTGTCCGCGAATGAGTGCCTCAGTCATGCCGCCGCCAGTGGGGTAATCGACTTCGAGAATGTCGAGTCCCTCGGTAGCCTGCTGGAACGACAAGCCGTCAACGCCTACCCTCGTGAGCATTCCGACACTTACGCTGAATGGATGAGCCTTGATGTAGTCGCGGAGTTCGCTGAATGTCTTGAAGCCGCGCTCCTCCATTGATGTCCGTGAAGTTGCGATAACGTCAATCGCGTGAACGAGTCTTGCCACCGGGACGAACTCACTCAGGAACTTGAACTTCATCTCGCCTACGACATCCTGAATGAGCAGGCTCTGAGTCCCAAGAAGGAATGTGTAGCCGTCAGCGGGCTGGTTGCGGACGAATGAAGCTCCGTTTACGCCATTGCCGCCGGTAACGTTGAGGACTTCGACCTCCTGGCCTGTTGCCGCTTTGATGTGGGGGACTATTGCGCGCAGTGTTGCGTCAGCTCCGCCGCCCTCTCCCCAGGGGCATACGATGGTGATTTTGCGGTCGAACTTCCAGCCTGACGAAGCCGGAGATGCCTCATTAGCCGCGAAGCAGGACACGCACAATGAGAGCGCGAGTAATGCAGTGAGTAGTGCCAATACAAAACGTTTCAACTGTATTCTGCCTCCTGATAAAATTTTGGTTGGATGGGTGTATTATAGCGGAATTATTGCTGACTTGCATTCAGGAATCAGCGCAAAAAAAATCCCCCTCACCGTCTGCCCGGCAAGGAGGATTCATTCACACTCTGCTTGTTACTTGCTGACCTTCAGGACTCCGTCGCCAGCCTTGACCTTTCCGCCTGACACTAGAGCCTCGACTTTGGCGAAATCCTTTGTGTTGGACACGGCCATAATCACGGTGTCATCGTAGCCTGCGTTTCTGACCTTCCACAAGTCCATCGTCAGCACAGGCTCACCGCGTCTGACTACCTGGCCGAGCTTGACGTGATTCTTGAAGCCCTCGCCCTTCATGTTGACGGTGTGAATCCCGGCGTGAATGAGTATCTCGATTTCCCCGGCCTTGATGACTGCGGCGTGAGCTGTCTCCGTAACTTCCGACACAGTTCCGTCGATGGGAGCGACGATTTTCCCGTCTTCAGGCTTGATCCCTATGCACTGACCGAGCGCACCTCCCGCAAAAGCCTCGTCCTTGAGGGCTGGCATTGGCACAACGTCTCCTGCAACGGGTGCGCTTAACTCGGCGGGGAAAACTACGGGTGCGGGTGTCTTATTCGCAAAACTGAACAGCGGCATGAATATTGCTCCTTACGTTCAAAGATTGTGGGATGGATTGTGATTGCCAGTATTATATCCTGAAGACGTGAACATGTCAGCGATGAGGGAAAATTTACGTGCAATCATTCCCGGTTACCGTTTGCGCATGGCCGGGTGGCAAAAAAAGAAGCAAGGCCTTCATGCCCTGCTCCTGTTGGTGTTCTGAGTGAGGTCTGCTTGCTGCTCTGGCGGACTTGAATCTTCGTGCTTTCGACTCTTTGGCCGACTCTCATCGTGAAGGTCATCTGTGCTTGCCTTGCCTCTCCGTCATTCGGTTCAACCTCAAACCAAAGGTATTGGAGAGTGTCCTCTGTTTCTGTTCCGATGGTCTTGCTGTCCTTGCCGAATTTCACCCAGCTCGGAATGCCTGTGATTTATCAGCCCCCCTCAGAGAGGAATTGTATTCTGTTGTTCTTTCTTCCTTTACCTGTTGCGGGGAGGCTATCGAAAACCACATTGGCGAGATAGTGATGGGCGGGCATGTCAAGATACGCTCTTCCTGCGTAGTCGCTTCACGGCCATGCTTCCGTTGTGTCCCACTCTGCCGGAGCTGCCGTAACCATCTTACCTCCACCGTAAGCAAAACCTTCCTGATTGTGGAAATTGTACCTGAACACAACGCCTTCTTTGCGCTTGCTCCACATGGGTTTATCGACGATCCATATCCACTTGCTTTTGAACTCGGTGTATCTGTCGCGCCCTTGACCGGGTTTATACCTTGAAATGAATCAGTATTTCCCTTTCATGATACGCATGACCGCTTCCATCTGTAACGCCCTTGAAGTTCAGCTTCCATTTGGTTTCGGCATCTCTGTTGTCGTCGTAGGCGTGGTCGATAATCTCGTATGATTTCTCTTTCCACGTTTCTCTTGATGTGTAGGATACTCCCCCGGTAATCATGCCGCTGACCCCCTGCTGGTTCGCTCCGATTGACCCGCCGACATTCCACATCATGCTCTTGTCGAACGTCTTTTCTTCGGGTGTGTTGAGCGGAATGTGATCGTAGAGCGAGACATCTGTGCCGGGAAGATACTCATCAAGTCCACCGCCGTCCTTGTCGAGGGCAAGTAAGCATTCAAACTGCATCGCGCCGGTGAAGCCTGACAGGTAATTCAATCCAACTTTTCGCCCATTAGGAACAAATTTTTTCCCCTTGCTTATAAACTTGTCCTGTTGGTAATAGTGAAAACCGCTGTCCTGTCCTGATAGTTCTGCGGTATTGTTCCTGCTTTTGCCTGTAGGAATGGCAGGCGTATACCGCGAATGATATAGGGCTTTTCCGCTTCCATCTGACTTTATCGCCGTCAACGTAGTCCCACGGGTCATAATCCCTGTCTATGTAGACTGGCTCTCCTACGGTCTGACTGCTTGCAACCTTCGTGAGGTCTTCGCCATCAAGAGCCGCCTTAGCCTCGATTGATGACGCTTCAACTTCCCATTCTTCAGCCAAATCCGTTAGGCTCGCGCACCATTCGTAGAAGTCTCTCCAGCGGACAATGCTGAACTTCTCTTTCGTCTGGTTATCATTGCCGAGAATGTCTGCTTTCAGCGGGGTAACGTCCTCAATGCTGATTATGTCTCCGCTATCGTTGTAGACTATCACCTTGTCGCCGGAAATCTCTGTGTTTCTGTTCGTCCTCCGTGATACTTTGTCGGAATCGCCCTCACTGTCTCTGATAGTTACGGCACTCAAGTGAGGAGAACGGAAGGTGAACGTGTGCCGTCGTCCGTTGAGGCTTCGTTTTGCGAACGCTACAAGCTCGAAGTGTCCGCTGGGGACTTCATTCTCGTCAAGCACGTAGGAATGCTCCGCGCCTATTGCCTGAAGTGCCTTGTTGATGAACGATTCATCGGGGTAGACGCGAAGCACTGTCTCTTCGTTGTCGTAAGCCTCTTTGATTGCCTCAGCGTTGAACGTAACGAGCTGTACCAAGAGTCTCATGGCTTCACGTTCTGTGTCATCTTGAATTTTTGCGAGGGACTGGTCGATTTCATCTTCGGTAAGGCAGAATATTATTCTGGTGGGATTCATCTTGTCAGCACTGCCGCTTGTCTCAAATTCCTTGAGCATTGCATCACAGCCCCGGAGACTGACCACAGCGAACGCCAAGAACGCCGCAGTCATGAAAGAATAGAACGTTTTGCGTATGCTGCCTCCTGTGTGATTGGGAGTGTGAGATTATAGCACAGACGGTGTGAGACTATGCCTGTGCCTTGCCTGACATTCTGGCGTTGTTCTCCTCGATGAGTCGCTTCACGTCCTCCAGCGTTATTGACGGGGTGGACTTTCCCCATTTCTGCGCGGCTTCCTTCAGCTTCGGCCATGAGACTACTATCCCCAGTATAACCAAGCCGAGATATATATCGTTCCGAAGGTCGTCCACTCTTGCGTCAACACCGTCAATCCGCGCATTTAGATGCTTCTCTACACCATCAATACGTGCATTGAGATTCTTCTCTACGCTGTCGATCCGCGCATTGAGATTCTTCTCTACGCTGTCGATCCGCGCATTGAGATTCTTCTCTACGCTGTCGATCCGCGCATTGAGATTCTTCTCTACAGTGTCAATCTTCGCGTTCACCTCCCGAATTTCACCCCTCAACTGCTCGTTCATAAAGCGAATTTCAGACATGAACGCATCCATCTTTTCCTCGAAAACGTCCCTGCGCAAATACACATCATCAGACACTGCCCCATAGCACGCAGTCCCGAACACCAGCAGATGAATCATCACAAGCACATACACTTTCTTCATGGCATGTTCCCCCTGTCGAGTTCTTGTGCGGAAATCTTACCATGAACACCGCGCCTCGTCTGCTATACTTGCCGGAAAATCCCGGAATGGAGTGTGTTCACTTTGCGGAAAAATTTGCGTGTCATCGTCCTCGTAACAGTTATAGCGTTGTCCCTGTCAGCAGAAACAGGAGAGGCCGCCCGGAAAGTCATCCTTGATACCGACATGGCATATCTCAATGATGATGCTCTGGCTATGTTCGTACTCTGCTAGGCAGACAAGGCAGGAATGCTCGACCTTCTCGGCGTAACAACTGTAGGCGGCAATGTCTTTGTCCCGGAAGCCACAACAGCAGCCCTCCGTCAGCTCGAACTCATAGGCAGGCAGAATATCCCCGTGCATCAGGGAACGGATGAGCCTCTAGCAGGTTTCAGGGACATGCGCGAGGAAGCCAGGCTCTACGGAATGCCGAACTTCTGCGGGGCTTACTGGGATTTTTCCCGTGATGATTTCGCTGACCTTTCGGAGCGTCCGCGTGATTATCTCAGGCTGAACAGCGAGCCTCCTTACGGCTACCCTGAGACTAGGGCGAAGGAGCTTCCTGCGTGGGACTTCATCATCGAGAGCGTCAAGGCCAGTCCCGGAGAAGTAACCATAATGTCAGTAGGAGCGGCAACAAACATCGCCCGTGCCCTGAGGAAATACCCCGCGCTAGCACAGGAGGCCGCCGGGATAATCTACATGGGAGGAGATATTGACGTTCCAGGAAACGCAACAGCCGCCGCCGAAATGAACTGGTACTATGACCCGGACGCAATCAAGCTCTGTCTCTCTGCTGGGTGGAAGAAGCAGACCATAGTCCCCGATGACCTTTCCCGGAGCATTCGACTCACTCAGGCATTCTATGACCGTCTCGCAGACAGTAACACCAACACAATCACACGGCTCATACTTTCAGGCACTAAGACGTTCACGCTGGACGATGCGCAATACGTGTGGGATGCCTTAGTCCCCGTGATATTCCTCAAGCCCGGAATCATCACCGACCTTCAGGAACGCTACATCACAGTTGACAGCACGCCGGGCATAAACTCAGGCCGCGCAGTGTCATGGAGCCAGCACGATCACAACGACATGAAGACAGGGCGAGGCTTCCCGGAGGGCGTGAGGAAGGCTGATATTGTGATGGGGATTGACGCTCCGGCTTTCTGGGACTTCTATGTTGAGATGCTTACCATGAAATAAGGCTTTGCGTCAATGGTATACTATTCGGAAAATTTCAGCAGGAAGTGAATACAAATTGCAGAACAAGTTGCGTGTCGGCGTTCTCGGTGCTACCGGGATGGTCGGCCAGAGATTCATTCAGATATTGCACAATCATCCGTGGTTTGACGTGAAAGTCATAGCCGCTTCCCCCAACAGCAAAGGCAAAACCTACGCTGAGGCCATGACGGGAAGATGGATTCTCGATGAGCCTATCCCAGAAAACGTGAAGGGCATGGTTCTCCGTGATGTGAATGATGTGAAGGGCATCGCTGATGATGTCGATTTCGTGTTCAGCGCGGTCAACCTGACGAAAGACGAAATCAAGGCCATCGAGGAGGATTACGCCCGCACAGAGACCCCCGTAGTCAGCAACAACTCCGCTCACAGATGGACACCCGACGTACCCATGATTGTCCCGGAGATTAACCCCGAACATGCAGGCGTGATCCAGTACCAGAAGAAGAGGCTCGGAACAAAGCGCGGGTTCATCGCCGTGAAGCCGAACTGCTCGCTACAGTCATACGTCCCGGCACTGGCGGCGTGGAAAGAGTTTGAGCCGTATGAAGCCATCGTTACCACCTACCAGGCAATCAGCGGGGCGGGAAAGAACTTCACCACATGGCCGGAAATGGTCGGCAACGTCATACCCTACATCGGCGGCGAGGAAGAGAAGTCCGAGAAAGAACCCCTCCGCATTTTCGGGAGCATCAAGGACGGTGCAATTGTCCCGGCAACAGAGCCAGTAATCTCCGCTCAGTGCATCAGAATCCCGGTGCTTTACGGCCACACCGCGGCGGCATTCGTGAAGTTCCGAAAGAAGCCCGACAGCAAAGAGCAGTTAGTCAGCCTCCTCAACAATTTTGCGGGAATCCCACAGCGCGAGAAGCTCCCCACTGCACCCGCTCAGTTCATCAAATACATGGAGGAAGACAACCGTCCGCAGGTAGCACTCGATGTGAATTACGGCGGCGGAATGGGAGTCTCAATCGGCAGACTCAGACCTGATACCGTGTATGACTGGAAGTTTGTCGGACTCTCACACAACACTCTGAGGGGTGCGGCTGGCGGTGCTGTCGAATGCGCAGAGCTTCTCGTCAACCAGAAGTACATCGAGGCGAAGTAGACCATGATAAACATTGCGATATTCGGATTCGGGACAGTAGGAAGCGGAGTTGCTGACGTAATCAGAAACAACCAGGCCGAAATCACAAGGGAGCTCGGCGAGGGTGTCAACGTGAAATACATACTCGACATCCGCGACATTCCCGGAGTCGTCAACGACATCAACATTATCGTGAATGACCCGGAAGTGAAGATAGCCTGCGAGACAATGGGCGGCAAGAAACCAGCCTATGAGTACACAAAACTTGCCCTTGAGCGCGGTATCTCAGTCTGCACATCGAACAAGGAGCTTGTTGACGCTCACGGCGTGGAACTCAGCGAGATTGCCCGGGCGCACAACTGCTCGTACCTTTTCGAGGCCAGCGTAGGAGGCGGCATACCCTTACTGCGGACGATACGCGAGGCATTCGGCCATGAGAGAGTCTCACGCATCGCAGGAATCCTCAACGGCACGTGCAACTACATCCTCACCAGCATGAAGGCAGGCAAGGATTACGCAACAGCCCTCAGTGAAGCGCAGGCCAATGGTTACGCCGAACGAAACCCCGCCGCTGACGTTGAAGGCCACGACACAGCCCGCAAAATCGCGATACTTGCCTCTCTCGTCTCAGGGCAGAAATTCTCGTATGAGCAGGTTTCCTGTGAGGGCATCACCAACGTAACACAAAAGGATATTGCTGACGCTGAGTCTGACGGTATGGCCATAAAGTTATTGGGAGTCTACGAGGCTGAAGGGTCGTCTGTCGTTGTCGCTCCGTACCTTGTCCCGAAGTCCAGCCCTCTTTATGCGGTCAACGATGTCTTCAACGGAGTCATGGTTACCGGGAATATGGTCGATGATGTCATGTTCTACGGCAGGGGCGCAGGAAAGAACCCCACAGCCAGCGCGGTTGTGTCTGACGTTATCGAGTGCGCAAAGAACCAGGGTCGCAATATTCCTACAGGGTTTGCTGACTTGAAGCCGGTAGCGTCCGTAAATGCTCCGTCAAAACCTGCCGGGAAGAAGTTCCGGGTGCTTGGTGAATGAAGAAGGTCGTGAAATTCGGCGGGTCATCCCTCGCTGACGCTGGCCAGTTCAGGAAGGTTGCTGACATAATACACGCTGACGACTCGCGGGTCTACGTTGTCCCGTCAGCACCCGGCAAACGCACCCCGTCAGACATCAAGGTTACCGACCTCCTGTATGAGTGCTACGAGCTGGCGGTGAAAGGTCAGAACTTCTACGAGCCTTTTCTCGCGGTGAAGGACAGGTACAACGAAATCATAACGGGACTCGGTCTCAATCTCTCACTGTCGGAAGCCTTTGACGCAATCGAGGAGAAATTATCGCATGAGCCGGAGCGCGACTACACAGCCTCACGCGGGGAATACCTCAACGGGCTAATCATGTCCGCTTACTTGGGCTACGAGTTCATTGACGCGGCGGAAGTGATATTCTTTGACGCTGACGGGAATTTTGACGAGGCCCGGACTTACCTGGCACTGTCGGCTAGGCTTGAACAGTCAGAACACGCAGTTATACCCGGCTTCTACGGTCTCGGCCATGACGGCAAGATACGCACGTTCTCACGCGGAGGAAGCGACATCACCGGGTCAATCGTGGCGGGTGCTTGCAGGGCGGCGGTCTACGAGAACTGGACGGACGTATCCGGGCTTCTTATGGCTGACCCCAGAATCATCACCAGCCCGGCCAGAATAGACAGCATAACCTACAAGGAGCTTCGTGAGCTTGCCTACATGGGAGCCAGCGTAATGCACGAGGACGCGATTTTCCCCGTCAAGAGCGCGGGTATACCCATCAACATACGCAACACCAACTGCCCCCAGGACTCCGGCACATGGATTGTCGAGAACACCGCAAGACGTTCACCCTACACCATCACAGGAATTGCCGGGCGCAAGGATTTCTGCGGTGTCATAATCGCAAAAGACCTCATGCACTCACAGCCGGACTTCTACAGGAAGGTAGCACAGTGCTTCGAGGAGAATAACATTCCGCTTGAGCATCTTCCTTCAGGGATTGATACTATGACGGTGGTCGTGAGGGAAGCGGCCTTCATCGCTCACGAGCAGGACGTGCTGCGGAGAATCGTGAAGTCCGTTGAGCCGGAGTCGGTTGAAGTTGAGCCGGGTATCGCCCTGATTGCTGTTGTCGGAAGAAGCATGAAGTCCCAGACCGGGACAGCCGCGAGAATCTTCCAGGCACTTGCTGACGCACGGATTAATGTCCGCATGATTGACCAGGGCGCAAGCGAGCTGAATATCATTGTGGGAGTCCTCAACGAAGACTTCGAGAGAGCCGTGAAAGCCATATACAACGCCTTTGTAGCATAAAGAAATCCCCCCTGCCATTCACGACAAGGGGGAATATTTTTGCCTTAACGTTTCTTCCTCATCACAATTCCCGCAAGCATAACCGCGAAAATTGCTCCTGCGCTGCTGCATCCTCCTCCGCCGGATGAACTTACCGATTCCGTAGTAGGTGCAGGGGTACTGGGGGTGCTGGTGTCAGACTCGGCTGTTCTTTCTGCTGACGAGTCGATGTAGAATGTCAGCTCCCATTTCCCGTCTTCATCACCGTCGCCTATAAGCACGTAAGGAACATTGTCGTCCTTGAAGACTCCCACGTAGGCAGTTTTCCCGGTGTTGACGCTTGAGCCGTCCGCCATAATCACAATAAAGTCCAGATATAGCGCGTCATTGTAGAGGAATGCCCTTACGCAGTCCCCAGCTCCGACTCCGATACCGCTTCCCTTGTTGCCGATTGCCGAGAAGAGGTTAGCGTCCTTCTCGCCGGTGTTCTCTGCGCGCACCCATACAGTTCCGTAACGTGAGAATATCCTGAAGAGTTCCGCCGAATCCGATGCGCTGTTCATCTCGTCCCAGTGATTCACTATGAGGCTGTTTGAGCGCGGGACAACCATGCGTATTGAGACGGGCTGAAGCGGTATGTCTGTGCTTGTGTATACGACTTCTGACGGTGCGAACGATGCATCTCCTGATACCGGGTTCGTTGGTGCCGGGACTGTGGCATCATCTGAGGCTGTCGTGCCTGTGTCTGCTGACGTGAGTCTTACGAGGCCGTCCGGGACTGTTTTCACTATCCTGAAAGCGTCAACAGCAGTGGAGTTTATGTAGACCGATGAGACTTCTGCAGGGTCAGCGTCATCACCATAATCCGAAGCGGCAATCCTAGACTGCGCTATCAGAGGCCCGCGTCCTATCATGGCCGGGTATTTCCCTGTCAGCCGGAAAAGCTCAATGGCCGTCTCGTTACTGTCGTGCGCAACGTCAGCAAAATCCATCATGAACTCGCGAACATTAACGCCGCCCGCAGGAGTGTGATTTCCGCCCTCAATGGGTGTCATTCCTCCTATGCGCTTGTAGCTGAGGCGCAAATTTCTGGGAGTGCCTGACGCGTATTCGTAGAGCCTGAATGATTCTGATGTGTCATTCTCTGTGCTTATCGTCCTGTAGCCCTCGCCGATGTTGTTCTTGTAGACCGTAACAAGTCCCGGAGCAATCTGGCTGTGAGCGTCAAGAAGGAATGTCTCAGGAAGAGTGCCGTACATGTCCTCGGTCAGGTCATACTTCCAGTAGTCCGGCATGATGTTATTGTAGCCGTCGCGGTATGTGGGAGTCCCGTTCATCGTTCCCGTCATATCATAGCGGTACAGCTCGTAGCGTGTGCCTGTGCGGTTGGTTATGCGTGTCTCTAGCTGGTACGTAACATCACGCGAGCCTATCATGAAGAACGTACCCAAGTCCTGACCGGGATTATCGGCCTGAGCGTCCCACGTGAATTTTATCCTGTTCACTACATCAGAGCCGTTGAAGACGATCATATCGAACATCAGCGGGTTGACAGAAGCATTGCCTTCCGCGACATTAGCGATAACGAGAGGGATTGAGGTAATCTCGCGGTAATTAGTGTAGCCAGTCGCAAGAGTCGCCCTCTGCCTGAACGAGATATATCCCTGAACGCTGCCGTAAAGGGACGGAGTCATTCCGCGCACCCTCACGTTAGCGTTAAGTGAGTTGCCTGATGATATGGCCTGCTCCGCTGAGGGGTTCACTGTGAGGGAATAGCTGCCGTCAAAATCCGAGAAGGTGATAGACTCGTTCACGCTCCGAATCTCGCAGATGAACATATCACTGTTCGAGTCGGTCTCGATTGTGTAGGCCAGATTCCCGGAAGCATCGTAGACTTTATCGCGGCTTGCGTTCACCGACCATGTGAGAACGTCCCCTGACGTGTAGATGCCATCCCCTGAAACCGTGTAGAGCCATTTCCCCGTGGTGTCAACGATTATGGTATTGTCGCCCGAAAGTGTCAGCCTGTGTGATTTCTCGTACCTTCCTACGCTGTTGTTGCGGGTGTAAATGTCCGGCGAGCTGAATATGTATGCTATAGGCTCCTGCGTCGGGTAAGTCTCATCGCGCCAGTCGAAGCCCTGCAGCCACCATTTTGTTGACGTGTTCGAGCGTGATGTTCCGAAGTCCCACCAGAAAGGGAAATGCCGTGCGTAAGGATTGCCGAAGCTCACGTTGAACTCGCCCTGTCCGTTAGTGATTACGAGGCAGAGACTCTCTACAGGGTCAGGGTAGACATCGTAGACTTCATTGCGGACGTACCTTCTCCAAGCTGACGCGTAAGGCTGGGGTTCTTCAGCGAACACGAAGTTGAAGCCGTCCAGCAAGTCGCCGACAGTCTGAATAGTGATGTCAGGTGTCTCGCCGCCCATAGTCCTGCGGTAAATCCCCACGTTAGTATCACTTGTCGCTGTACTGTAAGCGTTCCTTATGCCGTAATAGTAATTCTCGTAGACAGTCGCGAACCACTGGGGGCCTGCGACCTGCTCGCGCCTTGAAGCCCCTGTAACATCACGGAGCTGGTAGAAGAAATTGTAGTCGCTGTTGCCGTAACGGTTATAGACCTGAGCCTCATAGTCAGGGCTTGTGTACCAGAAGTGCAGCTGATAGGGGTCAAACTCCGCGCCCCATGAAACGCCGCACATGACAGACAGCAGGAATAACCCCGCCGCAAAACGTTTGAACATGCAGATGAATCCTCCTTAGTTGGGTATGCCTATGTATGAAACCGTAACATCTCCTCCGAACTGGGGGGAAATGTCGAGTCCCTTCTTCATGCGGTGGAACGTGATAGTCCTTGCCGCCCTCACAGCCGCTCCAAGCTCCTCGCCCGAATCACAGTCCAAGCCCGAAGGAATGTCGACCGCAACAATGTGTGAAGCCAGCGTGTTCATTGCCTCGACTGCACGCTTGAAGATGCCCTCAAGAGGACGGTTGAGTCCAGTCCCGAATATAGCATCGATACATGCCTCACAGCCTTTAAGCGCGCTCTCGAACTCCGGGAAATTCTCATCGTTGACGGTGTTCAAGACTTCGGGAGCAAGACGGCTCATTACACGCAGGTTAGTCTGGAAATCCTCGCTGCCCTTCTTGGGATCGCCGAGAATGTAGACCCTCACATCTTTTCCCATGATGCACAAGTGCCGGGCAATAGCGAGTCCGTCGCCGCCGTTTGAGCCGGGTGCGCAGACGATTGCGAATATGGCGTACTCCTTCACCTCACGCACAACTGCAAGAGCCGCATTCTCCATCAACAAGATACTTGGGATTCCGAACGTCTCAATAGCACGTTTGTCCGCGTCCCTGGCCTGCTGACGTGAATATGCCTCCGGGGAATTTACGCCGACATAAACAACTTCCCTGTGGAACTCGTCAGGGTCATAGAAATATTCAAGCTCATTGTCATATTCTGGGGGCAAATGAATCACTCCTCTGTCAAAAATTTTTCAGTGATTACGATATTATATTACCATCACAAGCAGAATGGAGAACGGGCAATGATTGAGCGCGGGAATTTCCGTGAGGCTCTCGGAATAATGGGCTTCACGGCGGCGGGCAAGGTGTACACATACGAGGGCGAGTCGTGGAGAATATCAGCAGATTTTGCGGCTGGGACTCTGTCTTACCCGGAGGCCGTGCGGGGAAGGGAGCATAACACATCGTTCACAGCCCCGGAGAATTTCGTCGTCTTCGAGTGCGTACACAGGCTCTTGGTGAAAGGCTATCGTCCTGAAGATATACACTTGGAGAAAGCCTGGCCGCTGGGACGTACACAGAAGAGCGGAAGGGCTGACATCTGCGTCTACAAGAAAGACTCTGAGGAAGTCCTCATGATAATTGAGTGCAAGACAGCAGGCAGGGAATACGACAAAGCCCGCAAGGACACACGCAATGACGGCGGGCAGCTCTTCTCGTACTGGCAGCAGGAAATCTCCGCCCAGTGGCTCGTGCTCTACACGTCAGACATCGGAAATGGGGAAATCAAGCCTGAGTACATCGCGATAAGCTGTGAGGATGACCCCAATCTTCTGGGACGCTACAACTCCGGCCATGACGACGGTACGAAGCTCTATGCCAACGCCCACACTGCCGAGGAGAAATTCACAGTCTGGCAGGAAACCTACAACCTTGAAGCCTCAGACAGCGTGATATTCTCGGAGGACTCAGCCGCCTATGACATCCGCAGAAAGCCCCTCAGACTCCGGGACTTGAGACCCTTCACCCTCACGGACAAAGAAGGAATCGTAAACGCCTTCGAGGAAATCTTGCGTCATAACAACGTCAGCGACAAGGAAAACGCCTTCAACCGCCTAATCGCGCTCTTCATCAGCAAGCTGGCTGACGAAATCGGGAAGCGTGAAGATGACGAGCTGGCCTTCCAGTATATACAGAGGCGCGACTCATACGAGGACTTGCAGGACAGGCTGCAGGAGCTTTACCATGACGGAATGAAAAAATTCATGCGCGAGGAAATAACGTACATTCCCGCAAATTACCCCGCCGAGATATTCGCCAACTGCAAGGAAGGAAACAGGGAAAAGGCAATCACCATGCTTCAGGAGGCGTTCAGGAAGCTCAAGTACTACACGAACAATGATTTTGCGTTCAAGGAAGTCCACAACGAAAAACTCTTCTACCAGAACGGAAAAGTCCTCGCAGAAGTCGTGAATCTCTTCCAGCCCTTCAGGATAGTGCGCAGGAATGACGGCAAAGACGACTCACAGCCCGGAAAAGAGCACCTTCTCGGCGACCTCTTCGAGCAGCTTCTGGATCACGGCTTCCGTCAGAACGAGGGGCAGTTCTTCACGCCCGTGCCAATCGCCCGCTTCATCTGGGACTCACTCCCGGTCAAACGCTTCAAGTCATGGCCGAGAGTCATCGATTACGCCTGCGGAGCCGGGCATTTCCTCACTGAGGCCATCGAAGCCATCAATCACTTCATCCCGTCGGACAATAATTCGTGGACTCGCGGCTGCATTTTCGGCATCGAGAAGGATTACCGTCTTGCGCGTGTGTCGAAGGTCTCAATGTTCATGAACGGAGCGGGAGACAGCAGCATAATCTTCGGAGACGGCCTCGAAGACTCCCCCGACAGCGGCATAAAGCCCGGAACGTTCGACATACTCACGGCAAATCCTCCGTATTCTGTACTGTCATTCATTCAGCACATGGATAAAAGTCTCAAGGACAGCTTCACCCTCTCAAACACAATCGGCCCGAGCGGGAAGGAAATCGAGGTTCTCTTCATCGAGCGCATAGGCCAGCTCCTCAACGACAAGGGAATCGCTGCGGTCATTCTCCCGTCATCAATCCTCAGCAACGACTCAGACTCATACACCGGGGCGCGCAAGGAAATCCTGCAAACATTCCGTGTCAGGGCAGTCGTCAAGCTCGGAAGCAAGACATTCGGCGCAACAGGAACTAACACGGTGATACTCTTCCTCGAACGCTACATGCGCAACCCCGCCAGGACAGCCCACGTAGCAGACAGTGTTGACGCAATATTTTCCGGGCGTGATCTCAGCGGCTGGGAGGATGAGGACATTCTAGCGGGGTATCTTGCCATGCAGGGACTCACTCATGAGGAATGGGGAGCGTTCATACGCCGTGAGCTTGAGCCAGGCACGATGCCTGAATATTTCCGGGCATATCTTGAGGCGTTCGGGGCGGAGAAATTCTACGTGCTTGCGGAGAAGGTTGAGCGTGAGAAGCTGAAGTATTACGGCCTGACTTACTGCCAGCGCACAGCGGTGATACTTGCTCCGACGGACAACGCAGGGCAGAAGGAGTTTCTGGGCTATGACTGGAGCAACAAGAAGGGTGATGAGGGGATACATTACGTAGAGCCTCGCGGGGGGAAGATGTATGTGAACGCTGACCGTGAAGCAGAAGGGACGCTTGCGCATGTCGTGAGGCAGTCGTTCGGGGACGGGGATATAGTGATGACTGAGGACAACATGAGGTATGCGCGAGTGGTTGAGACGTGGAAGATGCTGGATTTTGGGCGTGAGAGGTTCAACGCGGCGATGAATTTACAGCCTCAGCAGAAAGTTACAGACATGGAAGGCAAGACAACACTGGCGCAAATTCTTGATGTCATCACTGAGAGGGTCGAGACGAGTCAGCTTGCTCCTGAGCAGTACGTAACAACTGAGACAATGCTACAGAACTGCAAGGGCATCATGACGTTCACAGGCAACCTTCCGAAGGGCAGTGTCTACAGCTTCAGGCCGGGCGATATTCTACTGTCAAACATAAGGCCTTACCTCCAAAAAATATGGCTTGCGGATTTCGAGGGCGGATGTTCAACCAATGTGCATGTGTTCAGAAGCAAGGATGAAGAACTCTGCGACTCAAGATATGTGTTCTGCATGATGGCACGCAAAGACTTCTTCGACTATGTGATGCTGAACACTAAGGGGCTTAACATGCCACAGGGTAAGCGCGAGCATATACTAGACTACGTTCTTCCCCTGCCGCCGATGGAAATCCAAGCCCAAATCGTGGACGAATGCGCCGGAATCGACTCTCAGGAATCCGCCCTCAACGCAAGAATCACATCATGCCGCGAGAAAATCGATGACATATTCAGCCGCCTTGACGCAATGCCGGGAGTCTCACGCTTCACACTCGGCGACAAACGAGCCTTCACGCTGGCAATCGGCAAGAGAGTCCTGAACTCACAGCTAGTGCCGGGCGGAAAAATCCCGGTCTACAGCGCAAACGTCCGCGAGCCTTTCGGGTATGTCGATGAGCTGTTGCGGGGCTTTGAGGATTTCGGGAGCGACTCTGTGCTGTGGGGGATTGACGGCGATTTTATGGTGAGCTTCATGGAGCGCGGGCAGGAATTTTACCCGACCGATCATTGCGGGGTTCTTCGCGTGCTGACTGACAGGGTACACCCAAGATACATGGCGCATGTTCTGGAGCGTGAGGGGACACACTTGGGGTTCTCGCGGAATTTCCGGGCATCTCTTGACCGTGTCGGGGGGATAAGGTTTGCTGTGCCGGACATGGGGTCGCAGATTTCGGCCATGAGGGAAGTGCTGAGTCTTGAGGGGGAAATCTCGCGGGCTGTGGGGGAGATTGATGGACTCGCGGGGATGAAGGAGGCTGTGCTGAAGAAGTATTTGCGGTGATAGGAGGTGATGAAATGAGTACTGAGATAATAGAGAAGGGTAATACCGTCCTAGAAACTCCCTCCGGGCTTTATGACGATGAGGCTGATTATGACCTTGCGGAATTTGAGGACATACTCGCCCGCCCTGAGAGGCACAAAGGCTACATGACCGCCGGGGAAATGCTGAGGGATATGGGGCTGATATGATTTACACGGTTTACCCGACCTCGCGCTTCAGGAAGGACGCTGAGAAGGCGAAAAGGCGCGGGCTGTCAATGGATGAGCTGGAACAAGTGATCGACAAGCTGAGTCGTGATGAGCCGCTGGAGGCAAAGTATCGGGATCACGGGCTTGAAGGCGGGAAGTACAAAGGCTGCCGTGAGTGCCATATCAACCCTGACTGGCTGCTGATATACAAGAAGGATGCCGGGAAACTGGTGCTGGCTCTCAGAAGAACCGGGACTCACAGCGATTTGTTCTGAGGCTTACGGGAATGCCTGCGGTGATAGAATGAGGGAAAATTTCTGAGGAGGCGCGACATTATGAGCAATGAGACAATCGAGAGAGGAAAAACTGTGCTCAAGGCTGAAGAATACGATGATGATTACGAGTCCTTTCACGGCCCGGAATTTGAGGAGGCTATGAGGGAATCAATGGCTGAAGCTGAGGACATAATGGCTCACCCGGAAAAGTACAAGTTCTATGATTCCGTCAAGGAAATGCTCAGGGACAAAGGCTTTGACGTAAGCGGCCTGCCTGATGACTAGACATGATGAAGCGAACATACAGGGTTGTTACTACTTCACGTTTCGACAAGGAGCTTGTAAGGGCGTTGAAGCGCGGCCTGAAGATTTCGGACTTTGATGAAGTTGTCGTAATGCTCAGGAATGATATTCCTCTTCCGCCGAAGTACCGCGACCATCCGCTGAAAGGCGACAGGAAAGGTTACCGTGAGTGCCATATTAATCCTGACTGGCTGCTGGTGTACAGTAAGGACAAGGACGAGCTGATACTGCTTCTTGCGCACACCGGGACTCACAGCGATTTGTTCTGAGGCTTGCGCAAAATCACAATCCGTGTATAATTACTCGCTATGTCAAATCCAACTCACAGCAACGATAAGAAGGTCGCCGTAAACCGCAAGGCTAGGCACGATTACTTCATCCTCGACTCGTTCGAGTGCGGAATAGTGCTGACCGGGACGGAGATCAAGAGCGTCCGTGCAGGAAACCTCAACCTCAAGGACTCTTACGCTTCAATCGAGAACGGCGAGCTGTGGCTGTATGGCGTTCACATTTCGCCCTACGACAAGGGTACGTACTACAACCATGAACCCGAACGCGACCGCAAACTCCTCGTTCACAGGCACGAAATCACACGCCTGAACAGCAAAGTCCGCGAAAAGGGTCTGACACTCGTACCTCTCAGCGTGTACATCAAGGACGGGAAACGGGCAAAGGTTGAGCTGGGACTCGCGAAGGGACGCACAACCCACGACAAGCGCGACATGATAGCCGACCGGGACGCGAAGAGAACGATAGCACGGGCTGTGAGGGGGAAAGGGCAAGGCTACGACGACTAGCTTTCACGGGGGCGACAGGTTTCGACAGCGTGAAGGAGGGTCTGAAGGAGCAGGCCGGGGAAAGTCTGTAATCACCCGTAAAACTTCGGACAAAAACATAAAAGTCGAAGATAATTTCGCACTGGCGGCCTAGTTGCCAGCCACACCGAAGGACGGACAATGCTGGTGGTTCGCCGGAGGTGTCATGAAAACCAGCTCCCCGCCATGTAGAGAGTTCCGGCATGGTGATAGACCCGTAAGAACTCTGGAACGGTCAAAGTTTGTCCCTGTACTTGACCCGACGACAATGAACAGAGAATAAGCCTGTAGAGCCGTCATGACTGGCCCGCGTTGGACGGGAGTTCGATTCTCCCCGCCTCCATTTTATAGAGCGGTTTGTGCCAGCTGGAATAACAAAGCCGGGATCAGAGCAAGTTCCCGGTTTTTTTGTGCTTACTTATCCCAGAATTGGCGCGGAAATGTCATCAAAGTAGGAGACGCTGCAAGACTTAATGACAATAATTCACTTGCATGCAAACCAGTAAAGGCAAGCGGGTCGGAATTTCAAGAGAGATTGCTTCAGGTATTGTTGCGCTGTCATATAAGGGGAGACAGGGACTTATACAGCCCCAGCGTAATCTGCCGCTATAATCCCGCCAAGTGTGCGCCGTCTTCAGAAATATCTGCAGTTACATTACCGAGGTCGTTCTTGCCGCCATGCCTAGTGTGGGCTGAACTTCAAGCGAGCAGCCAGGCTCATGGAACTTAGCCCCGCAACTTTCCGCAAATCCTCCGGCAGTTTCACAAGGTCTGACTTGCCTTCCTTCGTCGGAAACGTGCGCGGAGACCCATATCTGTTGGGAGGAAGTGCGCTAATGCTTTACTTTTCCCATACAATGCTAAATATTGCTGTCAGGCGTTCTGCATACCAAAAACGGAATAATAATCAACAGTCTTAGAGCCGTTCTCAGGTTGTCAGGTAACCTTTGTGCGCAGCGCATAAAAATTATCTGGGCAGAGTCTGAATAGCAGATTGCAGATATATAAGCGTGTCCAGACGTTAGGCCGTGTACCAGACTTCACCGGAAGCCATCGTCTTTAGCTGTGTGGTCGTTTACATCCACGCACATTACAGCCTCATCATTATTGCCAGGCATCAAAGCCTCCTGAACGTGATATTTTGCCGCCTCAAGCCTGAAAGGGTCATTGCGCGGAACTTGCTCCAGATTTCCCCGAACTCCCTTATGCCGCAGCTTTTGCGTAATGCTGTATAGTTTTTCATCGGGCTGGCTGCGGAGAGGTTCTGCTTATTCCTGATACACAAAGCATGACAGCACGCAAGAGATTGTGAAACCCGCGAGCATTGTTGCCGTGTTAATTCCGGGCATGAGGCTGCGGTACTATATTTCTGGGGCGGCGCGGCCATGAGGAGAACAGACAGTGCCAACGCTTTGCGCTTCATGGAGATTCCTACTTGTGATTTTGTCGTGGATGACGGGAATTATAGCAGACGGGTATTGAGGTGCTATAGTATTTTGCCAGGAGGCGGTGTGATGAGGCAGGTTGAGCATGAGGAGATAAAGCTGCGGATTGGGGATATGCTCTTCACGTGGGACGACGATAAGGAACGCATCAATATCCGCAAGCATGGGATCGATTTTACGTCAGCAGCGTCTGTATTTCTTGATGATTATGCTGCTTACGATTTCAATACTGTTGATGTGAATACGGGCGAGGAGCGTCTGAGCGTTACAGGCTGGCTCGCAGGAAAAGTAATGTTCGTTGTCTACGTTGAAAGAATAACGGTGCATGATGAGGATAATATAATCAGGATAAAGGGAAGCCACAAGAAAGGAGAAAATGCGTTATGCAGATGAGTCTTGAAGATGTGCTTGCGCTCGCAAAGACCCCGGAACAGCGCGTAGAAATGAAGCAGCGTCTTGTTGCAATGATGTTCCGCGACAAAGACGATGATGAAATAGACTTCTCTGACATACCCGAAGTAACAGACTTCTCACACTTCAAGCCGCTGAAGCCCCGCCTCGATGCCATGCGCGAACATAACCGCCAGAACCGCCTCAGACGCGAACGCCTCCAGAAAATCAGCGAATGACAAAGCACACAGAACATGACGTGATAAAGCTGCGGATTGGGGATATGCTCTTCACATGGGACGATGAGAAAGAGCGCATCAATATCCGCAAGCATGGGATCGATTTCAGCGCGGCAGCCAGAGTGTTCCTTGATGAAGACGTATTGCTTGAGTACAATTCTATTGATGAATATACAGGTGAAGAACGCTGGAATGCCATAGGTATATTTGACGCGGGCATTCTGTTTGTTGTATACGTTGAACGGGTAACAGCAGGTGAGGATGAAGATGATATAATCAGAATAATTTCAGCCAGATATGCAGAGAGAAAGGAGAAGAAACGCTATGTCGATGGCTATTAGGGAATATCTTGACCTTGCGAAGACACCCGAAGAGCGAGAAGAGATGAAAGAACGCTTAATCAGGCTTATGGAGATGAAAGACGAGGATATAGACTTCTCCGACATTCCCAGAATCACGGACTTCTCACGCTTTGTGCGCGGTAAACCCATCTTTGATGCAATGCGCGAACACAACCGCCAGAACCGCCTGAAACGCGAACGCATGTCAGCCGACTGAACGCCATTACATTTTTCCCCCTCATGTGCTATCATTACTCCCGCTTACACTCAAAGCTCAGAACATAGATTGCTGGATTGTCTTTGTCCCGGGCTCTGAAGTATTACAACAGGAGGTTATCCCATTGATCCAGAAAGACAAGAAACAGGCCGTAATAGATGAGTTCAAGACTCACGACCACGACACAGGCTCTCCCGAAGTCCAGGTAGCAATCCTCACCGAGAGAATCCGCGAGCTTACCGAACACCTCAAAGTCCACAAGAAAGACTTCCATTCGAGGCGCGGACTCCTCAAGATGGTAGGCTCACGCAGAAGGCTTCTCCGCTACCTGATGAACAAGGACTTCAACCGCTACCGCTCGCTCATCGAACGCTTGGGCCTGAGACACTAGGAGGAATCATCACACCATGAAGAAAGACATTCACCCCGCATACCAGGAGTGCAAAGTTACGTGCGCCTGCGGAAACACCTTCACGACCCGCTCAACCTTGAAGGAAATCCGCGTAGGAGTCTGCTATGCCTGTCATCCTTTCTACACCGGCAAGAAGGGCAGAATCCTCACCGAAGCAGGCCGCCTCGAAAAGTTCCAGAAGAAGTACAAGGGCATCAACTACGGCCAGAAGACAGAAGTATAATTCACCCAGAAATTTCACGGGGGCTGAAAGATGCTCCCGTTTTTGTTATGGACGTTATATTACTCACACACACACCCAATCCCGACTCACTCGTTGCCGCCGCCGCAAGAATATGCTACCGTGATGTTACGGCGGGAGAGCTTTTGCGCGGTGAGGAGGAGAACTTGTCCCGGAGGCTTATTGCTGACCTTTTCACGAGCGGACATATGTCCACGTTCGAGCATGTATCGTTCACGTTTGGTGTTGACGGACTCAGCCGGGTTGCCTCACATCAGCTTGTGCGTCACAGAATGGCCAGTTTCAGCCAGCAGAGCCAGCGTTACGTGAAGATGTCAGCAGACCCCGGAGCCGTCATAATCCCTCCGTCAGTCAGCAAAAACCCCGAAGCCCTGTCGATATTCACCGAAACAGTCAGACAGTCTCAGGAAGCCTACGCGGAACTCTGCGCACTCGGAATCCCGAAAGAGGACGCGCGATTCATACTCCCTCACGGACACTCAACACGCCTGGTGATGACCATGAACGCACGGGAGCTTCACCATTTCTTCAGCCTGAGACTATGCCGCCGGGCGCAGTGGGAGATTCACGAGCTTGCACGGAGGATGCTGGCACTTTGCAGGGAAGTCGCCCCGGTTCTGTTCGACATGGCCGGGCCGTCATGCATATTCGGGGAATGCACTGAAAGCCGGAACTGCGGTGAACCGTATAAAGATATGGAGGATTTGCTTGCTTAAGAGACTGAATTTGTTGATGATGACCGCGATGAATCTTTTTGCTGACGATGCCGTGAAGGAGAAAATCCCGGTCGGCGGCCAGGCTGTTATTGAGGGCGTTCTCATGAAGGGAAAATCCTTGTGGGGGCTGGCAGTCAGGAGACCGTCAGGGGACATCTTCACGGAAAAATGGCCTCACTCCTCACGCACAAAACGCCTGCCGTGGAAGCTCCCGTTGCTGCGCGGAGTCGTTACTATGTGTGAGATGATGACTACGGGCTTCAAGGCTTTATCCCGCTCGGCTGAGGTCGCCCTTGAGGAGGAAGAAGAGAAGATGACCGTGAAGGACGTGATACTGTCGGTGCTTCTGGCGGTCGTGGCGGTGGGGGGGCTGTTCATCGCGCTTCCTTTGTGGCTGGCAGGGTATATTGCTGAGACTCCGCTGTGGGTCAACGTAACAGAAGGAATCCTCCGGGCGGTGATATTCGTGGGATATGTGGCGGTGATAGGACTCTGGAAGGACATCCGCGAGGTGTTCAGGTATCACGGAGCCGAACACAAGACCATAAACGCCTACGAGCACGGACTCCCAATGACTCCCGAAAGTATCATGACATGCTCGCGTATTCACCCCCGCTGCGGGACATCGTTCCTGCTGATTGCCGTAATCGTCAGCATAATCGTGTTCTCGCCCGTCAAGACGCTCATAGCAGGTGAGAGCTTCGCGCTTCAGGTTGTGGCACGAATCATTCTGATACCCGTTGTTGTCGGAATATCCTACGAGATAATACGGCTTGCGTCAAACTCCGGGAAAATCGGCCTCTGCGTGATTGCCCCGTTTCTCACACTACAGTACCTAACCACACGTGAACCCGACATAAGGCAGGCGGAAGTCGCGTTAGTCTCACTCAACACCGCAATGGAAGGAGGATTGTTAGCATGAATATCGAGCCTAAGTTACAGGCAATAGAGCAGGAATATGATGAAGTAGGCAGAAAGTTAGCAGACCCCAAAATAGCGTCAGACCCCAAAGAATTGCAGGTACTCGGCAAGAAACGCGCCCAGCTTGAGCCAGTCGTAACAATGTATCAGGAGTACAAGAACGCGCAGAAATCCATAGCTGAGGCAAAAGAGCTACTGAAGTCGGGGGACTATGAGCTTGAGTCGCTGGCAAAAGAGGAAATAGCCGAGCTTGAGCCGAAAATTGAGAGCTTCACGCATGACCTGACGCTGTTACTGCTCCCACAAGACCCGAACGACGACAAGAGCGTTATCGTTGAGATTAGAGCGGGGACGGGAGGCGATGAGGCTACGCTTTTCGCGGCTGACCTGTTCAGGATGTACACACGCTTCTGCGAACGCCAGCGGTGGAAGGTGGAAGTCATAGACAGCTCAACCAACACTGCCGGGATTGGCGGCTACAAGGAAATAGTCTTCAGGATTGACTCGCAGGGAGCTTACAGCAAGATGAAGTACGAGTCCGGCGTTCACCGTGTCCAGAGAGTCCCGGTAACAGAAGCATCCGGGCGCATTCACACGAGCGCGGCAACTGTGGCAGTACTCCCGGAAGCTGATGATGTCGAGGTCGAAATCAGGCAGGAAGACCTCAAGATTGACACCTACCGTTCCAGCGGGGCAGGCGGACAGCACGTCAACATGACCGACTCAGCAGTGAGGATTACGCACCTTCCGACCGGGATTGTTGTTACCTGTCAGGATGAACGCTCCCAAATCAAGAACAGGGCGCGGGCAATGAGCTACCTGAAGACGAAGCTGTTTGACCTTGAGCAGCAGAAGCAGGACTCCGAACGGGGCAGTGAACGCAAGGGCATGATAGGCTCAGGAGACAGGAGCGAGCGCATCAGGACGTACAACTTCCCGCAGAACAGAATCACAGACCACCGTATCAATCTCACTCTCTACAAGTTAGAGTCGTATCTTGACGGCGATCTGTACGAGATGATTGACGCTATGGTTCTTGCTGAACAGACACAGAAATTGCAGGACATTGACGGCTAGAGATATTGCGGCAAGGCTTAAGGCGGCGGGTGTCAGCAACCCGTTTCAGGAATCGCTTTGGCTGATTGCTCACGCTGTCGGCAGAACTCACGCGCAGATTCTTGCGGGGGACGAGTTTTCGCCGGACGAGGAACGCAGGGTTGACGCTGTAATCTCCCGGAGGATTGCGGGCGAGCCGTTGCAGTACATTCTTGGCGCGGCGGACTTTTGCGGACGTGATTTCGCGGTCGGGCCGGGCGTGTTAATCTCCCGACATGACACGGAGACTCTCATTGAGGGCGTGAAGGGATGCTTTGCGCGGGATGACTCGTTCAGGTTTGCTGACTGGGGGACGGGGTCAGGCTGTATCGCGGTAACAATCCTGCTTGAGTTCCCGAATGCGTCAGGAGTTGCTGTTGACGTTAGCGGCGAGGCTCTGAGTTATGCGCGTGAGAATGCTGGGTACTGGGGCGTTGACGGGAGGCTTGAGACTGGCGGCCATGTCAGCGGGGAATTTGACCTGATCGTCAGCAACCCTCCGTATATCCCATCTGGCGAGATTGCCGGGCTTCCTTGTGATGTCAGGGACTATGAGCCGAATCTCGCTCTTGACGGCGGTGTTGACGGAATGACGTGTTACCGGGAGATTTTCGCGCTGGCCGGGAAAGTGCTTAGGCCGGGAGGGTATATCATTCTTGAGGCGGGCGACATGAGTCAGGTTCATGCGCTGGCGAATTGGGGCGAGCCTTTTGCGTTTGACTGTGCTATCATGGACGCGGGGAATTTCCCCAGATGTATCGTGATTAGGAGGATATGACATGAAGAGGAAGGGCGAAACTTTCACGGAATTTCTGACTGCGGCAACTGTCTTCGGGGTAATCACGGCGGGAATGTTCGAGTTCATAGCCAACCAGACAGAGAATCTCGCGAGCATAAGAGACAAGGACAACTTGATGTATATTGCGCAAAGGTACGTAAATATCGGCTACGAAGCAGTAGAGAGCGGGTTCAAAGTCGAAGATTACTCATTCACCGATGGCGGAAGAACTATCGTAGTAACAAATCAAAACAACGATACGTCACTCACATTCAATCTTAAGCCGACACAATACTCATTAGGACAGAACTCTAGCTATACTGTTACTGAATATTTAGGAGAAGAAACCCCCCCCCTTGTGAATTAAGACGAAAATCCGACAGAATAGCCTCCGTACTTTATGGGGGACGTCCTAATAGTTCCTGTTCTTCTTGCACTCGTGGTATATCCTCATCACGGCTTCTACCAGCTTGTACACATCCGGCTTGAGGACATGCGTAATCTTCAGCTTCTCGGCCCGGTCTAACAGCTCCTTCACCATGATGGACGAGAACAGTATCACCGGCATGTTCTCCGTCCGCGAGTCATTCCTCAGAGTCTCAACAAGGCTCAATCCGTCAAGCAGCGGCATCTCTATATCCGACACAAGAAGGTCAAAGTTCTCCCCCTGGTCAAGCAGCAGCTTCCGGGCCTCTACTCCGTCCTTCACCGGGTATATGCTCGTGAACCCGGACTGCTTCAGAACATCGCACGTCTGCTGTCTCAGCAATGGCGAGTCGTCCGCAACAAGTATGTGGAAGTCCTCAACGTGCCCTATCTGGCGGTGGAACGTCTCCAGCTTGCCCTGGTCAAACATATGTTCGGCTACGGCTGGGGCGGTCTCCTGTATTATCGCCTCATAGTCGAGAAGGAGTATGTTGCGCTCGTCCCTCTTGATGATGTACAGCACCCACTTCAAGGACACTCCGCGCATCTTTGAGCTGTCGAGGTCTTCGGCGTTCACCTGCCGGATTCGTTCGACACCGTCAACAAGAAATCCCAGCTTCAGGTCGTTGAACTCCACCACCATGATTTTTGTGTTCGCCATCGGCACAGTTGAGTTTATCCCCAGGAATATACGAAGGTCTATCAGCGGCAGAAGCACATCCCGCAGTGTAGTTATGCCGACAAAGGCAGGCGTTTTCGTGGGAACAGGACGGCACCCGGTCCACCGCAGAATTTCACGGGTCTTGTTGACGTTTATCGCAAACGCATCCTTCCCTAACGTGAACACTACTACTTCCCATTTTTTGCTCGCGGCTTCTACATTACGCTTCTCTTCCATTTTGTGAGACTTCCTCCCCTGTGCATGTGAACAATTAGATTATAGCTTAAATTTTGTTTTTTACGGGATATAATAAGCCAGTTGATTTTATCCCATCACATTATAGAAAGGATTGTTGAATTTTGCTCAGGCATCACAGATTTCTATTGATGATTCTGGCATTGCTCCTCATTCCATGCCCGGCCATGTCCGCGCCATCACGCCAGTCATTGCCCGCAGGAGTCAGGACTTTCACGCCTACAGGAACAGTACCCGATAACGTCTCGTTCAGGGTGGTGTTCACAGGCTCAGTCGTAAGCAGAACGCAGACCGGCAAATCCATCACCCCGGAAAACCCCCTCTTCCCGTTTGAGGTCAACCCTCCCTTGCAGCTTGAAGGACGCTGGCAGAACGACAAGACATTCACAGCCCGCCTTCTTTCACCTCTGAGGAACGCCACAACCTACACAGCGACTCTCCGCGACGGCCTCAAGGACAGGAACGGGAAATCAATCGGTCCCGGCGAGTTCAGGTTCCAGACCGAAGGATTGTCCCCCTCAGACATTCGCGCCTCAATGGGCAGGGACGGCAACGCATACTTCACGCTGAACTTCAACATGAGGGTTGACCCGGCAAGGCTCAAGGGCTACATGAGGATACTGAACCCTGAAGGCCGCGAGATGCCATACAGCATTAACGGCGCATTACCATCACGCACAATCAGGGCATCAGTCCCGGTGCAGAAGACTTCATCACGCCAGAGGTACACCGTCAAAATCTCAGCAGGACTCAAATCCGGCGAGGGCGACTTAGGCATCAACCGCGACATTTCCGAGACTGTCATTCTTGACCCGGCTCTAATGGTTCAGGAGTTCAGCGCAAACGGTGAGAAGACTATACGCGCTGTGATGAATTTCGGCGTTGACCCTGAGACCGTCAGGAACTTCATCAACATCGAGCCTCCTGTGAGTGATGCCAGGTTCGAGTCAGGCTGGAATGACGAAATACTGAATATACGCTCAGACAGCTTCAAGCCCCGCGACAGGTTCGTGATAACGTTCAGGAAAGGCTTCCCGTCAAAGGGCGGTCTCGTTCTCACCGAAGACTTCAGGCAGGCCGTAATCATGCCCGATCTTGACACCGAGATTACTCTTCCGGCGGCAGGGGCATACCTCACTCCTCTGGACAAAGGACTAATCCCGGTCGAAATGGTCAACGTCAGGAAATTACAGCTCGACTTGTGGCGCATGTATGAGAATAACATTCCTCACGTACTGCATGATGAGTATCAATATTTCGACAGGGACATAGCTCACAGGGTCTTCACGAAGGAAATTCCGTTGAGCTTACCGCTTAATGAGCGCGTAAGAAGAAGCATACCTATTGATGAGATGGCTTCGGGCGACAGGGGATTGTTCCTGCTTACGGCAAAAGACTCTGACGGTGAGGAGTGGGAAGAGGCTACCCAGATGATCAACCTCTCTGACTTGGGCGCAACCGTAAGACTCTGGGAGGATGCCGCGCTTGTCTGGGTGAACACTCTCACTACAGCAAGGGGCGTTAATGAGGCCAGCGTCAAAATATTCTCCGACAAGAAGCAGCTCATCGTCCAGGGCAAAACCAACAATGCAGGTGTCTTCTACTACGAGCGTCCCGACGGAAAAGCATGGGACAATGACAATCTCCCGGCACTGGCTATAATCTCGAAGGGCAATGATCTGACATATATACAGCTCACACGCAACCTCCTCAACCGTGAGATCTTCGACACTTCCGGGCGCGACTGGCTCAAGTCAGGCTACGATGCCGCGATATTCTCACCGAGGGACATTTACAGGACAGGGGAAAACGCCTCCTTCAAGCTCATAGTCAGGAACGCGGACGTAACCACTCCCGACGCATTCCCGGTTATGTTCATCGTACGAGACTCATTAGGGCGCAAGTTCAGCCAGGAGTCAATCACACTCAACGCAAAAGGAAGCGCAATCGCAAACCTTCAGCTGCCGGGAAACGCTATCACAGGAACGTGGACGGCATATGTTGCAATTCCCGGAAACGAGAGCAAGCCAATAGCCTCGTACAAGTTCCACGTTGAAGACTTCGCACCCCCGCGCATTGAGGTCAAGCTCAACACTTACAGGCAGTACCTCATTCACGGCGACACCTTCACGGCGGATATTTACGCTCGCTGGCTTTTTGGTGTTGACGGTGCCGGGCTGGACTACAAATCATCGTGGACGGCTAGAGAGGGTACATTCACCCCGACTCAGGACAGGTGGAAGGGATATGCTTTCGGAGACCCGTCAAGGAAATTCGCGGGCGATGAGGGCGAAATAGGCGGGAACAAGCTCGACAACTTCGGCGCGGCAAAGGTCAACCTGAAACTTGATGAGAACTGGGAAGCTCCCACAATCATCAGCCTTACCCTTCGCACTGAGGTCATGGAGGACTCCGGCAGATGGACAACCGCCACATTAACCCGCCCGTATTACTCTGCGCCGTGGCTTCTCGGAATCGCTCCTGTAACCGATAACTTCAGCGTAAGGAGTGAGGCTGCCTTCAGGGTTGCGGGCATTACCCCGGACGAAGAACCCGCCAATCCCGGCGAACTCAGCGCGGAACTCTATCGTATAACGTGGAACTACAACATGGTCGAGATTGACGGGCGCAAACGCTGGCAGTCAACAGAAGAGCTGCAGAAGGTTGACGAGAAGAAGCTCACTCTCCGCAACGGACTCGGTGATGTCTCATTCAGGCCGGAGAGCTACGGCTCATATCTGGTGAGGGTCTCGGACTCTGACGACAGCGCAAGGGCAGTGTACAGGTTCTATGCGTCAGACCCGCAGAATTCCGGGGGGAACGCTCAGTTAATCGACAGGATAGAGATTACGCCCGACAAGGATTCTTACAGGCTGGGAGACACCGCCCACGTCAAAATCAAAGCTCCCTTCGAGGGTCTCATGATGATTACTGTTGAGGGTGCAAAGCTGATTTCACGCAGGGTTGATGTTGTCGAGGAGTCAGAGTTCACATACGACTTCAGAATCACTCAGGACATGCGGCCAAATGTCTGGCTGTCGGCATGGCTTGTTCGCCCGGTTGAGGAGTCTGACGCAAAATCATGGGCATCACACCGCGCTATAGGACTCGCGAGAATCAACACTGACCTTAGCGACTACAGTATCAGCGTAGGTATTTCCGCGCCGAAGAAGGCTGAACCGTCAGCAAAACTCCCCGTAACAATCACCCTCAAAGGCTCGAGCGCAATGATCTCACAGAACGCGGATGTTTCTGTGGCTCTTGTTGACGACGGCGTGTTAGGTCTCACGAAGTACAAAGTCCCGGACCTTCTTCATCATTTCTGGGGACGCAAGAAGCTCAACTCGCAGGGCTATGATATTTACGACCAGCTTATCCCGGTTGAGGACAGAGCAACACAGCAGCTTCACCCGGGCGGTGATGAGGGAGCTGACTCTCTTGCTCTTGACGGCGACATTCAGCGGTTCAAGATACTGACTCTCTTTGACGGAGTGCTGTACCCTGACGAGCGCGGAATACTCACGACTGAGCTTGAGCTTCCAGAATTTTCCGGGCGCGGAAGGCTGTTTGTTGTGGCGGCTTCAGGGAGGAACTTCGGTTCAGGTGAGACTACGATTGAGATAGCACGCGAGATTGTTACGGAGGCGGGGCTTCCGAGATTTGCGGCACCGGGCGATGAGTTCACCATACCTGTATCAGTCTTCAACACGTCAAACGCTAACCGTGATGTAAGAGTCAGCCTAGTACCTGAAGGGCTTATGCTGGACAACTCATTTGCCGACCTGAAGATTTCCGCCGGGTCAAAGTCATCGTTCACAGCCCGGGCAAAAGCACTCGGAGGAGCGAACAAAGCAGTGCTGAAAGTCGTAACGTCATGGACAGAGTCGGGCGCGGAAAAGTCATTCACTCAGGAAATAGAGATGCCTGTACGCGCGGCATGGCCTGTTGTTACTGTCGGCGGCTCAGGGACATTCAGCGAGGGCAAAACGCGGCTCGATATACCGTTCGGGGATTTCGGCGGGGACATTTCCGGGACTCTGACTCTTGCCGGGACTCCTGCGGTCAACATCAACAAGGCGGTGGACTTCCTGAACGCTTATCCTTACGGATGCCTTGAGCAGACTATTTCGTCGGCATGGCCTTTCCTGATTGTGCCGGACGCTGTAGCCGAGCTTGACCCTTCAGCATTCACCGACTATCAGGTGAGGGAACGCGCAGAGGGAGCAATAGCCCGTATACAGTCCATGCAGCTCTATGACGGCTCGTTCGCGATGTGGCCGGGTACCAGTCAGCCATATAACTGGGGGAGCGTATATGCTGCTCACTTCCTGCTGAGTGCGAAGAATGCCGGTGTCAATTTCCCGGAGGAGATGCTTTCGGGAGTCATGAACTGGATACGTGAGTTCCTTGCGTCAATGCCTGAGTACAGATATGACGGCGAGGAGAAAGACGACATCACCGCCAAAGCCTACGCTGTTTACGTCCTTGCTCTTGCCGGGGAAAAGCCGCTGGGGTGGATTGAGTATCTCCGTGAGAACGCAGACAGCCTTCACCAGTCAGGGAGGATATATCTTGCGGGGGCGCAGGCAATTTCTGACGGCAAGCCTGACGCGCTGAGGGAGCTTAACATCGGCCGGGCTTCGGGCTATTCGGGGATGACTCTTGAGTCTGACGCTAGGAATACGGCACTGCTCCTGACTATGTGGCTTGACACTGACCCGCAGGCACCGGAAGTTACAGAACTGGCGCAGAGGCTCGCGGGACTCAGGTGGTACAGCACGCAGGACAACGCCGCCGCAATAGTCGCACTCTCACGCTACAATGTCGAGTCAGCCGGGGCAAAGAGCGATATTGCCGCCCGCGTCAACACTGAGACCAGCGACAAGCCCATTCTCACCTACAAGAGCGGTGAAGGCAGCAAGGGTGTGAAAGTCAGCGAGCTTCCCAGAGGCGCGAATATACTCATTGAGGCTGAAGGCTCCGGGCAGGGCTGCTACTCGTGGAACATCACCGGCAATCCCAGCACGCCCCCAAGACCAGAGCGCAGGAACGTCAACATTGAGTGCCTGTACTATGATGAGAAGGGGAACATCATCGACTTCACACAGCCTGTTGAACACGGGAAAACTATTCAGGTTGTGCTTGGCGTGAAACCCTCAATGACGGTCAACAATCTTGCTGTGAGCTGCCTGCTTCCGGCGGGCTTCGAGATTGAGAATCCCAGGCTTGATGACGGACGCGGCGATGAAGAGACGTACACGGGAGTCGTGAGTGATATTAGGGATGACAGGATAGTGCTGTTCTTCGGGAGGCTTGACGGCGAGAGGTCATACGGCTTCAGGATGAGGGCTGTTACGCGGGGGAAGTTCCGTGTGCCTCAGATAAGCGCGATGGGGATGTATGACGCTGGTATCAGGTTCACCGGGAGTATTCAGCCAGACGTAACGATAAGGTAACACAAGAGAAAATATTTTCCCCTCGGCTATGACACCGGGGGGATTTTTGTTGACTGCTGGACTTGCTAGCGTGATGGTACTGCGATAACCGGGCTGTAGACCGTCTCAGGGTTGAGCCATATCGATATGGTTATCCGCCTGTCCTCCGGGACCGCTGAAATCTCTTCTCCCGTCTCATCATAGAAATCTGCAATATCATCGTCCTCTGATGGACTGTCAGAGTTTGCGATATAGATTAGTTCACTGCCCTCATAAGCGTCATCGCTCAAGGTGATACCGAACTCATAGAGTCCCGCCTCATCGCACGAAACCGCTCCCAGTTCCCCGACAATGACATAGCCGCCGGAAGTGCCGCCCGTGCCAGTCTGGTATGCATACGCCTGCGTGTGAGATGATGATGTTCCGCCTGCATTCTGTGAGGAGTCCTCATTCTGTGAGAACACAGGAAGTCTAGTGTCAGTCGTCTCGGAAACGTTGAGCGTCAAAGTTTTGCGGACACTCTTCACGGGGTTCTTCGCGCACAGTCTCACGCGGAATGTTCCTGTCTGTGTGGCAGTTCCGGTAATCATGTCGCCGCTGATTG
>JAFSRQ010000024.1 GCA_017446055.1 Synergistaceae bacterium | reverse complement strand
CTGTCCTGGGGAAGCCGTCAAGCATGAAGCCTTCATCGGGCGCGAACTCAGCGAGCTTTTCGCCGACCATCTTCATCACGATTTCGTCCGGGACTAACTGCCCTGCGTCCATGTACTTCTTCGCCTCAAGTCCGAGCGGTGTGCTGTTCTTGAGGTTCTCGCGGAAAATGTCCCCTGTTGAGATGTGCGCAAGGTTGTGGCGTTCTTTGAGGAAAACGGCCTGAGTTCCCTTGCCTGCACCGGGCGCGCCCAATAATACGAGTCTCATCGCGCTACCCCCTCAGCAAGCCCCTGCGTCCGCCACCGGACTTCTTGAGGATTCCGTCATAGTGCCGCATGAGAAGCTGTGCCTCGATCTGGTTGACCGTGTCCATAGCAACGCCGACAACGATTAGTACCGCCGTGCCTCCGAAGTAGAAGCTGTTGATGTTGAGGACTGACGACATTACGTTAGGTATCAGGGCGATAACTGCGAGGAACACCGCGCCTCCGAGCGTGATTCTCTCCATGACCCGCGTGATGTAGTCTGATGTCGGCTGGCCGGGCCTAATTCCAAGAATGAAGCCGCCGTACTTCTTCATGTTGTTGGCGATGTCGGTCGGGTTGAAGACGACTGCCGTGTAGAAGTAGGAGAAGAATATAATCAGCGCGACGTAGCACAGGATGTAGAAGAAGCTGTTGGGCGTGAACAATGTGCTGAAGAACCGTCCTACTGAGCTCTCGCTGAAATAGTTTGCGATGGTGTAGGGGAAAATCAGCAGTGAGCTGGCGAAGATTATCGGGATGACTCCTGACTGGTTGACCTTCAGCGGTATGAACGTGCTTTGTCCGCCGTAAATCTTGTTGCCCACGACTCTTTTCGCGTACTGGACGGGAAGCCTGCGCTGGCCTTCCTGCAAGAGGATACAGCCCGCAACGACAATCACCATCAGCACGATTCCGACAAGAAGCCCGATGACGCTCATTGAGCCGAGACGCACCATGTTCCACGTCTGCAATATTGCTTCTGGGATTCTCGCAACGATGCCCGCGAAGATGAGGAGGGATATACCGTTGCCGATGCCGTGATCAGTCAGCTCCTCGCCGAGCCACATCACCGCGACCGACCCGGCTACCAGCGTGATTATGACGAGCAGCCAGTCGAAGAATCCTCCCTGCATTATGCCGAGACTCCCTAACCACGCCGTCATTCCGATTGCCTGAACGACCGCGAAGACTACCGCGCCGTAACGAGTCCATTGCGTGATTTTCTTGTGGCCGTCAGTCGAGTCCTTCTGCAATTTTTCTAGGTACGGGAAAATCACGACCAGCAGCTGCATGACGATGCTTGAGTTGATGTACGGAGCGACACCCAGAGAGAATATCCCGAAGCGGCTCAAAGCCCCCCCGGAAAACAGGTTGAGGAAGTCCATCATTCCCCCGCCTGTGCTGAAGAGGCTTGCGAGTGCGGCACGGTCAACGCCGGGGCTTGGGATGTATGCGCCGAGCCTGAATATGAACAGGATGAAAAGCGTGAAGAATATCCTGCGCTTCAGATCCGGCAGCCTGTAAATATCACCAAGAGACCCGAACATTACGCTACCTCATGAGTCCCGCAGACTGACTCAATCTTCTTTTCCGCACCCTTTCTGTAT
>JAFSRQ010000023.1 GCA_017446055.1 Synergistaceae bacterium | reverse complement strand
GACCCGGAGCTTCAGAAGCAGTTCCCGCTCGGAATAGCATTCTTCTCACCCGAAGAGAACTGCGCAATCGTACTCGGCCTGCGTTACTTCGGCGAAATGAAGAAGGGTACTCTAACTCTTGCATGGGGCATCGCGGCTCGCAACGGTTACGCATCATGCCACGGCGGACTCAAGCGTTACACCCTCAAGGACGGAAGCGGTAAGAAGTTTGTTGTGGCGGCGTTCGGACTGTCAGGTTCAGGAAAGTCGACCATCACACACGCAAAGCATGACGGGAAATATGACGTTATGGTGCTTCATGATGATGCGTTCGTGGTCAACGTGAAGGACAAGTATGCAATCGCGCTTGAGCCGACATATTTCGACAAGGTTGCTGACTACCCTATCGGCTGCCCTGACAACAAGTTCATCCTGACGCTTCAGAACTGCGGGTGCATAAGGACACCTGACGGAAAGCTCATCGCGGTAACAGAAGACGTGCGCAACGGTAACGGAAGAGCGATAAAGTCCCGCCTGTGGTCGCCGAACAGAGTCGACAGAATCGACGAGCCTCTGAACGCTATATTCTGGCTGATGAGAGACCCGACACTGCCGCCTGTGCTGAAACTCGAAGGGCCGTCGCTTGCCTCAGTGCTTGGTGCGACTCTCGCCACGAAGAGAACATCCGCAGAGAACCTCGCACCCGGCGTTGACCCTGACGCATTAGTGTGTGAGCCTTACGCCAACCCGTTCAGGACTTACCCGTTGAGCATGGACTACGAACGGTTCAAGGCTCTCATCTCTGACGGAGTCGACTGCTACATCCTGAACACCGGCAGCTTCATGGGCAAGCCGGTCGGCAAGGAGAACACCCTCATGATCATTGAGCGCATCGTTGAGGGCAAAGCGCAGTGGGTGTCGTTCGGGAATCTGTCGGGCATAAAGACGATGGAGATTCCGGGATTCGACGCTGACCTGAAGAATGAGGAGTACAGGACTCAGCTCCGCAAACGCTTCCAGGACAGGCTGAACTTCATCAAGAGCCGTGAGACTGAGAGGGGCGGAATCGACAAGCTGCCTGATGATGCGCGCGAGGCTGTGGAGAAGCTCATTGCCGAGATAGGCTAGAGACTTAGAGAGATTTGGCGGTGTCCTTGAGGGGATGCCGCTTTTTTTGCGGACGTTGCTTGCCTGTGAGAGCATAAAACAACACCCCCCGTGTGAGTGCGGAGGGTGCTTTTGTGTTCTGGTTGTGATTATGAGTCAGTGTCGGTTAGCGTACCTGAAGGGCAACGTTGTCTCCCACGCCAGATCCGCTGTATGTATAAGCGGTGTTATAGTTGCCGCTCGCTACAACTAAACCTAGTGACTTAGCCCGCCCCGCAAGTTTGGTACGAATACGATTCCCTTCATTCCCCGTAGCTGTGCTTGCAGCGTAGACAACGAACCATCCGCTGTCGTGATTGCTGTCTGCCGCTAGTACCTGTATCCAGTACGCATCCTTATCCGGAACTTCATTCTTACCATTTAGGTATGCACACAGATTCGTGTATTCAGTATCAGAGAATTTTCCGTTCGTTGTATAACCGCTTGCCCCGCTGTCGTAGTTGTCCATGTTGTCATTGTAATAAGCCAGTGCCGCAGTCTTGAGGTTGCGAAGATTTGATATTATCGTACTCGCCTTAGCCGAAGTTACTGCTTCGCTGCTCGACATCATCATCATCGCCGAGAGAATCCCTATCACCACGATAACAATTAGCAGTTCCACGAGTGTGAAGCCTTTCCGTGTTCTTGTCATGATTTTTCCTCCTCCCTGATTAGCGTACCCTGAGAAGAACTTTCATTTTACCCTTTGCGTAAGGGGCGTAGCTGTCATCCATGAGGCCAAGTGCCTTAGTCCGGCCTGCAAGTTTTTCCCTGATTTTTACCTCTCCTGTCATGGTAGTCTTGAATTCATACTGAACATACCATTTGCCATTGTTAGCTATGAAGCTGTAGTCGCCTTTGTCAGGAATTTCAGTTTTCCCGCTGAGATAACCGAAGATGTCATCCTTTTTGTCTGCCAGTTTAAAGTTGTCGGCTTCGGTATCTGTGATATGGTCGGTGTAGTATGCCAGCGCGGCGGTCTTCAAATTGCGAAGGTTAGAGGCTACGTTGTTCGCCCTTGCAGTAGTTACCGCCTCATTGCTGGAGAGCATCATCATTGCCGAAAGTATTCCGATTACCACAATGACGATAAGCAGTTCCACGAGGGTGAAACCTTTGCGTGCTGTCTTCATGATTTTCCTCCTCTCTAATTAGCGCACCCTGAGATAAATCTTTTTGTCTTTAATGCTAGTGGGTGCTGTAAAAGCTTTAGCATCTTTCTCTGTACTGCCAACTATTCCCAATGCACTAGCACGTCCTGCTATCTTGTTCGCGATTCTGGTATCATCTCCCCTGTTTGTGCTGAATGAATATGTGATGTACCAGTCTCCTTGTGTATTGCTGTTCGTTGAAACCTCAATGTTGTAACCAGCATCGTTGATGTCCGCTTTGTCGTCTTCCTTGAGATACTTTATGAGATCGTCCCAAACAGGAGCATCCGGTGTTGTCTTGTTGAACTTCCCCATATTGTCAGACCAATACGCCAACGCTGCAGTCTGCAAGTTTCTCATGTTACTTGTGATTGTACTTGCCCTTGCCGATGAAACCGCCTCACTGCTGGACATCATCATCATGGCCGACAATATCCCGATGACCACAATCACGATCAGCAGCTCAACCAGCGTAAAGCCCCTGCGTTTCATTTCACGCTTCATGAATATCATTCCTCCTGTGTAAGAAATTTCCTGTGAACTTCCCGGTCAGCGCAAAATTTTTCCCTGTATCCTTTCTCCTTTCTTACGTGAAAATAGCTTTGCGCCCGACAGTTTCATCGTCGCTGCCTAATGCACCGCACACTGTAAAAACGCAAAGCCACACACAACTAGAAGTCTTATATCTCTAACCTGTGCTATAATTCACACAGGACAAGATACCGAATACGAAGCACCCTTTTACTGCTTCGAGTGCTAAATTTATAGTTTAAACGTGAAGATTATTATAGCACACAATTTTCTTGTCCAGTTTTTTGTGCCTTGCTTTACGTAACTATGTTCGGACTTCACCCGCCCTCCCTTAAATTCCCAAGCTGATATAATCTCTCTCATCCATGACATTCACAGAAAGGGGAAATATCTTCATGCTTCGAGGCTCTGAGAATGGCCAGAAAGTTGACGTGAAGCGCGTGATTTCGTCCTCTGGAAATCCTGGGGTCTGTCAGCCGCGGCAAGTTCAGCCAGACTTCCCCCGACTCATTCCCGGTGGAACTCACCCGGCTACTCTGGGAACGCTGGAAGGCCGGGTTGCCTGTTCATGTCGCGCCGGACGCTGTACCCTGCAAGAAGCGCAAGGTCGTAATCCTCAGCGGGGCGCATGCAGGATGAGTAATCTGTTCACGAATCACAAGCTGATTTCGTCGGCAAGAATCACAGGCTTCCTCCGTGCTTCACGCTGTACCCACGAACACGGAAATGTGAAGCCAGAGTCTCGCGGAGACAGACATAATATATTCACAGGGAATGACGATAATAACAGCGGTCTTGCGGATGATGTGAGGCCGTAAAATTTGCACAGGAGGTAACATAACATGACAGCAAGAATCTTGAGAGCAGCTCTGGTTACGGCAGTGATATTGTCGATGTGTTCGGCGGCTTTCGCGTCAGAAGCGTCAGAGGCGGTCAACAATTTCGCGTTCAGTGCCGGGAAAATTATTGCGGGCGATTCAGGCGGGAGCTTCTTCTTCTCACCTTACAGCATAATATCAGCTTTCGGTATGGCCTATGCAGGAGCTGAGGGTGATACGGCGAGGGAAATTGAGTCAGCTCTGGGAATAACACAGGACGTTCACACATCACTCGGCGAAATGACACGCAGTCTTGACGGAAGCGGATATATCTCGTCAGCAAACAGGATATGGCTGAAGAACGGACTTACCCTCCGCACAAGCTACACTGACTTGCTGAGGCTCGGCTACAACAGCACGGTGAAGGAGCTCGACATCAAGGGCAGGACGGAGGCATCACGGCAGGAAATCAACGACTGGGTGAGCGGCAAGACAAACGGGAAAATCAACAACCTCATCCAGAATCTTGACCCTGAAACGAGAATGGTCATCACCAACGCCGTATACTTCAATGCTGAATGGCGCGACAAATTCCCCAAGTCAGCAACGTCAAAGGAACAGTTCAACACGAACGGGGCAAACTACAAGGAAGTAGACATGATGAAACAGCGCGGCGATTTCAGGTATTATGAGTCGGGCGGTGTGAAGGCCGTCATGCTGCCCTATGTCGGAGGAAGGCTGTCGATGGTTGTGGTGCTGCCCCCTAAAGGCCGTCCTGATGTCCTGAAGAACCTTGACGCGGCGAAATTCTCGGAGTGGCTCGGAGCTATGCGGACGTATGATGTTGATCTGTGGCTGCCGAAATTCCGGGCTGAGGAACGCTACGAGCTGAAGAATGTATTTGAGGCTCTGGGGGTAAAGCAGGCTTTCACGAATGACGCGAATTTTTCGGGGATTACTGCTGATGAGCCGCTGAGGGCTGATGATGTGATTCACCAGACGTTTATCGATGTTGACGAGGAAAAGACAGAGGCGGCTGCGGCTACGGCAATTCCTATGATGGTGGGAAGTGCTATGCCTGTGGAAAGACCGTTCGCTGAGTTCCACGCGGATCACCCGTTCATCTACTTCATCATGGACAACAGCACTGAGGCTATATTGTTCATGGGCTGCCAGTCGTTCATGTAGGCTGGAAGAATTTTGCGGCTGGCTCTTCACGAGGCTGGCCGCTTTTTTTGTGTACTGGGGAAATTACAGCCCGTAGAGTATCGCGTTGATGATGGCACAAGCTACAGTAGTTCCGCCCTTCCTGCCATGTGAGATTATGCGGGGGGTATCAGTGAGTGAGGCTAACATCTCTTTTGCCTCGATGACGTTCACGAAGCCTACCGGGACTCCTACAACCAGCGCGGGATTTGCCCGGCCTTCACGTATCAGCTCACACAGGCGGATTAACGCGGTCGGGGCGTTGCCGATGGCGAAAATTGCTGACGGGTATTCGCTCACAGAATGCTCTATGCTGACTATTGAGCGGGTGATTTTCCGGGACTGTGATTCGGCTTTCACGTCTTGGTCGGCTACGTGGCAGATGATTTCCGCGCCGTAACGCTTCGAGATGCCAGCCGCTAACATGAGGGTGTCTGTGATTATGGGGGTGTGTGAACGGAGGGCTTCACGGGCGAGGTTGACGGCATTCGGGGAAAATGTGAGGGTGCGTAGGAAGTCGAAATCCGCCGTGGCGTGGATTACGCGCTTGATGACCGGGAGATTCTCAGGGGTGCAGGTGAAGTCGCCCATAGACTCGCCGATTATCCTCATGCTTTCACGTTCGATTTCGTCAGGCTGTAGTATCATGAGTCAGCTCTCTTTTCAGCCCTTGCCGCTTTAATTTCCCTGTTGATTTCTTCTAGTGTCATATCAGAAATATCACATGCCTTCTCACGTAGTTCATGAAATATGGAGAGTGCCGCCTCTATTTGTGCATTGTTGTCATTGCAGCGCACTTCATTCACGAGAGCCATTACATCATTGTCATTCTTTACGTATAAAATCTCAGCCGCTCCCGCAAATGCCTCCTGAGCTTTCATGATTGCACGGACAGAAGCATTAGACAGCACAACCTCACCGTTCTGATTCTGAATGAATGAAACTTTGTCGCCCAGTTTCAGCCCCAGAGGACTCAATATTTCAGCCGGGCTTCTCACGAGTCCTCCCTCACACACTATCGCTGCGTTCATGAAACTCACTCCTTGCCAGCGCAAATGTGATGCCATTATACACAGTCTTGCTCCGTAAAAGCACAGCCCCCCCTCCCGCCGCAAGTACACAAGCCCTCTCGCACACGTTATCCGTCCCGGTGAAGCGTCTCACAGTCTCAGACCGGGAAAAATCCCCACTGACCGACTGCAATTCATCCGCCGGAAACGTAACGAACGGGATATTGTGAGTCTCCGCAAAAATCTTCATGGCCGCCTCGTTCTTCTTGAGGTCAACCGAAGCAAGAGCCCTCAGACTCAGCACACTTACGCCTGCCCCCGCAAGGAAGTCCATTGCAGACCGCTCAAATTCTGCCGGGTCAGTGTTGCGGTTACAGCCAGCACCAAGCAACAATACTCTCGGCCTGAGCATTAGTGTTACGGGAAAAGGCGCAGGGACATTCTCCCACGTTACAGCTACTCCAACAGGCAATCCCTCAAGCACCCGCGATGATACGTCCTTGACGGCTCCGGGATTCTCGATTGCGCAGTCATTCTTCACCGACCATTCATCGACAGCAGGGAGTCCGTTCACGTCAGTAGCAGTTGTGATTACCGGGACAGCGTGAAGGAAGGCAGCAATTTTCCGCGCAAGCTCATTCGCCCCGCCGACATGCCCCGACAATATGGGGATAACGAATCTTCCGGCCTCGTCGACAACCACAACAGCCGGGTCCGTCATCTTGTCGGTGATATGCGGAGCTATGGCACGCACGGCAATTCCGCAAGCCCCCACAAACACGAGCGATTCTGCCTGACGAAAATATTTTCCCGCCCATTCAGGCAGAGGACAGTCAATCACATTCACACCCTCACGCGAAAATCTTTCGGGAGCAAACACAATGCCTCCGAGAAATTCTGAGAGTCTCAGCGCGAGATTAACCCCTCTGTTCGTGAATGCCACAACGATATTCATGGGAAAAATTCTTGTCGTAGAGTCTGGATTGCGCGCCGTCGTTGTCATTGAGGAAGTCCCCCGCGAGGATTATTGCTGACTTGGTGATGCCCCGCGTGAGTTCCGGGAGGGTGGCAAGAGTCCCGCGTATCACCCTTTCGTCCGGCCATGAAGCATGGTAGACCACAGCCGCAGGTGTCTCACCGTCATACCCGCCCGCGATGAGTTCAGCGCAGACAGCCTCACACATTCCCGCCGACAGGAACACCGCAATTGACGCGCCATGTGATGCGAGGGAGCTTAGGCCTTCCTGTTTTGGGACTGGAGTCCTTCCTTCAGCGCGTGTAATGATGAGGGTCTGAGTCCCGCCCGGTATCATGTACTCAGTGCGCAAAGCCGATGATGCCGCGAAGAGTGAGCTTACTCCCGGCACAGTCTCAAACGGAATGCCCCGCTCGCGGAGGATGTTCATCTGTTCACGCACAGCCCCGAAGATTGCCGGGTCGCCAGAATGAAGCCTCACCGTGAGAATACCTGCCTCATGGCCGCCGACAAGAAGCCCGGTGATTTCGTCCAGCGTCAATGATGATGAGTCATAAACCTCGCACCCTTCCCGCGCATATGCGGTGATGATTTCGGGATTGACCAGTGAGCCGGCGTAAACGATTCTTCCTGCTGACCTGAGAATTTCCGCGCCCCTCACTGTGATTAGGTCTACAGCCCCCGGCCCCGCCCCGATGAAGTAGATCATAGCTCCGTCAGCCTGAGTCCCAAATTCCGCGCAAGCTCCTCACATTCCGCGAACTGGAACATGAGGGTGTCCTTGCTGTGTGAGTCGCTGGAGAGGATGAATTTTCCGCCGCGTGAGGCAATGTAGCTGATGATTCCTGCTGACGGGTAGGGAGTTTTGCGCCAGCCCCGCGATATTGCCCCCGTGTTGATCTCGAAAGGCCGCCCGGTCTGAAGGAGCGAGTCAGCCGCCGATTTCCACGCCTCAATGTAGCCTGGGCTGTCCTCGTCGAAGAATCTCCCGCCCTCATTGAACTTGGTGATGAGGTCGAAATGCCCGATGATGTCCGCTCCTGTTTTGTTGACCACGTCAGCGACAAGCGAATAATACCGCCCGGCCATGTCGCAGGGGTCATCATGACAGCACCGCAACAGCCTCATGAATGCTTCCAGGGACTCGTCAACCGGGAGAAATTCCCCGTCAACATTCACGTAATGCACCGAGCCTATGACGTAGTCGAAATCCCCCGTATCAATGTCCGAGTAGTAATCCCGCTCAATTCCGCAGAGAAGCTCAATCTGCCCGCTATACTTGTCCTTGAGGCGGTGAATCTCGTCCATGTAGCTCCGTGTGCCGTCAGGGGACATGCAGTAGATCGTGTCGAACGCCGTGTAAGAATGCCCCGAAAATCCCAGCCGTGTCATTCCGAGCCGGACTGCCTCCTTCACGATGTCTTCGGGGGAGTCTTTGCCGTCGCAGTAGCATGTGTGTACGTGGAAGTCTGAGCGCGTCATGATGTCCGGGACTGTGGGTGTGTCTGAAGCCTCGTTAGACGTTGCCGGGCGTGCGTCTGACTGTGTCATGATGTCGGAGACGGTGAGAGTGTCTGAAGCCTCGTTAGACGTTGCCGGGCGTGCGTCTGACTGTGTCATGATGTCGGGGACGGTGAGAGTGTCTAGAGCCTCTTTTGACATTGAACAGTGCGAGTCTGACTGTGTCATGATGTCGGGGACGGTGAGAGTGTCTAGAGCCTCCTTTGACGTTGCCGTGCGTATGTCCTGCCTCGTCATGATGTCATCTTTTCCTGCTTAACTTTCTTGTCGATTACGTGCCGTGATGCTAGCTCCTTGATGATGTCCTTGATGTCTATGTTCATTTCGGCCATGAGAACAAGCAGGTGATATACCAGGTCAGAAATCTCGTAGACGGCCTCCTTGCGGTCATTCTTGGCGGCGATTACAACCTCTGTGCTTTCCTCGCCAATCTTCTTGAGTATCTTGTCGAGTCCCTTCCCGAAAAGGTACGACGTGTAAGACCCCTCAACAGGCGAGTCCTTCCTGCCCTTGATGAGCTCCATTAATCCGCAGAGGGTGAAGCGTTCGTGTTTCTCCTGCTCACGGGGCATAACGTCATCCACGAAGCACGACTCATTTCCCAGGTGGCAGGCCGGCCCGTCAGGTTTCACGTACACCAAGAGCGTATCACGGTCACAGTCGGCCACAATCTCGCGGATGTGCTGCCAGTTGCCGCTGGTCTCACCCTTCAGCCACAATTCCCCGCGCGAACGGCTCCAGAAACACGCCAGCTTCCGTTCCATCGAAATCTTCAGGCTCTCACGGCTCATGTACGCCACCATGAGGACATTCCCGGTCTCATCGTCAACAAGAACAGCCGGGATTAATCCGTCAGCGTTGAATTTCAGCTCGTCAACATTAACCATCGTTCACAACCTCACAAGTATATTTTCGTCACGCAGTACCCGCTTAAGGTCAGCAATCCTCACTTCGCCGAAATGGAATATCGATGCCGCCAATCCAGCATCAGCACCCGGAACTTCACGGAAGAGCCTCACGAAGTCAGCAATTTTCCCCGCACCGCCCGACGCAATCACAGGGACATTCACGGCAGCGCAGACAGCTTTCAGCATCTCGATGTCAAAGCCGCCCCTCACGCCGTCAGTGTCAATCGAGTTGAGGACGACTTCACCCGCCCCCGCGTCAACACATCTCCGAATCCATCCTACAGCCTCAATGCCTGTGTCATCACGCCCGCCCCTCGCGAAAACGTGAAACTCACCGCCGACTCTCTTCACGTCAGCAGAAATCACCACGCACTGAGACCCGTAGAGTTTGGCCGCCTCCGGAATGAGTCCGGGATTCCTGATTGCGCCTGTGTTCACACTCACTTTGTCCGCACCGCATGACAGAACACGCCCGAAGTCCGCGACGCTCGATATTCCGCCGCCGACCGTGAGGGGGATGAACACGTTTCTTGCAGTCTCCCGGAGGATGTCCGTGAAGATTTTGCGCCCGTCAGAAGATGCCGTTATGTCGTAGAACACAAGCTCATCCGCCCCGCAGTCCGAGTAATATTTTGCCAGCTCAACGGGTGAGTTCACATCATTCAAGTCCTGGAAGTTCACGCCCTTCACAACACGCCCGTCCCTAACGTCAAGACATGGGATTATGCGTTTGGTTATCATTCTTTCACCGCCCCGATTGCTTCTGAGATTTTGACCGCTCCCGTGTAATACGCCTTCCCGATTATCGCGCCGTAAAGCCCAAGCCCCGCCAGCGTCCTCACGTCCTCAAGTGTGCTGACTCCGCCGGAAGCTGTGATGTCCACGCTGAGAGTCCGCGACAGTTCCGCGTAAAGCCCCGTGTTGGTCCCGGACATTGCCCCATCCCGTGATATGTCTGTGATGATTAGCGTTGCGACTCCGTCATCCTGCATTTTCCGGCAGAAAGTGAGCGCGTCAATCCCTGAGTCCTCAAGCCATCCTTTCACGGCGACTTTCCCCCCGCGGATGTCAACGCCGACAGCTATCTTGTCCCCGAAAAGTTTCACCGCCTCACGGGCGAAGCCTTCCTTTGTCGCTGACGTTCCGAGAATCACCCGGTCAACACCAGCCTCAACGTAGCGGCTGATTGCTGGCATGTCCCGGATTCCCCCGCCGACCTCGCACTTCAGCCCGCAGGCCTCACGTATTCGCATGATTGTGGGAAGGTTGACAGCCCCGCCGGATTTCGCGCCCTCAAGGTCAACCACATGAATCCACTTTGCGCCCTCGTTGCGGAAAATCATGGCCGTGTTCACCGGGTCAGGGTCATATATGGTCATGTCGTCATAATTCCCGCGCAAGAGCCTGACCGCCTGCCCGCCGAAAATGTCGATTGCCGGAAGGATAATCATGCTTTCACCTCGCAGAACGCCCGGAGGATGTCGAGTCCAACGCTACCGCTCTTCTCCGGGTGATACTGGACACCGTAAACGTTCCCGTTCTGGACTGAGGCCGTGAGGGGCGCGCCGTAATCTGTCGTGGCGGTGATGTACCTGTCATCGCAGAATGCCGCGTATGAGTGCACGAAGTAGACGTATGAGCCCTGCGGTGTGCGTGAATATATCGGTGAAGGGTTGGTGAAGGTGAGTGAGTTCCAGCCCATCTGGGGAATCTTGAGGCCGCCGGGAATCACATCGCTTATCGGGCGGATTTCGCCGGGAATGAGGTTGAGTCCGTCAAATTCGCCGAACTCGTAGCTTTTCGTGAACAATAACTGCATACCCAGGCAGATTCCGAGAATGGGCTTGCCTCTTTTCGCCTCGTCAATGAGAGGTTCAGCCAGTCCTGACGAGAACAACTTTTCCGCCGCATCCCCGAATGCACCGACACCCGGAAGAATGATTCTGTCAGCGGCTCTCAGGTCATCGGGCAATGAAGTTACCGTAACATTCTGGCCAATAGCATTGAACGAACTCTCAAGCGAGAAGAGATTCCCAACGCCATAATTTACGATTGCTATCATGAGAATGAATCCTTTGTTTGTGTGTGATTTTTACGGAGGGAAATATACCACAATCCTAAAATTTTTCGTAACCTTTGAGACCGTGAAGCCCGACGGAAGTACAAGCCTCAGACACCAGCACCCAGTGAAATATTCCGCACTCTAGACGCTCTCGTAGCTGTACGACACCGCAACCCCCTCCGTGAATATCACCCCGTTGCGCAAATCATCCCCCTTCAGCATCGCTCCCTTAAGCAGAGTCTCAAGCTCCAGCGTGTTGACCGGGCTTCGTTGCATCGCTGGCATGTATTCTTCACGAGTAATCTTCCTCCAGTCTATTCGTGTGTTCATCTCTCGCTCAAGCATAGCGTCAAGCCACAAACGCATTGCCCGCCCGTTTCCCTCGCGGAATGGGTGCGCTATGTTCATCTCGGTGTACTTGGCGATAATGTCAGCAAAATTCTCCTGCGGCATCTCCGAAATCATCGGCAGTATCTTTTCGAGGAATATTGCGTTCGCGAACCTGAAGCTGCCCTTAGAGATGTTGACCGTGCGAATCTTCCCGGCAAACGTGAACAGCCCCCCGAAAATCTCCCGGTGAATCTTCCTGAGACACTCCCACGTTCCCGCAGTCCTCACGAAACCCGGCCATGCCTCCCAGCCCCGACTCACCCGCCCAAGCGATAACCTGTCTGTTTCCTGCATGATTCCTCCGCAAAAAATTCCCCCCGGCCTTAATGACCAAGGGGGAAAATTCCTTCTGCCTTTAGTGTTCTGTGTTCAGACCTGAATTGCTATGAACGCTTTTTGCTGACGAAGAACATTGCCGCAAGTGCTGACACCATCGCGCCGAGTCCCGCCGAGCATCCGCCGTTTGAGTCCCCGACTCCAACAGGGTCAGTGCCGGGTACATCAGGGCTTGACGGTACATCGGGGCTTGTCGGTGTTGTGCTGGTGTCGACCGTAACAGCAGCGAGCGTTGACTTGCCGATTTCCTGCGTTGGCTGGCTAGCGTCAGGCACGAACGCCGCGGCTATCTCATTCCTTCCGGCGGCCATTGTGGTTGTGTCGAATGTTATTGTTGCCTTTGTCTTGGATTCAGCAACAATGTCAACACCCTTTGAGCCTTCTGCCGGGTAGAACGTAACGAAGTCAGTATCTTCCGTTGCATTTACGCCGGGTGAATATGCCCACGCCGCAAGCACGTTGTTGATGTATATCTTCCAGATGTCTATCTCGAAAGTAAGCACAAGGTCTATAGGGTTAATGCCGCTGCCTCTTCTGACCTCGTTTGTTCCTGTGCGTGAAAGCGTCTGTGCTGACGGATTCGTGCTCGTGAACTCTATAGCATCGCTCGGTATTGTGCCGTCCGATTCGAGGCTGCCTTCTGACTTGAGCGTGTCAATGAGCTGCTGAGTTGCTGGTGTCGGGTCTTCAGGCTCTGGCGGTTCAGGTTTATCGTCTTCAGAGATAACATCACCAGAGACAGCTACCGTAATGCTGAGTGTTGCCGTTGCGGTGCGGTTAGCTTCGTCCTTCGCTGTAACTGTTGCTCTGTACTCCCCTGCTGTTGCCGTTGAACTTGCCGTTACAGTGTAAGTTGCGCTTATGCCTGACTGAGTTGTGGGTGTCACCGTTACGCCTGAAGGAATATTGCTGACTGTCCACGTTACATTTCCGCTGTTGTTGCTTGCGGTGAATGCCTCAGTGTTTACCGATGCTCCTCTTGTTACTCTTACGGAACGTGCGGACGGTGATACTGCGAGGGTCGGAGCCGCTGTTACTGTGATGCGGAGCGTTGCTGTTGTACTGCGTCCTGCCGAGTCTCTCGCCGTAACTGTTGCACTGTAGCTCCCTGCCCTTGCGCTTGAACTCGCCGTTACAGTGTAGACCATCACCGTATTGTTCTGAGTCGTGTAGGCTGTGCCTGTTGCAGGTGCTACCGTTACGCCCGAAGGAACGCCTGAAACTGTCCACTCAACATTTCCGATATTGCCGCTTGCGGTGAATGCTTCAGTGTTGACCGATGACCCGCCGATTGTTACGTCAACGGAACGAGTCGCAGGTGTTACTGTCAGAGTCCCTACAGGATTTACGGTGATAGCTACATCCGCTGAAGCCCTGTGTCCTGCCGAGTCAGTCGCCTTGAAGGTTACTGTGTACGAGCCTGCTGTTACACCTGTTACTGTGTAGACTGCAACCGTGTTGTTCTGTGTCGCTGATGCTTTAGTGCTGGGTACTATGGTGATTCCCGCGCCTGATACATCATATGACCACGCTACCACTCCAGAATTGCCGCGTGCTGTAACTGCCACGTCTCTGGACGCGCCGACATCGACACTTGCCGCTGTTACTTCAGGTACTACTGTCAGAGTGTCTACAGGGGGTACAGGAGCGTTGACAGTGATAGCTACATCTGCTGAAGCACTGCGTCCGGCCGCGTCAGTTGCCTTGAAGGTTACTGTGTATGAGCCTGCTGTTACGCCCGTTACTGTGTAGACTGCAACATTGTTGTACTGAGTAGCTGAAGGTCTCGCAGCTGGTACTACAGTGATTCCCGTTCCAGAGACATCATATGACCACGTAACCAGCCCTGCATTGTTCGCCGCAGTAAGTGATACGTCCACAGACGCGCCTGCATTAACCCTGACCGATGACTCTGCCGCTGTTACCGTAATATCTCTCGACGGCACAACAGGTACAGTAGTCGCAGTTACCTTGACGGCTACATCAGCTGAGGCAGTCTTTCCGGCTCTGTCTGTCGCGTTGACCCTGAATGTGTAATCTCCTAACGTTACGCCCGTTACTGTGAACTTGGACGGGTCGCTCTTCTGGACTACAGTGATTCCCGTGTTGCCGTTGACGAATGTATACGTAACATCTCCGCTGTTGTTGCTCGCCGTGAATGATACATCCTTGGACTGGTTGACCGCCACAGTTACAGAAGGAGTGTCTGCCGTTATGGTGAAATTCCTTGATGGTGTCGGCTCAGGCTCATCTTTCTTCTCCGGGTTTACCGTTATGTCGAGCGAGGCGTTAGCATTGCGCCCGGCCTGGTCAGTGGCAGTAACTGTTACAGGGTATCTTCCTTCTGCCCTTCCTGTTACCGTGAAATGACCGTTTGCCGTGTGGACTACGCTGACACCCGCAGGAGCAGTTCCTACAGTCCATGAGACCGCGCCGCTGTTCCCTGAAGCCGTGAATGCCACATCCTTTGACGCGCCTACATCAACGCTTACCGGGAGTGTTGAAGGTGTTACGATGAGTGTCCCTACAGGAGCGGCGTTGAGTGTGAGAGCGATTGCCTTTGTGCCGCCGTAAATGTCAGTAACAGTGAGAGTGCCCGTGTAGCTCTGGGTGAATGACGCATCCGGGTTCATTGCGAGGGTTATTGCCCTGTCGTTTGACGTTACGCGGAAATTGTAGCCGGAAGCTATTGCGGGTGAAGCGGAGTACCTTCTTGGCCTGACAACGCTCCATGCCACTGACTTATCCGCAGAAGCCCTCGTTAGGCTGACCCTGCTCTCAGCAAGGGTAATCACAGGTACTTCGACATTGACATAAATGGTAACCGAAGCTGTTTTCCCGTTTGTGTCTGTAACTGTCATGTCAGTGCTGTAGATTTTCGCGGCAACTGTTACAGGCTCGGCGGTTATAGTGATTGTTCCGCTGGTTGAAGTTGTCGGCTTGGCAGTGAGCTTGACGTTCTCTGAGATGTCCGGGTCAAACTTTATGCCGTTCGCCGCGGGAGCCTGTACGCTGTAGTTCACGACCAAGTCAGAGCTTGAACCGACATCAACGCTAATCCTTCTGCCGTTGGGGACAGAAAGCACTATAGGATTCACTACAGGAGCTTCCACCGTCCATGAGAACTGGTACGAGCCTGCATCCCTCCCGGAGGCATCCTTAGCCTGCAATGTTGCGCTGTAGCGTCCTGCATTGGCGTTCGTGGGGTTAATCGTGAAATTCACGGCATTTCCCGTTCCGCTTGTGGGACTGATCATAGCTATACCCGTGCCGGTGATCTCCCATGTGATTCCGCCTAGCGTGTTCCCTATTCTGAGGGTGTATGATGACGCATTTCCGCCCGCAGTGAATGTTGCCTCGTTGGGATTCCTGTCGCCGGAAACCGCTACAGTGATTGTGCCTTCCTGAGTGCTGACAGCAAGGTTGATTGTGGCTGTGGCTGTCTTGCCATTCACGTCCGTTACTGTCATTGTTACGGGATAATCGCCATTCTGCGCTTCGGATGTCGCCGCGGCAGTAACAGTGATTTTTCCCGACTCATTCGCCGGGATTGGAGCGGTGGAAAATGTTACTCCTGCAACCGCCGGGGAAAATTTCGGGTCTCCAGAGACTTCCGCATTGCTGTAGGTGAACTCTGTCTCAGCACTTGAGCCGCGCACCACACTCATAGCCTTTTCCGCAGGGGTGAGGGTGATTGCTGGTGTAGGGGGTGTAGGGCCTTCACCAACATACGTTACGCCCCAGCCGAGTGTAACATCGCCGTTGTAAATGTCATCCAGTGATTGGGACTTGTCATCGCCGGCATCAGGTGCGGTTGTTGACGGAGTCATTACTATGCGGACTGTACCCTTCTCGCCGTTATCGGGTGTTGCTCCCTTCTTGAAGTACAGCTTGAGCGTCTTGGCAAGCAGGCGGGGGTCAGTGTATTCGGTGAAGGTCAGTGCTTCACGTGTGGCAGGAGGATTCTCTGTTACGTCCGGGTAATCACGCGAGATGTTTTGCTGCACTTCGGTTATGTCGTAGTCCAGCCAGTAAGGAAGGCTTATACCGTCTTCTTCCGCAAGGATATAATGTTTGTCCAAGCTCGCCGGAGCCGCAACGCATTCAACCTCGCCCAGAACGTAATAATCCACTGACACCGTATCATCCCACAAGAAATCTTCTGTGTCAGGATCTACAGCCTCCATAAACTCTGTTGACCAGTTCTGCGGGAAATTGACCGTAACAGTGTAGTTCTCATCAGCCGCATCTCTGCTCGCAACTGCTGAAGCGTCAACCGATACCATATCCTCGTAAAGCCCGACACCTTTTGTATCATCAGCCGTAACATCAATTACCAGTCCTGAAGTCCTCGTGCCGGTATCAGGGTCATCCTCAGTATCGACATCAGCAGCAATCATCCTCTGGACTATAATTGTCTTGCCAGTGTCATCAGACAAGGGCAGCCCCAAGTCATCATATCCTGCCGGAACATCGCACAGGAGGCGAGCCACAACGTGAACGGTATAGTGGTTGCCGTCGCTGTCCCTGTAAGGAAGATCGCCGCTCCTAGTTCTTGACATTCTTGCGTCATAGGCAGGAAGCGTGCCGCTTATGGCAATTTCATTCCCGTTAATGTGGTAGTGAAGCCAGTCATACATAGGGTAGACTTCCCATGATACCGTCCTGACATCCTCACTCTGCGGCCATGTGTCAACGTTTACCCTCTGGTAGTAATTGTAGCCTTCAGCAGTGGGATTAGTGTCGTTTTGGTTGCTGGAAACAAAGCGGTCTATGTCATCGGACGTGAACAAAGCAAACGCCGAAGCCGCTGTGAACATCACTACAGCAAGAGAGAGCAAAAGTACTCCCAATTTTCTGCTCAAAGCAAATTTCCTCCTCTCAATGAATAAAGCTGTTCATACTAAATCTTAGTCTCTGCCGTTATCCTTCCCTCAGTAAACGGAGCGACTGCCCTTTACGCGATAATGTTTGACGGTGAAATTCTTGGCCTGAGTCTACAGAACACCTCCCGCTGGCAATATTTTTGCTGCCCCTTAACGCACCCGGGATTTCATATTCACAATCGGCAGAAGTTTTGCAGGATTTCAGAGCAGCTATCATTCCGCTGGGTACGTTATTACAATGAGAATTATACACGCCAAAACGCTTAACTTGCAACAAAGCCCCTTAACGCCCGGTTAATGTATCATGTCTCACGAAAGCGAGGGGGAAAAGTCATAATCACAGGAATTATTGCCGAGTTCAACCCATTGCATCAAGGCCACGAGTCATTATTGAGGTTTGCTCAGAGCCTCCCGGATTCCGAGGGGGTGATAGTGATACTGTCGTCCAATTTCACGCAGAGAGGTTCGCCTTCAGTGGCCGATAAATTCGCGCGGGCATATACGGCGGTCATGGCCGGGGCGGATGTGGTGATTGAGCTTCCGTTCATGTGCGCGTGTTCAGCGGGGCAGGATTTCGCGAGGGGTGCGGTGAACATTCTGGGGCGTTTGGGGTGCGTTTCACGTATTGCGTTCGGCATGGAGAACCCGGAATTTGACGCTGAGACTCTCGCCGGGATTCTTGCGGACGAGCCGGGAGCTTACCGTGAAATTCTGCGGCGCGAGATTGGGCGGGGGGCATCATTCCCGAAGGCTGTATCCATTGCGCTTGAGGAGATATTTCCGGGAGCGGGGGACTTTATCACTAGGCCGAACAACATGCTTGCTGTCTCGTACATGGCCGGGATAATCCGCGGGGGTTATGACATTGAGGCTGTACCCTTCAGGCGCATTGACGGGGCAAGCAGCCGGGCGATACGCGGAAATCTCGCGGGCAATGCTCACATGATGCCGGGATATTCGCGTGAGATTCTCGCTGAGGCTGAACGCTCCGGGAGGCTGTCGGACGAGGGAAGGTTGTGGCCGCTGTTACAGGGGATATTCATACGGTCAGGGGCTGAGGACTTGCGGGGGATTTACGGCGTTGTCGAGGGCATAGAGGGATTGTTCCTGAAACACTGGCGGAAATCTTCGGGGCTTGAGGACTTCACCGGGCGTTGTGTGTGCGCGAGGTACACTAGGAGTCATATACGGAGGCGGCTGATATATATTCTTCTGGGACTGAGGCGCGGCGTGTGCGTGAAGGGTGAAGTGCCTTACGCGAGGGTTCTGGCTTTCACGGAAAAGGGGCGGGGCATTCTGAGAATGTGCCGGGAGGTTTCACGCATACCAGTAATCACGAGGCTGAAAGATGCGGAAGGTGAGACCGGGAAGTTCTTTGCTGAGACTGAGTACAAAGCCTCACAGCTATACGAGCTGACATTGTCCCGGCCTGATATGAGCCGCGAGAGTCATAAAGTGCTGATGACGTGAGAGTGTCTTTGCGCAGGTTCGGGAACTTGCAGTAGGGTATCGTTATGGTGTGGCAAGCTGTGAGCGTCATAAAGTGCTGATGATGGGAGAGTGTCTTTGCGCAGGTATAGGAGCTTGTAGTAGGGTATCGTTATGGTGTGACAAGCCGTGAGCGTCATAAAGTGCTGGTGATGTGAGAGTGTCTTTGCTCAGGTTCGGGAGCTTGCAGTAGGGTATCGTTATGGTGTGACAACCCGTGAGCGTCATAAAGTGCTGATGACGTGATAGTGTCTTTGCTCAGGTTCGGGAGCTTGCAGTAGGGTATCGTTATGGTGTGACAAGCCGTGAGCGTCATAAAGTGCTGACGATGTGATAGTGTCTTTGCGCAGGTTCAGGAGCTTGCAGTAAGGTATCGTTATGGTGTGACAAGCCGTGAGCGTCATAAAGTGCTGACGATGTGATAGTGTCTTTGCGCAGGTTCATGAGCTTGCAGCAGGGTATCGTTATGGTGTGGCAACCCGTGAAAGTCATAAAGTGTTACAATTCCCATAAATTTTTTCCACAGGAGATAATGAATGACACGAAAAATTTTCACAGCAATACTTCTCGCGCTCACGTTTATATGCGCCTGCTACGGACTGTACCCAAGAATACGGCTTGAGTCAGCAAACAGCAACATAGCAATAATATCCGATTACCGGGAAATAGCAGCCCTCGCGAAAAACTCAGGGCTTGATGTTGACGAGGCAATAGCAATCCTCAAGGACAACGGCCTTACGGGACTCATGGTCAGCGAGCTTATCGGGGACAGCGTGAATCACGGAATAGGCCATGCGGAAATGAAAGCGGCAGGCGACAATCCCAGCAGCACAGAAGGCACAATCATAACGATAAAGCCCTTCAGCGAACACAAGATACTCCTCAACGAATGGTTACGGTTACGCTTCGGAATATCTGACGACAGGAGAGGGCCTGTACTCCTCACGATGCCTGCGAACATGATAAAGAACTCAGGAATAATCCCGGACATTGACGGACTAGAGTCAGCAAAGAAAGCCGGACTCAGGATATATTACCGCCCGGCTCCGTCCCCCGGCCACCTGTCAGACAAAGCAGCACTGATGTTACGCAAAGTTCACGAACAGTATCACGTTGATGTGTTCACGCCTTCAGGGGAATACGTCTCAGGCTATCCTGATGTCAGCGCAATAGCAAACGCCGCAATCGAGCTGAATATACCGCTGGCAAAAGTAGAGTTCTCCAAGCAGGTCGGAGCATCACAGCTTGACGAGAAGATCTCACCGAACATTCTCTCACTCCACAGCGTAACGAACGAGGAAATGACCTCACGCAGAATCTCCCGCCCGGCATTACGCGACAGGATGATACGCGCCGCCGTAGAACGCTCAGTGAGACTCCTGCTGTACCGTACCGCCCCGATGAACACAGCCAGCTTCAAGTTTGCGGATTACGCCGAGGAAGTCAGGCTTCTTGCGGAGGCTCTGAAGTCTCACGGTTTCACTCTGGCATGGCCTGATACTGTTTACGCGCGGGAAAACCTCCGTCCCAACATTTTCGCGGCTCTGGCAATGTCGGCAGTATTGGTGTTCTGCGTCTACAGTTACCTTGCGAGAATGGGAATGACTCAGGACATGAAGACGCAAATATTCTTCGCGGTCTCAGGTGCTGTACTGGCGGTGCTTGTGCTGAAGGTGTCAGTCATAGCCAGATTAGCCGGGGCGCTCACAGCTCCGATGATTGCGGTTGAAGCGTCATTGCTGGCGATGGACGAAGCTAGAAGCCGCCGAATCATTCCTGCGTTCCTGTTTGTTGTTACCGGGGGGCTTGCGCTCGCGTCATTCTTCAGCGTTACGGACTACATGCTCAGGCTCAAGGCTTTTTCCGGCGTAAAGCTCACACTCATGCTTCCTCCTGTGCTGGTACTCCTTCATGACCTGAAGACACGTGTACACCCTGAGTCGCTGGTCGAGTTTCTCTCACGTCCTCCGCTGTGGGGGGAAATCATGCTTTACGGTGCTTTGCTGGGGGCAATAGGCTTCGCAGTTCTCAGGAGCGACAATGTAGCAGACATTTCCCGGATTGAGACGGCCATGCGCGAGTCCCTCGAACACTTATTGATTGCCCGGCCTCGCACACGTGAGGTCCTCGTAGGCTACCCGTCATTACTGCTGTGGGGATTCCTCGTGAGGAACGGCTACTTTGCGCGCTACAGGGAAATCTTCAGGGTAGGTGCTGTGCTGGGCTTCTCGTCAGTCATCAACAGCTTCTGCCACTTCCACACACCGATGATGCTGATACTGCTGCGCGAGTTCAACGGGTTGTGGACGGGTCTTCTTGCGGGAATAGTGATAGTGTGCGTGATAAAGTTTGCGGTTATCCCTGTGCTGAGGCTGATACGTCCGGTGATAAGCTGATGAGGCGTTACGCGGCGGCGTTGATAGGCTATTACGGCTTCGGGAATCTTGGCGATGAATTATTGCTGAAGGCGTGTGTTGATATGCTGACGGAGTGCGGAGTCCCCCGGAGTCGTGTCGTAGTCCTGTCGAATAACCCTGATGACACCTCGCGTGATTTCGGCGTTGACTCTGTGAACCGCTGGAGTCTGCGAGAAGTAGCGCGTGTGTTCCGTGAGAGTGAGCGTGTGATATTCGGCGGCGGGGGAATATTCCAGGACAGGACGAGCGTTGCTTCTTGCGTCTGGTACTGGGGAATAGTGAGACTTGCCCGGCTGATGGGTGCGGGGGTCTATGCTGTCGGGCAGTCAGTCGGTCCGCTGAAGTCGGGATTGTCGCGCTTTCTTGCGGGTAATGCTCTGAGGTCCTGCGGTGTTCTTCACGTGAGGGACGATAAATCGCTGAGGCTTGCTGAGAGTCTCGGCTGTGAGAACGTGATTCGCGGCTTTGACCTCGTTATGACGCTGAAGGCTGAGACTCCCTCCCTGCGCGGTGAAAGAATGCTCGTGAACTTGCGGCCATGTCCAGGGCTGGAACGTTACGCGGAAATACTGCGGCCACACGTTACGGGTGATGCTGTCGGCGTGGCAATGTCCCATGAAGACGAGTCTGCGCTTGAGGTACTCGGCCTGCGCGAAACTGTGAGGGTAAAGAGCTTCGCTGAGGCAGAGTCGCTGTGGCGTGAGGCAGGGTGTGCTGTTGGGATGAGGCTGCATTTCGGGGTGTTGTCGAGGATATTCCGGGTGCCTGCTGTGATGATGCCGTATGACGTGAAGGTGAATGAATTTGCGGGGCAGTCCGGGATTCCATGTATCTCGGATGAATGGATTGACCCGGTGATGCCCCGTGAGATTCCCGGAAGCGTGAATGATGTGCGGGAAGTTTTCCGTGAGATTCTGAGCAAATAGTGAGACTTACACCGGGCTTGTTGAGGATGTCAGCGAGTCCGGCTAGTGATTTCCCCCCTGAATGCCCGTGATCTAGTCCGCAGAAATAGTGAGTGTTACGCTGGGTTTGCCGAGAATTTCAGCGAGTTCCGCATGAGTTTTTCCTGTTACATGGCCGAGCTTGGTATATTCCCACGTGTTGTTTCCGTGAAACATGACAATCTGATTCCCCGCGTAAAGCACAATATCTCCCGGCTCTGTCGTAATCCTCACGTCATCACGCGGAAGCCTCACGCCCAATCTCCCGACCTGCTCAAATCCCCCGTAAGCACTCATCTTCACGGTGAGCGGCGCAAGATTCCTCAATGCTTCAACCGTCCTGTTGTCCTCCCACTGAACCGGGAGCTTCACACCGTCAGCGAAAATCTTCATGGCCGTATCATTCCCCTTTGCTGAACACGGAACAACACACAGAGCTATCACCGCAAGACAGATTACCGCCTTCATGTTTGACCGCCTCCCAATCTATATTGCCGCAAGGTGCTTCTCACGTCATCACGCGGAAGACTCACGCCCAAGCTCCCGACCTGCTCAAATCCCCCGTAAGCACTCATCTTCACGGTGAGCGGCGCAAGATTCCTCAATGCTTCAACCGTCCTGTTGTCCTCCCACTGAACCGGGAGCTTCACACCGTCAACCTACATACGCACACCCAGCAAATATCACCGCAGTCATCAGTGCCGGAAAAAGAACACGCACGGAGAGATTCATTCCCCCCGGACGTGAATATGCCTGCGTTCAACTGGTTACATTGATGCTTGGCTGATCTGGATGTCTTTGCTCTCAGTGTGGCCGTTGTAGTCCATCTCGAAGATGATGTGTCCCTGCCTCATGCCGCCGGGATTCCCGACAACCTCGAACCTGAACAGGTACTTGTTCGCGCCTGTAGCTTTCCCGCTCGTTGATGACAGATGAATCCAGTCCCGGTTATTGGGGTCGTCATACTTGGTGGAAACCTTCCAGTCATATTCGGCGAGAACTTCCAGCGTCTCACTCCCTCCTGACT
>JAFSRQ010000022.1 GCA_017446055.1 Synergistaceae bacterium | reverse complement strand
GGTAGCAAGAGGATCACGCCCCATGACCGCCCCGCCTCCCATTACGGTTATTGCGATTGGGGAGTCGATTTTCCTCGCGAGAGTCCGAAATTCCTCCGACGCCCCCGAACGCACTACGCCTCCTCCGCAAATCATCAGCGGTTTCTCTGAGCGTTCAATCATTTCCGCAAGAGTCTCAACGTCCTTCACATCAATATCCGGGCAGCCTATCGCCGGGTGATGTGTTGACCTGAGCCGCTCCATTCTCGTATTTTCGCCGGAGAAAAATTCTTCTGGTGTTACGGGCGAATAATCGCATGAGTCAGCCGTGGCGTTCTTCTGTATGTCAATCAGCACCGGGCCGGGCCTGCCTGACCTTGCGACCGCGAAGGCCTCTCTCACTGTGTCGGCAAGATTCTTCACGTTGCTGACTATGTAGCTGCATTTCGTGATGGGGAGTGTTACGCCGGTGATGTCAACTTCCTGGAACGAGTCGCGGCCAATGAGGTCGGTGTTCACGTTGCAGGTAATGAAGACGACGGGCGATGAGTCCATGTAGGCAGTTGCGACTCCTGTGGCGAGGTTGGTTGACCCCGGGCCTGATGTCGCGAAGCATACCCCGACTCTTCCTGTTGAGCGTGCGTAACCGTCAGCTGCGTGTGAAGCTCCTTGCTCGTGTGCGGTCAGAATGTGGCGGATTTCGGGATGCTCATATAACTTGTCGTAAACGTTCAGGATTGCCCCGCCGGGATAGCCGAAGATAGTATCGACTCCCTGCTCAAGAAGGCACTGTATCAAAATCTCCGAACCGTTTAATTTTCTGGTTGTCTTGTCCATGATTACCCTCTGTGAAAAAGTTTTCGTCAAATTGTAGCACAATATTAGCATTACACTTAAAGACTGGAAGCACGCATTCCCCAACTTCAAGCAGGAAAGTGTATAAAAGCTCAGGAAACGTTCACCCATATGATATGAAAATCTCCCATTCCCATGTTTTACGTGAGAGTGGGAGACTTTTGTTGCTGAGAACTTTTTGCCGCAGTACACACTTTCAGTCTTTCTTTCCGAACAGCCACCAAGGTAGCAAGAACAGCGAGAAGAATGCTGACACGAATAGACGCGGCCTCAAGCTTAATTTTTCCTGCCCTTTGCCAAGAGTTTTTGGGAACGCTATAGCCCCTATTATCTCAAGGACAACTAACACTGCTGCGATTATCATAGCTGACGAATCACCGAGTAATTCTACTTCTGTCGCATATCTGGCAAACGTTATCAAGCTACATACTATCCACGTCGAAATGAATAACCCGAACTTCACGCCGGAGCTTTGAACTTTCAGAGTATTCCCTAGCACTAAGTAGCGAATTAACACATACACGACAGCCGCAAATATAAGCCCCGCTATAAGATCTTCCGCTATTTCCTGAATTAATAACTCGCTCATGATTTCACCTCCCCTCTTTTGTGATTACACATTATCCGAACAATCCTCTCGCTAAGACGTAAAGGAGGACAGCACCCACACCAATATATATTAAGGCCGGGCCGAATCCCGTCAGAAAAGCCAAGAATACGACAACAGCAAGTACCTTCCAGCCTATACCCATTTCTTCGTTGCTCTCTGAGGTATCAGCCTTGACGACACTCACCGTATACTTCTCGAACGCTTCGGCCTTTGAGCTTTGAAGCACCCTCACAACACAATTAACCGGCGAATTAGCAGAGATGATTGTCAGCAACAAAGCAACGCACAGACATTTGGTAATTTTTACACTCACTGTGAACTACCCCTTTCATTAATGTACTTTGTTATAATGTATTTTACGAATCTAGGCTGAAAGAATCGAATGAACTTGATTAACGCGCAAAAGGAGCTATAGACGTGCCTTCCTTCAGATTAAGCAAAGACACTATGGATAGATTGCAGGCAAAATTTGACGAGTTCATACAGGCTCGTAAGCTTGTGCATGAAAATATCGTGAATTACGTTGCTGATTACAGGAGCTTTGACGGAGATAAACAAGACCGAAGAGAATTTCTTGAACGTGAATATATGCCGCTGGCTCCGCAAATGAGTCATTTGATTCTCGATGATAAGCAAAATATTTTGTGGCATGTTCAGGATATTGCGATTATCATGGGACGCGATAATACTGCTATAACAAAATTATTCTCACGCATGGAAGGCAACTCCGGCTGGAGTTCAAAACTTTTGGCTTTACAAGAGGAAGCACGATCCGCAAATAACAATCTCATTCACGTTTATCATGAAGGCATATTCGATTTAATCTTTGACAAGTACGAGGATGAATATTTAGGACGCTTCACAAAACCACGTCAAGGCAAGCCGCCTGTTAATCCCGATGAAGTTATACGCTTCTGGAAATATCTCAAAACCCAAAACGCCCACGACGAATTATTTAACTTTGATGACGATGAAGAAGTTATAGAACTACCTGACATTCCCGCAATGAGCTGGCACGATATTTTCGCACTAATAATACGCAAAGCATTCACCGCAAAAAATTTGACTCTCTTTCCGATTGTATTCGCCATAAGCTTTGAACTTGCAAGACGCTGGAAATTATTAATCCCGATTTTTGCCGCAATGTCACTGATAATTTTCCTGTCATGCCTCGTGATGCTTCGGACTCGTAAAGCAAAGCCAGGTATTCTCGCTGATGTTGGAGCAGTTGCTATAATGTGCGCGATTCTCTGGGGGCTTGGCCTAATCTCTGACGGGGTTATATATTCGCCTGCCGGAAATATGATTGATATAAGCAACAACGACCACAAAATCAAACTAGTTCCAGCCCTCGAACGCAACCATAAAATAGTTTTCAGAATCAACTCAAACTTTTACGATGATATCAGCGAGATTTACTATAGGCTCGATAAAACTGGCGACTACATATTGACCGGCTTCAACGATTACGAATATCCTTTGCTGTTCATTGAGCCAAAAAAGCAGAGCGGAAATTTAATGCTGGAAATTAAGTACAAAGATTCCAACGGAAAAGAACACGGACCATTTGAGTTTGAATATGACTTAGATGAGACTCGCTACAAGTTAAGCAAGGAGAAACAGAAAAAGCCTGAAATGGTTATATTTATTGAGGACAAACTCAGATATATGGAGACTTAATCATGCACAAAAGATTACTCGCGTTATTCATTGTGTTTCTAACTTCATCAGCATATGCCCATGACATAATCATTGCGGGGGGCGGAATGTCGGGGGTATCAGCAGCGATTCAGGCCACAAGACTCGGCGCGTCTGTCCTCGTAGTCGAACCCACAAACATGCTCGGCGGTCAGGCAACAGCCGCAGGTGTCTCAACGATGGACGACATGACCCGGCTTCGTGAGAGCGGATTATACCGTGAGTTCATGGACAAGGTGAGGGAACATTACGCGGGATTCAGGAAGTCTATTGCCACGTCATACTGGAAGACTGACGGTAAAGCATTCGAGCCCAAAGTAGGAAGCGACATACTAAAGCTCATGGCCGCAAGCGCGGATATTCTGTATCACTCCGGGATTGTGAGAGTCAGACCGTCAGCAAACGGCAAAATCATCACGGTCAAATCTCCCGGAGGCACTCAGGATTTCACGTGCAGGATTCTCATCGACGCTACCGAATACGGAGACGTTATCCCACTGGCAGGACTGCGCTACCGTTCGGGCAACTCAGTATCACCCGACATGAATCCCGACTCAATGATTCAGGACATCACATGGACAGCCGTAATCCGCAAATACCCCCAGGGAGTCCCCGACAGTCTCAGGCCGAAATCACCCCTGCCCGGTTACGACAAGGCCCGGAAGAATTACCTCGCCTACGTATCACGCAACAATTTCGGAGCAGGCAACAGATCCCCCTTCAAGCTGCCCGCAGAGTTTTCCGCGCACAACGGCTACAGGGCAGTCCCGGATTCATACTCGCCCGGAAGCTACACAGGCTCGCGAAAAGACTGGAAGCGCATCACCAAGACCGGCGTGAACTGGGGCAACGATTACCCCGGCCAATACGGATGGGAGGAGAAATACGGAATCCCTATCGCCTACCTTGAGAGTCCCGACTTCAGAGCAGACATCAACCGCGAGGCACTCATCAAGACACTGCACTTCATCTGGTACATACAGAACGAGCTGGGCGAATCGTGGTCGGTTGACGCGAACGAGTACGACGAACTCCCCGAAGCCGCCAGGAATCTCCCGGAGGAATGGCGGAACATAGCCCGGCATTTTCCCCCGGTGCCCTACGTGAGGGAGTCCCGCAGGATTGTGGGAGATTACACGTACAACTCACACGCAATCTACACCAACTCCGAAAGTTACCGCAACGGGAAAAAGAATCAGGAACTCACTGACTCAGTCGCAATAGGGGGATACATTCTCGACCTTCACACGGGTGATGATGATGATGACTTCGAGCATGAACTCGGCGAAAGGCAGTCGGCAATGAGGACACATGAACCATCGGGGGCGTTCCAGATTCCCATGAGGATATTTATTCCCGCGAGCGATGATAATTTTCTGGCGGCGGAAAAGAACCTCTCTATGTCCCGGCTTGCCACAAGCGCATTGAGGCTTCAGCCCGTGTGCATGATGACGGGTCAGGCTGTGGGGACATTGGCGGCTTTGTCGGTGGAGAATCACATGAGGCCGCGTGATGTTCATCCTGTGTACGTGCAGAAGGTGCTTGCGGATTTCGGCGTGATGATGTCGCTTGCTGAATATATCGATGTCCCGGAGAGGAGCGGCTACTACGGAGCTGTTCAGATTGCAACGCTGTACAGACTCATTGAGCCGGAGAAATACCCGGTTTACCCCAAGCAGAGAATCAGCACTCCCTCAAAGACCAAGAGAGTACCCGGAAGATTCGGTGTCAGCAGGAAGGTTACACGCAGGGAGTTTGACGGCATGGTGAAACAGGCGGAAGCGGCCATGAACAGAAGCATTACGGCTGAATACCGCGAAGGAATGACACGGGGCGAAGCGGTACAGGCTGTTGTTGACGCGATGTCCTCACTTCCCGACACAGAAGCGGCTGAACATGGAGTCGAGAAGCTCATCCCCGACACCGACTCCCAAGACGCGCAGTAGTCTCATCCTCGCAGAACCCAAGAGTCCCGCTGTAACGTCCTCGCCCGCTCCAGTTGCGGCGGACTCTCCTGCCTCCCTCAAGTCGCGCAACGCCCCGCGCAATTCCTCAAGCTGTGAGGCCGAAACGTTAAGCCCCGAAGACACAGCGCAGTCCTTCACGGCCATACGGTATATTTCCTGCCTCAAGCCGTCGATGCCTGCCCCTGTTTTTGCTGACAGGTGAAGAACAGTGCAACTCGTCTCAATACTCCCGGCCATGTCTGGAAGGTCTGACTTGTTCACCGCGATTACTGCCCGCCTTCCCTCAAGCCCCCGGATATATTCACGGTCATCATCCGCCAGCGCACATGACCCGTCAGCAACATACACGCAAATATCCGCATCATTCACCGCCTCAAGAGCCAGCCTCACGCCCTCGGCCTCGATAACGTTCCCGGTCTCACGAAGCCCGGCAGTGTCAGACAGCCTCACAGGGACTCCGCCGATGATGATATTCTCGTCTATGATGTCGCGCGTTGTTCCGGGAATGTCGGTTACGATTGCGCGTTTCCTGCCGACTAGGGCATTCATGAGGGATGACTTGCCCGCGTTGGGACGGCCAGCTATCACCACGTTCACGCCGTGAGACAGCAGCATTCCCGCAGAGCATCTCGGAAGCAGCGACTCCATGTCAGCAACAAGCGTGTTAATCCTCCCGGCAGTGTCAAGCCCCGTGAGAGTCTCGCCTTCAGGAAAATCTATCTGTACCTCAATTTCCCCCTGCAACGTGAGAACGTCATCATGAATCTTCATGACCGCCCGCGACAATTCGCCCGTGAGAGTCCTTGCCGCCGCCCTCAGTGCCTCATTGCTGCGTGAAGTTATGACTGACAGCACACCTTCCGCCTGCGACAAATCGATATGACCGCTGACGAATGCCCTCCGCGTGAACTCGCCCGGTTCCGCAGTCCTCGCGCCGTGAGAAAGTGCAAGCTCAAGACATGTCCGGGCCGCCAGAATGCCCCCGTGAGTGTGGATCTCAATCACGTCCTCGCCCGTGTAGCTTTTGGGACTGGTGAAGCGCACGCATAATACCCGGTCAACAGTCTCACCGTCAGCAAGAAGACTCGTCAGGTACATGCGGCCATGAACCGGGAAATCCTGACGCGCGAGAATTTTCCGGGCAACAGAAACGGCATCAGGCCCGGAGATTCTCACGATTGAGATTGCCCCCTCGCCCAATGCCGTCGAGATTGCCGCTATAGTATCATTCATGCAACTTGGGACTTGAGCCACTCTTCCGCAGCTTTCCGTGATGATACTTTTCCTGTTCCTACTGCCATGTCCAAGCCTTCGAGGAGCTCGCCGACCCTTTTTCCAGGCTTCATGTGAAGGAGGGACATTACCTCGCGGCCTGTCATGTAGCGTGATGCCCCTTGAGTCTGAAGCTCGACCGTGTTGAACCTGCGCAATACCTGCTTGAGATTCCAGCGGTTGTTGTCGAGTACTTCACGGTATTCCTCGAAGAAGCCCTCAGAAATTGCCGCGCACCGTGCGAACTGCAATGCTACAACCAGTGCCTCGCGTGAATGGTTCAGCACTTCACGGCAGAATGTCTCCTCGGACATGGGGCTGTAGAAGCGGTGATAGTTGTTGACGATTGCGAGAACATCGTTGATTGTCTCTGAGGGAATGTTCCAGCGCGTGAGGTATTCCGTGATTATGCGGTCGGTGTACTTGTCGCGGTCGCTGAGGTCGAGCCTCTTTGTGCCGATATGCCCGAAAAGCCCGGCGAGTACGAAAGCGTCATTCTGGATAATCTTGTTGACATCAAGACGCTCCTCAATGACCCTGAGAATTTCCAGCACATGACAGTAGATAGTGCCGCCCTTGCCGTCTGGTATGTTCTTCAGGTCTTCAAGCTCCTTCAGGAAGAACGGAAGAAGGTCGTAATCATCGCACAGCTCAATGAACCTGCATGGCCGCCTGCGAATACCCTTGACGATCTCGCGCCCCCATCTTTCCGCCGGAATGCCCTTCATCCTGTCTGCGTGAACATCGAGGAACTTGCGCACGTCCGCTTCAGTCTTCCAGAATATATCCATCTCGAATTCCGCCGCGAACCTCAGCATACGGAGGATTCTGAGCGGGTCAGCCTCAATCAGCCCGACATCATCCCCGGTAAGGCGTATGACCCTGTTGCGTATGTCGAACCTTCCGCCGAAGGGGTCAATGATTCCTCCGTCAGAACGTATTGCGATGGCCTCAACGCTCAAATCACGGCAGGCTAAATCATCCTCGATAGTATCTCCCCGGAGGCCGAATGCCCTGAAAGATGTCCCAAGCAAGTCCCCCCTCAGCGCGGGAAAAGGTCCTCTTGCGTCAACCGTCCCTGTGCCGATAGCCTGTGAGACCGCGTACATGTCATCGGAGTCAACAGCAAGGGTTATCGTTTCGGGCTGTATACCCATCTGCATCATCCTGACAGTGTCGCCGACAAGCCAAGCCTTTGCTCCTGTCTCTTCTATTTTCTTGAGAACGTCAAAATAATTGCGCATGGGAAAAAGTCTCCTCCTCAAGTATTGTGAATGAAAAAGGTGATTGGAGAAATTTTATCATGACGGAGAATATAATAACTCTGCAATTGCTATGAATGGTTGATGATAATATAATACATGGCAAACCCAAAATTAACGCGGAGGCAAGGAAGCCATGAAGAACAAAATCACGGTCAGCAAAGCCAATGACATGATAACGTTCTATCTTCATGTCGGCAAGAGACGCTTCTTCCTCTTCGTACAGAAATATAGCAAGGGAGTATATGATTTCTTCGAGGGAGGAAGGTCTGAGAGCGAGATACGGAACTTCAGAATGTGGAATCGTAATCCCCGCCTCGACAAGACCATAGCGAAAATTCCCCTCTACACCAAGTACATTATGCGTTACGAGATGTAGACGGAGAACAAGAAGCAGGATGACCCGGTTAAAGGCCGTCCTGTTTTTGTTGTCCTACAGCATTGACGCTACAGCCTGCGCAAGTTTCCCCAAGTCAGCAACCCTTGAAGTGTTCACGCACAAGTCATAGTTAGCTTTATCTCCCCACTTCTGCCCGGTGTAGAACTCGTAGTAGTCAGCCCTAGCCTTGTTGATCTGGCCGATTCGCCTGGCAAGCTCCTTGTCGGTCATTTCCGCGCCCTTGTCGTAATCGCTGGAGCTGTTCTCCCTGCACCGCCTGAGCTTCGAGTCATCGTCCGAGTACACGAAAATCCTGTAGGGCTTCGAGTCCCTCAGAATGTAGTCCGCCCCGCGCCCAACGATAACGCAGTCAGACTTCCCGGCAAGCTCGCGTATGATGTCGTGCTGCTGCTTCTGTACGTCCTGGCCGTAGTCGGGAATTACTGCCCAGAATGTCCGGCCCGTGTGTATGGGGAAGGGGATTACGGGCTTCTGCTCGGCGACGTTCTGGATGTACTTTTCGGAGAGTGATGTGCGCTTGGCGATTTCTGCGATGATTTCGCGGTCATAGTATGCGATGCCTAGGATGTCTGCGATGTGGCGGGCAAGCTCCCGGCCTCCTGAGCCGAACTCGCGGCCTATAGTGATTATTCTGCTCACGTTAGATTCACCTCACGGAAAATATTACCACACACAAGTTACTTCGTAAGCAATATTGACACTAGGGGGGGGGGGGCATGATAGGATAAATTATCCACCCAAATTTTTCTGGAAGGAGTCGCATTATAGCATGACAAGAAAGGCTGTACGATTGATTTCCGCACTGGTTATGTGTGTCGTTCTTGCCGGGAATGCTTATGCGGGTTCGTCGGCAAGGGCAGGCAGCGCGAGCCAGTTTCAGGAGGCACTAGACAGCGGCGCAGCAGAAATCACGATAACTTCATCATTCAGCGGGAATTTCGTCATACCGAGATGGGTGTACAAGATTTCCGGCACAAGACCAGGCATAACGATAACGCCTGCTGATGAGAGCAAGCCCGTGTTTGACGCGGAGAGTTCAACGAAGAAGAATCTTGTCCGCGCCGCCGAAGTCGCCTTGGCATGGCCGATAGCACTCATTCACGGAACGATGTCGGAGTCCACTTCTGACAGCCTGACGTTCGAGAACCTGACTGTAATTTGCGGCAAGGGAACAGGAATTGATACAAACTCGATCTCGAAGCAGGTAACAATCTCAGACGTTACATTCAAGGGCATACGTCAGAGCGGAAACGGCAATAATTTCACGGGATGCTACCCAAGCACTAAGACGACATTCACAGGCTGCACGTTCGATGATCTGACGTGGGGAGTATATGCGACAGACAGCACAGCAGGTTACAGCCTCACAATACGCAATTGCACATTCACGGGAGTAGCTCAGGCTCTGGCGATGAACGGCACAAGCTCAGGCGCAAGGGCATCAATCGAGAACTGCAAGGGCGACAATGTGGGCTGGTGGGTCTTCCAGCACGGCGCAGGAAACTCTAACATGTATGTTACTGTCGACCAAGCCACAATAGACTCATACGGAGGAAGCGACTACTATCACAGGGCGGTCGAGGCACTCAGCAGCAACAACGCCTACAACAGCGCACAGTACCAGACATTCAGGGAGGACTTGGAGCGGACATTCAAGGCGCTTCCGGCAAGCGCAAGACAGCTCATAATCCGTGAACAGTCGCGAAGCTGGGACGAAATCAGAATATACGCGATGACTGAGCTCCAGAAAAAACTGCGTGATTCAGACCCCACCAGCCGCAGAAATATTGAGGAATGCACCGGGCTTTATGCGCTTCTGGCCTCTGCACCTGTGGCAGGAATTTTAGGGGTTGACGGAAGTATTGTTGACTTTCAGCTTTTCGCGCTCTATGAGGAGACGATAAGAGGGATGGTGAGCGACAAGAATCTTATCCGGCCATTGATATACGGCTTCACAGACAGCACAGAGCTTGCACCCTTAACGAAAGTCGGCGCGAGAATCTCATGGGGCAATACCGGAAATGTTCGCACTGCGCTGGGCAGGGTCAGCCAGAACCCCGACAGGATATTCCGCCAGAACCTTCACAGATTGCAGGACTGGCTTACGGCACTTGAGGATGCCCGGAAAAATCTTCAGGAGATAAAGAGCATGGCCGGGAGACAGCACGATTATGCCTACGTCTCTGAGCTGGACAGAAATTTGCGGGCTGTCTACGATTTCGGGATTGCGGCGAACAGGCTTTCGGCGGCGGTATTCTTTGACTTCCCTGTTGATGTGGCGTTTGCTGTGAACTTCGCGAAGGTTACGGCGGAGTCGAACAAGTCTATCATCATGGGAATATGCCGGGAGTTAGGCTCATTCTACAGCGTTTCACAGAGGCTTTGCGTTCTCAACAGGACTCAGACTATCCGCAATGAGCTACTCAGGACGTGGAAGAAGGAACTTACGGAGTCCTCTTTCTTCGGCAAAGATGACGACTCAAAGTATGATGAGCTTCTTGCGACTCTTGGGACTGACCCGGATCTGATGAGGGATGCTGTGAGGGTCAACGACTTCTTCAGGGAGTGGCGTTGATGACGGGGCATAAATTTTGCGCGGCAATTCTTGTGCTGCTGGCGGCGTTTCATGCGGAAGGGGCAGTGAAGCTCGATAAGGATTTGCGGCGTGAGACGAGAAATTTACTCTTGCAGTCAGATTTGAAGAGTTACGCTCCCTACGTTGGAGGAGGCTTCATCGAGGCTTTGCCGGGGAACTGGAAGTTTATCACTGACGCTTACTATGATAAAGCCGAATGGTCAGACGCTCTCACTCACACAGGGGCTGACATAGCAGGCTACACTATTGCTCCTGTGATTGTTGACGGACTGCTTGCCTCATCGGAGAGCCAGTTTGCCATACTGCTGAAGGAAGCTGAAGCCGGGGTGTTCTGCTGGAGCGCGGGGAAAGAGTTTTTTTCCTACAGCACAGGCGGTATAACTCACAGCGAGTTCACAGGGAGGCTCAAGAGTTTATCGTCTGATTACGTCAAAAATATTCCCGTGAAGATTCTCGGCTTTCTGGCATCGCGGGCAGGTTGCTCGTTCATATCGCCTGTTGTGATTATTGCCGGGGCATTCGCTGTTCAGAGGGTTGAAGAGTGGCACGAGTTCCAGCGGTGGAAGAACACGGTGTATGTTGACGACATACGGGCTATTCTTGGTGATGACCTTATGAGGGATTTCACTCTTGCGAATCCTGAAACACGCTTCAACATGGCCGACCCCGAAAAACGTCCCAGCCTCGCGAATTCTGAACGCAGGAAATCCATCGCACAGCCGTAAAAAAAATCCCCCAGCCATGTTCACCGGGGGCATTCATCATCTTTCTACCACACCGCTACCCTGTCTTCCGGCGCAAGATACATCCCGTCGCCGTCCTTGACTCCGTACGTGCGGTAAAATTCCGGGTACTGCTGGACGATCGCGTTCACCCGGATATACGGCAGGGCGTGTACGTCAGTCTTCACCCGCAAATCGCTCATTTCCCGCGTCTGTATCATCTTCCAGATTTTAGCGTACTGCCTGAAGAACTTGCCGTAGTCAAAATCCTTCCTGCCCTCAGCGATTCCCAGCATAGCCTTCACCCCGGCCATGTCCGCGATTGTCTCTGTCTGCACAAGCGAGCCGTTGTAGTGTTCACCCGAATCGTCTACCCTGAAAGTGTCCAGGTACTTTATGAGCCTGTCTGCCCGAGCCTTGAAGTGTTCTTTGTCTTCCTCAGTCCACCATGACTCAACGTTGCCCGTTTTGCCGAACTGCGCCCCGCTAGTGTCGAATGCGTGTGAGACTTCATGACCGATGACCATTCCGATTCCGCCGAGCTTCTCCTCGTAGGACATTTCCGGGCTGTAGAAATCCCCGCCCATTATCCCGGCTATGATGTTGATTGAGTTCTCTGACGGCTGATAGTACGCGTTCACCACAACAACATCATGTATCCATAAATCATGGTCTACCTTCTGGTTCAGGCGGTCATAGAAATATCTCTGCACCTTGTAGCGTTTCAGGGCTTTCACAGCCTCGTAGAAACTCATACCGTCAGCAATGTCATACTCGGAGAAGTCCACCCATTTATCCGGGTACGCTGAATTGAGCCTCATTGCGTCAAGTTTCTCGATGGCCTTCCTACGTGTCGACTCCGAAAGCCAGTCTTCAGCCTCAAGCATTGACCTGTAATATTTCACGGCCTGGCGGATTATGTCAGCAACTTCTTCTTTTGCCGACTGTGGGACGTAACGCTCAACGTAAATCCTCGACACAGGCACGGAAAGATTCCCGTGAACGAAGTCAACCGCAAGCTCATCGTCCGGTTTGCTTTCAGTTATGCCGAGCCTCTCACGCGATAATCTCTGATACTCACGGTAGGCAGGCTCATCCGTCAGCGTAATGTAGCCCTTCACGAGATTCGCAAGGAGATACGCTTTCATGTCCTCAAGGTTTGACTCGGTGTAAAGCTCGTTAAGCGACTTCAGCCAGGCGGGTTGCTGAAGGTTCATGAGGTCAGACACAGCATTATGAGCAACAAGAATATCCGCAAAAGGGAAGACAGGCGATTTCTCCCGGAGCTCGTCCATCGTGAGAGGGTTGTACATTTTGTCGACTGCTGACGGGTCATAGACTTCCTGAAGTGTCATCTCACTTGCCGCTATTCTCTCCTCGAAGCTGTACGAACGCTCCAGAACATTCCGCGCGAAATCCTCAGTGTACCCCAGCCGCCGGAGCATGTACCTCACTATCCCGTCATGCATCTTCTTGACACGGTCGCCGTTTGCCGTGCGCTTGCGGTATTCTGCCGGGTCGCCGAGGGAGAGTCCTGTTGCTGACAGCTCAAGGTTGTGGGACTCCGAGTCCTTGTTGTCCCGGCCAATCCCGAAATCCGCGAGCATTGCGCCGCTGTACAGTGTCTCCTCCTCCATGAAGTACGCGCTGAGTTCATCGAGAGTCTTGATGTTGGTGATTCTTGCGGACTGTTTGTCGAGGTCAGCGAGTCCTTCGGCGTTGCGTGAGTCCCAGTCCAGCCACATAGCATAGAGCCTCCTCACGATTTCTGCGTCATGGCCGGGGATTGTTGCGTCAGTCATGAGTCCCTTGAGCCTCGCGTCAATCTCGTCTTGCAGCTCCATGAATGAGCCTGTGCGGGGGTGGCCGGGTTTCAGTGTGGCGGTTGTCAGCCATTCCCCATTGATGTCCGCGTAATAGTCATCCTTGAGGGCGGGCGAATATTTCGCGTCCTTCATTGCGCCGATTACGTTACTGTTGAGCCAGGGTGTTTGTGTTACTGCATGTGCCTGTGAAGCGAGAAGCCCGGAAAGCGTGAGGGCTATGAAAAGTTTCAGCATGATGATAACAATCCTCCTTTGAGATTTCGACATTGTAACAAAGTACGTGCCATACGCAAAAAATAATGCCTCCCCCCAAGCTGCTGGGAGAAGGCATCTTGTGTGATTAACGTCTTCGCTTGACACGGTAATACTTGTACGTCATGAACCCTAGCAGCAGCAGACCGTAAAGTGCCTGCCTGTAGTAGTTGTTGATCCATGATATTGTGTTGAGGTACGCCGAAATCACCTGAAGCACTATGACCGCCACCGCAACACCGGGAATTTCCCCCGACCCCCCGTCAGGATCACAGCCGCCTAGCACCGCGATAAGTATCGTCATCATCACGTAGCTGCTCCCGAAATCGGCCTTGACCGACGCGACACGCGACAAGCTGATTAGCCCCGCAACCGCCGCCAAGAGTCCCGAAATCATATACGCCGCCGTTATCACACGGACGTTGTTTATCCCGGAGAATGCCGAGGCCTTAGCGTTCACTCCGACAAGGTGAAGCCTCCTGCCGAAAGGTGTCATTCCCGCCACAACAGAAAGAATCACCGCCGCTATCACGAATATCACAAACGGAAGAGGCACTACTCCGAACACCATAGTCGAAGCAAACTTCTTGAAGGCCGATATTGATGTTATGGATTTCCCGTTCGACAGCACTATAGTTATCCCGTAGAAAAGCTCGTACGTTCCCAGAGTCGCAAGCATAGGAGGGACTTTCACGACTGACACAAGAAATCCGTTGAGGCTTCCGCAGACCAGTCCGAGTACTAGTGCCGCAACGCACGCGATGAGTATTCCCCAGATTTGCCCCTGCGGAGCTATAGACTTCATGATGAGAGCCGCCGATGCCCCGCACAAGTTAGCGATGTAGACTGTCGAAAGGTCAATGCCTCCCGTTATCATAGCGAGGGAGAGTCCCATAGCCATTAGCCCGTATTCCGTAAGCTGTTTGCCAATCGTCTGGAAGTTCAGCACGCTCATGAACGCAGAGCCTCTTGTAATCCCGGCGAAAATGAGAAGCACCGCCAGAATCATAAGCATCCTCAGAAAATCACTGTTGACTCTAAATCTCCTGCCCGCGCTCATCATTTGCCCTCCTTTTCTGACGATGATACTGTCTTCATTGACCTTGCCGCCTGAATCGCCGCTATTGACGCTCCCAGTATGATTATGATTCCGAGAAACACATTCTGGTAGTACACCGAGACTCCTATCATCGTGAGCGAGTTCGACACCATCCCCAGAAGGAACGTCCCCAGGAAGCACCCAAGCAGTGAGCCGTGTCCGCCCGTGAGTCTGACTCCTCCGAGAACTATTGCCGCAATCACTATCATTTCGCCGCCGTAATATTCCATCGGTGAGCAGTTACGGCACATGCACGCATAGCACAGTCCGCCAATCGCAGACGCAACGCCATTCGCCACGAACACCGAGAATCGAATCGCGTCAACCTTGAAGCCTGCCCTGCGAGCTGATACTTCGTCCCCTCCTATAGCGTAAATCGCACGGCCTATCATCGTATGGTTCAGGACAATATACGCGCACAGGTACATCAGCAGCATTACAATGAACGCACCGTGAAGAGACGCGCCGAGTCCTGTCTGTGAACTCGTAACCTTGAGTATGTTCCAGTTCGCGAAGGGCATGAAAGGCTCAGGAACATTAATGCGGACTCCCTTCAATGCGCCGAAAGCTATTCCGTAGCATATTGATGATGTTGACAGGGTAACTATCAGCGAGTTGAAGTGAAACTTGACGATGAAGAAACCGTTGACGCACCCGCATAACGCCCCGATAACCAGAGCGATAACCACGAGAACAACGGCGGGGATTCCTGTCTCGACTCCCAGCTTGAAGACTATGTACGTACTCATTCCTGCTATCATTGGGAACGAGACATCAGCCCCCGTGCTGACGAACGCGAACATTGCGCAGAGGGCGTAAATTGCGTTGACTGTTATAGCCCTGAAGAGGTCTACTATGTTGTTGACCGCGAAGAACAGCCCCGATTTTGCCTGAATGAATGCCGCCAGTATTACGATGATTAAGGCGACGTAAAACTCATTTTTCCCAAGAAGTTTTTTCACGATAAGACCTCCTTCCTACATTATCGCTTTGGTGAGATTTTCAGCGGTAAGCTCACTGCCCGGAATTTCACCCGACATCAGCCCGCCCCGCATTACTATTGACCTGTCGCATAGCCTCACTACCTCGGCCAAATCATCAGACGCTACAATTACCGCCATCCCCGAAGAAGCCAAGTCCCTCAAGTGCTGGTAGATGTCATATTTCGCTCCTATATCCACGCCTACGGTAGGGCCGTTGAGGATTAAGACTTTGGGTTTTGTGGACAGCCATTTTGCGAGTACAACCTTCTGCTGATTCCCGCCGGATAAAGTCTGAACTGGCAGCAAATGGTCATCAGTCTTGACGTGAATCTCCCTGACCCATTCGGACGAGTTCGCCTCCTGCGCGTCATGGCTGAGTATTCCGTTCCTGGTGAAGTCCTTGTAGTTGACCAGCGTAATATTCTCCATGATTGAGACAGGGAGGAACAAGCCTTCTGTGAGCCTGTCTTCCGGCACAAGGGCTATTCCGTTCTGTATTGCGTCATTCACTGAGTGTATGCTTGCTTCATGGCCATCGCGTGAAATTCTGCCGCCTTCCGCCTGAGTGATGCCGAAAAGTGTGTTGCAGAGTTCGCTTCTTCCTGAGCCTAGCTGCCCGGTAATGCCGAGAATCTCTCCGGGCTGAACCGAGAATGAAACATGACGGAATCCCGGCCCGGACAAGTCTGACACTTCGAGTGCCGGGGGTACGTCATTGCGGATTCTGCCTTCGGGGTGCTTGTCGGTGTCAAAATTTATGTCATGGCCGGTCATGTAGCGCGTGAAGTCGTCCTCGCTGAGTGTCTTCATCGGCCCGGTGTAGACCGCCTCCCCTGAACGCATTATCGTTATGCTGTCGGAAATCTCGTACATCTCATCGAGCTTGTGTGAGACGAAAAGCACCGTCATTCCTTTAGCCTTGAGATCACGTATCAGCTCAAACAGACGGTCAACCTCCTTGCGCGTCAATGCCGTAGTAGGCTCGTCAAGAATCAGAAAGTTAGCCTTCGCGTATAATGCCCTTGCGATTGCGATTAACTGCTTCGAGGCTACCGGGAGCTGCTCAACTCTCACGTCAAGGTCAAGGTTCAGGTTCAGAGTCTCCATGACCTTTTTGGCGATTTCTCTCTGCTGGCGGTGATTGTAGATTTTCGTCTTGTGGGACAATACGGTATTGATGGCTAGGTTTTCCTGCACGGTAAGATTAGGGAAGACCGATAAGTCCTGATAGATTACCTGAATCCCCAAGTCGATTGACACAACGGGGGATAATGAGCTGTAGACCTTGCCGTTGAACTCGATAGTCCCTGAGTCTTGCGGCTGGAATCCTGAGATGGCCTTGATGATTGTGGACTTGCCGCAGCCGTTTTCCCCCGCGAGGCAGTGTACTTCTCCGCGCTGGACTCTCAGGTCAACATTCCTCAGCGCATGAACTCCGCCGAATGACTTGCATATTCCCTTGCAGTTCAAAATATAGTCAGGCACAAAAATTCCTCCTTCCACAAAAGAAAAGCCGCCCGGACAATTTATGTTTTGCTCGGACGGACATTCATTTATTTCACTCTCTAGAATTTGCCTAGAAGAGGCTGTCTACATTCTCTGCTGTACCGATGCAGGGCGCGTTTCCGATTAAGCAGTTGTTATCGCCGACAATGAGATTCACTGACTCATAGCCCGGAGCCGCTCCTTTTGCGGACAAGTCTGACCCCTGCCCTACAGGAACGCCCGTAAGAATGTTGTACGCTGTCAGGCACGCCACATAGCCCGAAAGCGCAGGATCCCACGTCGTAACGCTGTAGATTGAGCCGTCCTTCAGCTCACGCGCATATGATGAGGGTACTCCAGCCGCAACTATCTTCACTTTTCCCTTGAGACCCATCTCTTCAGCGGCCTGTGCAATTCCGCCGCCATCAGTTGAGCAGTGGCAGATGAATCCCGCAAGGTTGGGATTGCTCTTGAGTATCTGTTTTGCCTGCTCATATGCTGTTGTTGTGGACTCCTGAGACTCGCACGTGGGTACTTCATCATTCAGCAGCTTCAATTCCGGGTATTTCGCCTTGATGTATTCGGCCTCGAATTTCGCGTACTCCATGTGAGTGATTGATGTCGTGTAGCCGACCATGAGAGCATACGTGCCTTTTGCGCCTGTAGCCTTAGCGAGAGCGTCAGCCATAGCCTCGCCGTATTGGGACGTGTTGAAAGCCTCGGTGTCATAGAGACAGTTGACGAGGTTTGATGCTTCATGACCGATGACGACTATCTTGTTCGCGAGGGCATTGCCGAGTGATTCCTCGAGCGCGCTTGCGTCATTGGGAACTACGATTATCGCGTCATAGTTCTGCGTGAGAAGAGAGTCGATAATCTCAAGCTGTGAAGCCGCGTCCGTTGTCGCAGGGAACTGAACCTTTGCGTCAACGCCATAATCAGCCGCGAATTTCGTTACGCCGACTTCAAGACGTGAGAACCAGTCCGCGACTCCCTTGACGATGACGGCCATACGGAACTCCGAGGGAGCTTTCTTTGAGACGAAATCAGCCGGGTTGTAGCCGTTAATGAGCTTGTAGCCCGCAGGAAGATCCGCCGCGAATGCCGCTGAACACAACACTGCTGCCAGAAGTAACGCCGATAATATTTTCTTCATGTTACTGCCTCCGATAGATAGAATTTTGCTTCAGGGTAGAATTTCCCCGTTACAGCCCGAATACATGACGCACGAATCTCACTGCACCTTCTGCGTCGCGGTCTAACATCTCTTCCGTAGCATTCGGCACTAAATCACGCCACACGCGAATCTCCTTGCCGATTGTCCCGCCTGAAAGCACAAAAGGCTCCATCACTGCCGCTCCCTGATAATTTATGTCCCTGAGAGCCTGGCCGAGTGCTGCCCAGTCAATCGTTCCTTTGCCGGGTACACGCCTGTTCTGCTCGCCCAAATGAAGGTGGCACAAATCAGAGCCTGCACTCCTCACAGCCGCGGCCATGTTGTCTTCCTCAATGTTCATGTGGAAGGTGTCAAGCATGATTTTCACGCGGGGGCTTCCTACAGCGTCGATGTACCTCTTGCACTCAGCGCACGTGTTTATCATGTAGCCCTCGAACCTGTTGAGGACTTCCATACCCAGCGTAACATCACAGTCCTCGGCGACTTTGGCCAGCTCCTTCATGTTGCGGATTGAGCATTCGAGGTCGCGCTCCTTGTCCATAGGAAGGTTCATGTCGAGCGGCCAGTAGGAATAAAGCCCTCCGCCTATGATGTGAATATTCATGAGCTTGAGCTTGGGAAGAAGTTCCCTGAAGAAGGCCATTGCCCTTTTCACGATTTCGGGGTCTGTCGAGCAGATGTTCTGCTGCTGTGTAGGGCCGTAGCCTGACGTGAGGATTATTCCGTTGTCCTCGGCGCACTTGCGGAGACCGAGCATCTGAGACTCTGTTGTGTACTTCTCCATGAAAGCAGCGCAGGAAATTTCGAGGATGTCAAAGCCCAGACGCTTGACTTTCGGGATGTAGTACTCGTAGTCGGAAGTCCACTCATGAGTCCAATATGGCGCATAGATTCCATACTTCATGGGACACTTTACCCCCTTGTATAAAATTGTTTGTGATTGGGAAAATGATAATGTTGACAAAAATTTTCTGGTAAATTATATTACAGAAACCCAAATTATTCACACATTAATTCTCGTTAGTGTACCCATGCACATAAAGGGAGGTATCAAATTGTGGAGCCTTTAATCCGTATGGTTGGCATCACGAAAACTTTTCCCGGCGTGAAAGCTCTCGACGGTATCAGCTTTGACATAATGCCCGGTGAAGTTCATGTGCTTGTCGGCGAAAATGGCGCGGGTAAGTCCACCCTGATGAAGATTCTTTCGGGAGTCTATCAGCCTACTTCAGGGAAAATCATCTGCAACGGCCATGAGTATGACCAGCTGTCAACAAAAACTTCTGTCGAGGAAGGAATAGCTATCGTATATCAGGAACTCAGCGTGATAAACGAGCTGTCCATTCTCGAAAATCTCTTTGTCGGCAAACTCCCTGAGAAGAAATTTCTCGGCATTCCAGTTGTTGACTTCAAGGCCATGCAGGAACGCGCGCAGTCAGTCCTCGAACAGGTAGGTATACGCCACAATCCCAGCACGCTTGTCGGAGACCTTGCAGTCCCGGAGAAACAGCTCTGCGAAATCGCCAAGGCTCTTGTCTCAGGCGCGAAGGTTATAGTCCTCGATGAGCCTACGACATCACTCACAACGTCAGAAGTCGACCGTCTTCACGGACTCATACGCGAGCTTAAGGCGAAGGGCTGCGGAATCGTGTACATCTCCCACAAGATGAAGGAACTCAAAGCGATAGGTGACCGTATCACAGTGCTCAAGGACGGTACATATGTCGGCACTTACCCGGCGGACTCGCTATCACTCGATGACATCATCAGGCTTATGGTCGGGCGCGAAATCAAGGGAACATATTTTGCGGACAAGACAGCGGACGAGCTGGTGAAGAATCCCGTGATATTCGAGGCAAGGGGCATAACTCGTTCCGATGGTACATGCAGAAATGTATCGTTCCAGCTTCATGAGGGGGAAATACTCGGGTTTGCTGGCCTTGTAGGAGCAGGACGCACTGAGACAATGGAGGCAGTTTTCGGGGCAGTCCCAAAAAGCGCGGGGCAGGTCTTCCTTCGCGGCAAGGAGCTGGACATTCACGAGCCTTATGCGGCAATCAAGCAAGGACTCGGAATGCTGACGGAGGACAGGCGCAAACTCGGCTTCGCAAAGAATTTCACGTGCAGGGAGAATATAGCCGTTGAACCCTACATCAAGGAGTCCACTGCCGGGGGGCTTGGCGGTCTTCTCGACAGCGCAAAGGAAGACAAGTGGGCCTCAGAACAGATTGCGGCTCTCAGCGTGAAATGCACCGGGCCTGAGCAGATGACGGTGGACCTCTCCGGGGGAAACCAGCAGAAGGTCATTCTGGGGAAATGGCTGGCGGCTGAAAGTGAGATACTCATCTTTGACGAACCCACAAAGGGAATCGACATAGGCAGCAAGAGCGAGATATACATTCTCATGCGCAAACTTGCCGAACATGGCCGTGGTGTCCTCATGATTTCCTCAGAGCAGACAGAGCTGCTTTCAGTGTGCGACCGTATAGCAGTCTTTCACGGCGGGGAACTGAAAGCCATTCTTGACGGACGGACGGCAACGGAAGAAGAAATAGTGAGAATATCAACGAGCGAATAAGAGAGGGGATAACATAATGAGTGAGAAAAAAGCGTTCAACTTCGCGACCTTCTGGCAGAGATTCGGAACAATAAGCATACTGTTACTGCTGCTTGTCATTCTGGCAGTGGCGAAACCGTCAGCGGTGTTTTCCTCGTCATCAATTCCTCAAATCCTCCGCCAGTCTGCCGTGAATATCCTTCTTGCGCTCGGTGAATTTTTCGCGATACTTCTCGGCTATATCGACCTCTCAATCTCTGCGGCCTGCGGACTTACCGGGATGTGCTCGGCCCTTCTCATGCGCGCTAATTGTCCTTGGGTCATAGCCTGCATTGCCGGGGTTCTCTGCGGGACTCTGATAGGTGCGCTGAACGGATTTATGATCAACAAGACCGGGCTTCATCCCTTCATCATCACTCTTGGTATGCAGACGGTGTATTTCGGGCTGATGCTCGTCGTGTCGAACTCATCGAGCGTCTACGGCTTCCCGTCTGGCTTCTCATCGTTCATGAACGCAACATTGTGGGGAGTGCTTCCGGTCGGGGCAATAATCGCGCTGATTGCGGCGGGGATTCTCTGGTTCGTTACAGCAAGGACGAAAGTCGGTCGCAACCTCTACGCTTTGGGCGGAAACCGTGAGGCGGCGTGGTACTCAGGCATCAACGTACACCGTCATCAGATGGTCGTCTACATGATTTCCGGGACATGCGCGGGTCTTGCGGGCATAGTGCTTACGGGCAGGCTCAACGCGGCGGCTCCTACAGCGGGAACGGGCTATGAGACATTCGCGATTGCCGCAACAATCATCGGAGGGACGAGCTTCTTCGGGGGCGTGGGGAAAATTCCCGGAGTCGTGGCAGGAGGACTGATCATCGGCATCATCAACTACGGAATGACTGTCCTCATGATTGACGCTTCAATGCAGAAGGTTGTGATGGGAGCGTTAATCATCATAGCCGTAACACTCGATCATCTTGTTTCAGCCTCGTCAAGGAAATAGTGAACCCGAATCGCGTTGAGTGATTCAGGAAAAATAAACGTGAAAGGACTTGTTAGCATGAAAAAGTTTCTTGTTGCTGTATTGACCCTCTGCATTGTCGTTACGATGGCATCATCCGCAATTGCCGCGAAGAAATACGCCGTCATCATCAAGACGACCAACTCCGACTTCTGGCGCACTATGCACGACGGAACAGCAAAGTACGCGAAGGACAACGGGCTTGATGTGGACATGTTTGCGGCACAGAGCGACATCGATTATGAGGGACAGCTCGCTATTCTGGAGAACTGCATCAACTCAGGCGAATATGCCGGGATAGCAATAGCCCCCTGCAACGGAGTCAACCTCATTGCGGGCGTGAAGAAGGCGAACGAGGCCGGGATAACAATCTGGAACATTGACGAGAGGTTTGACGAGGGAGAAATGAAGCGTCAGGGTGCGGTCTGCGTAGGCTTTGACTCATCGGACAACATACAGATCGGCCACATGGGCGGCGAATACCTCGCATCACTCCTCGCGAAGGGCGCACATGTCGCGGTAATCGAGGGGCTTGCGGGCAACCAGTCATCAGAAGACAGGGCGAACGGCGCAAAGTCAGCCTTCAGGGAAGCAGGAATGAACATCGTTGCGGCGAAGTCCTGCGACTGGGACAGGCAGACAGCAATGGATACGGCTATGACGTGGATACAGCAGTTCCCGGACCTGAAAGCTATATACTGCTGCAATGACGGCATGGCGATGGGAGCGATTCAGGCGGTAATAGTGGCAGGCAAGCTCGGTGAGATTTACGTTTGCGGGACTGACGGAGACTCTGACGCAATACAGTCGGTGAAGGACGGCAACCTCACGGGAACAGTGGCGCAGGACTCGGCCAACATCGGAGTAACGGCACTCAAGGGACTCATTGCGGCTGTGGAGAATCCTTCGGCATATCCGGCAAGCTCATTCCCTGAGAAGACCCCCGTAAGCGCAATTCTCGTAAAGTCAAAGTAAACTGGCACTCACGGAATATTCACCGCCGTCCTTGTTACGGGGCGGCGGTTTTTTTGTGCCTGAAAAAAAATTACCCCCTCCATTTTTGCGGAAGGGGCAATGCGCAGTGCTTGGTGAAGAAATTTCTTAGTACAGATTGAACACGCTGCCTAATGCGTTTGCGGTGCCTTCAAGAGTCGAAGTCTGATTACTGTTGCCGCTAGCCGTGATTACATCCTCGTTCCCGAAGAATGTTACTTCAGCTTCAGGCTTCTCGTAACTGAATTTGCCCATGATAATCTCCTCCTTTCAGCAGAATTTCACCAGCAAACATAAAGACACATGACCGCTACCGCCCGCCATATGGTATAATACACAATAAGCAAGGTAAGCTAAGGGTTGTTATACCCTGTGCCATGTGTTAAATGTTTTTGGTAGAAGTAATTATAACACACCCTTGCTATTTTTCATGCCTTTTTTCAGGGACAACGTCGCAAAAAAATACCTCCCCGCTCATTCACAGGGAGGCCGCAAAATTCATCCTCTAGTCTTCGTGCATGACATGGGCGCAGCGTTTGCACAAGCCGTTAGCGTTCGGATGCTCGTCATACTTCCAGCAGCGAGGACACTTCTCACCCGGCGCAAACCCCCCGGCAATGTCATACCCGGTATCATCATCGTGAAAGACATTCGGCAGGGTCAGCTCGTTCACCCACTCGAATTTTGACACAATCACAATGTCAGCAAGCTCCGACTCCGTGAATGACCGCTCGATTTCTGCGAGGCTCTCTGAACGTTTCACCTGCACCGACGCTTCAAGAGATGTCCCGATAGTCTTTGCCGCCCTCATAGTCTCAAGCATACGGCTGACTGCTCCCTTGAGGGTTTCAGCTTCCGCCCATTGCGCATTGAGAGAGTCGTCAAGTTTTGCCGCGTCCTGAACAGGGAAGTCCGACAAGAATACGCTCTCAGGAAGTGTGCCGTCAGTCTTGCGCATCTCCTGCCAGATTTCTTCAGCCGTGAAGCTCAACAGGGGGGCAATCATTCTCGTTACGCACGACAGGATTTCGTACATGGCCGTCTGCGCGCTCCGTCTCGTGAGGGAGTCTTTTGCCTCAACATAAAGCCTGTCCTTGCTGATGTCGAGGTAGAACGCTGAAAGCTCATTGACGCAGAACGAGTGTATCAATGACACAGGAACGTGGAACTCGTATTCCTCCAATGCGTCACGGACTCTCGCGATAATCCGGTGAAGCCTGTCGAGTATCCATTTGTCCATCGGAAGCAGAGACTCATACGGCAGTGAATCACCCGGCTTGAAGTCGTGAAGGTTGCCCAGAAGGAAGCGTGCTGTGTTGCGGATACGTCTGTAAGTCTCGGATAACGTCTTCAGGATGTCCTTCGAGATACGCACATCGTTCCTGTAATCCGTTGAGGCTACCCACAAACGCAATATGTCAGCCCCGAACTCGTTGCAGATGTCGGCGGGGGCTATAGTGTTGCCGAGAGACTTCGACATCTTCCGGCCTTTTCCGTCAAGGGTGAAGCCGTGAGTCAGGACTTGTGCGTATGGTGCGCGTCCCTTAATGGCTACAGCGGTCAATAATGACGACTGGAACCATCCGCGATGCTGGTCGCTTCCCTCAAGGTACATGTCGCACGGCCATGTGAGTCCGAATTTCTCGTTGAGTACTGACATGTGAGACACGCCGGAGTCAAACCAGACATCGAGAATGTTGCTGTCCTTCTCGACATTGTGAGAGCCGCATTCATCACAGCAGGCCTTCTCACCGAACAATGATTCCAGACTCTCGCGCCACCATATAGACGTTCCATCGGGGGAAGTCTTCACTTTCTCGGCGAGCATCCTTATACGGTCGGGAGTGAGGGTGAAGTGTCCGCAGTCCTTGCAGTGAATCGCTGGGACTGGAATCCCCCAAACCCTTTGGCGGGAAATGCACCAGTCGGAACGCGAGCTGACCATGTTATATATCCTGTCGCGCCCCCAGTCGGGTATCCATTTCACTTGGCTGTCGATAATCCTCAATGCCTCGTCCCTGAAGGCCTTTACGTTGATGAACCACTGATCTGTTGCGCGGAAGATTACGGGTCTCTTGCACCGCCAGCAGTGAGGGTAGCTGTGTGAGATTTTCCCGAAGCCTAAAAGCCTGCCCTTTTCGCGGATTAACTCAATCGCCTTCTTGCCGCCTTCATCGAGGGACATTCCGCCGACAATCGGAAGCTCCTTCTCGAATTTCCCGGCGTGGTCAACTGAGCTGTAAACCTTGAGGCCATACCTGACTCCAGTCTCGTAGTCCTCCACACCATGACCGGGTGAAGTGTGGACGCATCCCGTTCCTGTCTCAAGCTCTACATAGTCAGCAAGAACAACAAGAAGCTCATGCTCGTAGAACGGGTGAAGAGGCTTCATTCTCTCCAGGTCAGCACCTTTGACGGTCAATATCGGCCCGGTGAAAGTGAGTCCTGTGTTGCTCTCGATTGCCCCTTTCAGCTCACATGCGAAGGCGTAAACTTTCCCGTTGCACTCGTAGAAGCCGTAATCGTAGCGGGGATGAACGGCGACTCCTGCGCTTGACGGTAGAGTCCACGGGGTAGTAGTCCATATCACAATGTATGTCTCACGCCCTGCAAGCTCCGGGAATTTCTCACCCGCTCCGGGCAGGGGGTAGGCCACGTAAACCGAAGGGCTGTCCTCGTCCCAGTACTCTATTTCTCCGGCGGCTAGTGCTGTCTGGCAGTCGGTGCACCAGAACACGGGCTTGAGTCCGCGGTATATGAGTCCCTTCTCGACCATGTCAGCGAAAGCGTGAAGCTCCAGATGCTCATATTCCGGGTCAAGCGTGATGTAGGGATGCTCCCATTCACCGAGAACGCCGAGACGCTTGAACTCCTCACGCTGTACACCGAGATAATGTAACGCTGTCTCCCGGCATTTTGCGCGCAGCTCGACCGGGTCAACACCAGTTCCGAGCTTGGAGAGTCCGCCGTCCTTCAGCGAGCGCAATTCTATGGGCAGTCCGTGTGTGTCCCAGCCCGGTACGTAGGGTGTGTAGCGTCCCGTCATAGTCTTTGACTTCACGATAAAGTCCTTGAGGATTTTGTTGAACGCCGTACCGATGTGAATATCTCCGTTTGCGTAGGGCGGGCCGTCATGGAGCTGGAATTTTTCGGGGGAATGCTCGCGGGCGTGTAGTGCCTTGTGGTAGATGTCGTGTGAGTGCCAGAACTCCAAGAATGACGGTTCACGCTTGGCTAGGTTGGCTCTCATCGGGAAATCTGTAACAGGCAGATTCAAAGTGTCCTTGTAATCTTTTGCTTCCATACAGAGAATTGATGCCTCCTGTTTGACTTGGGATAGTGTATGATTCAAGATATTATCACAAAACATGAAGGGAGCATAAAATTTCATGTCCATCATTGACGCGATAACAAAGCGCAGGAGCGTCTACCGTCTCAACAAGAATATTCCTGTCAGCGATTCAGAGGTCGAGTCTCTCATCAAGAATGTAACCGAGCTAGTACCCGATGCATTCAACATGAAGAGCGCTAGAGTCGTTCTGGCACTGGGGGAGAGACACAATCAGCTTTGGGACACGATATATTCGGCGTTCGGCGGAAAGGTCTCACGCGAGAAGATTGACGGCTTCAAGTCAGCATACGGTACTGTGCTGTACTATTACGACAGCGCAACGGTGAAGGCTATGCAGGAGAAGTTTGCACCATACGCGGCGAATTTCCCGGTGTGGGCGAATCAGGCCAACGGTATGCTTCAGTTCACGGTGTGGAGCGCATTGCGTGAGGTGAACATAGGCGCGAACATCCAGCACTACAACCCTGTGATTGATGAGGCTGTGAGGAAGCTGTTTGACGTTCCTGAAGGATGGGTGCTTGTGGCGCAGATGCCGTTCGGTGGAATTGAGGCCGAGCCTGACCCGAAAGAGTCTGAGGACATTACCCGGCGCGTGAAAGTCGAACGCTAAGAGTCGCGTTGAGTCAGCAAGAATCCCTCCGGCCATGAAACCGGGGGGATTTATTATGTCTCGTTGCAATCTCAGAAATTTGCAGATTATGTTATCTTGTCTGTTGAGGAAATTTGCAGATTATGTTATCTTGTCTGTTGAGGAAATTTGCAGATTATGTTACTAAAAATTAAGCAGGAGGAGAAAGAATGAGTAAGTGTAAATATTGCGGCTCAACTGCATACGGTAAGGGTTGCCCACATAGCCCAGATAAAATTCACGAGCATAACGAGGACGGTTCACACTGTGAGTACTGTGGCTCAACTGCGTACGGCAAAGGCTGCCCGCATAGCCCCAACAAAACACATCGGCACGGACACGGAAATAATAAGTGCATATGGTGCGGCTCAACGTCTAAGGGTCGTGGTTGCATACATAGCCCCACAAAGATTCATGAGAAATAACCGACAGTAACAAAAATCCCCCCGGCCATGAAGCTAGGGGGATAATTTTTCGCCTGTTACTGCTACTTCAGCACACCGAGTGCCGCATGAGCCGCCGCGATTCTTGCTACGGGGACTCTGAACGGCGAGCATGATACGTAGGTCAGTCCCACGCTGTGGCAGAACGCGATGCTCTCCGGGTTGCCGCCGTGTTCGCCGCAGATTCCAACCGACATTCCGGGGTTGACTGAACGTCCCTTCTCGACCGCCATCTTCACGAGCTGGCCGGGGCCTTCCCTGTCGAGTACCGCGAACGGGTTTTCCTTGAAGACTCCCTTTTCGACGTACTGGAAGAGGAACTTGTTTTCCGCGTCGTCGCGTGAGTATCCGAGCGTCGTCTGTGTGAGGTCGTTCGTCCCGCATGAGAAGAACTGCGCGTATTCAGCGAGCTGGTCAGCGACAAGTGCCGCCCTCGGAAGCTCAATCATCGTCCCCACAAGGTAGCCGAAATCAACGCCGCTTGCCTTCTTCACCTCAGCCGCGATCCTGTCAGCCATCTCACGGAAGAACTTCATTTCCGCCTTAGTGCCTACGATGGGTATCATGACTTCCGGCTTGACGGTAACGCCCTGCTTCGTCAGATCGACGACCGCCTCAAAGATCGCGTTCATCTGCATCTCGTAGATTTCGGGGTAAATCATTCCGAGTCTGCACCCTCTGAATCCCAACATCGGGTTGTTCTCGTGGAGCTGGTGAATCTTTTCGAGTACGTTGTTGAGCTTCTTTGCTTCTTCGGGGGTTGC